>JANPPM010000176.1:0-28860 GCA_031428495.1 Novosphingobium sp.
GCGGCCATGGCCGCGCCGCTTTATCCCGCGCTGATGGCGATATTCGACAGTTTTTCAGGGCAAAGCGAGATATTCTTTGCGCCGCTGCTGATGGCCATGGCGCAATTGCTGCTGGCGGCGCGGTCGCGTCCGGTCGCAGCCGCGCGCAGTCTATGCCTGCTGGCAATGGCTTGCGGCGGGGTGGCGTTGCAGATCAAATATACCGTGCTGGCGCAGTGCCTGTTTTTCGGGCTGTGCGCGCTGTGGATATTGCGCAGCAAGGGAAGCTCGCCCGCCCGGCTGGTGCTTGATGGTGCGGCCTTCGCAGCGCTTGGTGTTGTGCCTACTTTGCTAGCCGCGCTGTGGTTCGCCGGGCAGGGTGCATTTGCCGATTTCGCCTTCGCCAACTTCTTGTCGATCGGCCGGCGCGCAGCGATGCCAGCGGGCTGGCTACTGGACGAGCAACTTGTGTTTGCCGTGCCGGTGATCGCCTTGGCTATCGGCGGGATCAGCTTTGCCCTGATCGCCCGAAGGCGCGGCGAGGCGCTGAGGTTATGGTGGCTGGCGCTGGTGTGGCTGGTCGTGGCCACTGCCGGATTGTTCATCGTGCGCACGATCTACTCGTACTACTATGGCGCGCTGGTGCCGCCCGCGATCCTCGTCGCACTGCCTCTGTTTGACCGGCGCAATCGCTGGGGCCTTGCCGCATGGGTGGTTGTGCTGGGAGGCATGATTGCCGGGTTCAATCCGGTCGAACGCTTCGCCGCCACCTCGCGCGAACAGGCCACGCTGGTGCAGATGACGGCGGCGCTTGCCCCCTATGTCGGCGCGCGCAATCACTGCCTGTATGTTTTCGACGGGCCGACGGCGCTCTACCGGTTGACCGGCAGCGGCCTGCCGACGCGGTTCATCTATCCCGACCACCTCAACAACGTGCTTGAAGCCCGTGCGCTGCCGGTTGATCCGGTGCGGGAAGTTGAGCGGATATTTAGCGAAAGGCCCGGCGCGGTCATGACCTCTCCCGACAAGGTAGCCCCGCAAAATCCCGCAACAAGCGCGGTGGTTCAGCGCGAGCTTGCGGCGCACTATCGCTCCGTCGGCCAGTGGATTGTGCAGGACCGGCGGCTGGACCTTCACGTGCGTCTGCCCGATAGCGACGGTGCTGCGCCCTCGTGCCGACTTCGCGGCAGAATTGGGCACATGCCGCAGGGAGTTCGCTAGTGGCATCGACCAGTGCTCAGGCAAGCGGCGGCATCCTGCAATCACGCCGTGCCCAGTTTTTCTGGTTTCTGGTTTTCGCGCTAGTCACGCGCGTATCGGTGTTTGGTGACACCAATTATTTCAATGATGAGTATTTCTATCTGCAAGGCGGGCTGCGGCTGCATCAGGGCGAACTGCCCTATGTCGATGTCTGGGACCGCAAGGGGCCGGGGCTGTTCGCAACGTACTGGCTAGCGGCCTTTTTCCCGAACCCGGTGATTGCCTATCAGGCGATTGCGCTGCTGTTCGCGGCTGGCACTGCCTTCATCGCGAGCCGCATTGCGGAGCGTTTCACCAACCGGCTCGGTGCCATGCTGAGCGGATCGCTCTACCTCGTGCTGCTGGTGTTTTTTGGCGGCGGCGGCGGGCAATCGCCGGTGTTTTATAATCTCTGGATAGCACTCGCTGTGCTCCTTGTTTTGCGAGCCTTGCCCGCGTTGCAGAGCGGCGAGGTGCCGCAGTCGGTCTTTGCAGCCATGGCCGCGGCAGGGTTCGCGCTGACTTTCAAGCAGACCGCTATCTGCGAGGGCGTGTTTCTTGGGGCATATATCCTGTGGCAGCTTTGGCGCGGCGGGGCCTCGCTGGGAAGACTGGCGAGTGTCGGTGCTTTGATGATGGCGGCTGGTGCCGCACCGATGGCGCTGTTCGCGGGCCTCTATGCGCTCGCCGGTCATTTTCCGGAGTTCTGGCACGCGATGGTCAGTGCCAATCTTGCCAAGGGATACAATCCGGGCGGTGATGCCTGGAACCGCATTGCGACGCTGGGCCTGCTGTTCAGTCCGGCCCTGTTACCCGCATTACTGGGGCTGCTTGTTCGCGATGCACAGGGACACGCGCCTCGTGGGTTTCTGATCGGATGGCTGCTGGCTGCCATAGTTGGCGTGGCGATTGTTCCCAATTTCTATGAGCATTACCTGCTGCCGCTGTGCCTGCCGGTAAGCATTGCAGCGGCGCGTGCATTTGGCTGGCGGGCGCTGGGGCGGGTCTATGGTTTTGTGGTTGTCGCCGCGCTCCTGTTGCTGGGCCCGGCCCTCGATTTTTCGGCGCGCAAGGCCTCGCGCGAAGCAATGTCTGGCATGGCGGCTGATATTCGCGCCTCCGCCCCGCAGCCCCGCTTGCTGGTCTATGAAGGCCCGGTCGATCTTTATCGACAGACCGGCAGCTATCCGCCGACGCCTCTCTATTACCCGCTTCACCTGTATTTCCCGGCCGAACACAACGTCAGTCATGTGCCTACTGCTCAGGCGATGCGGGCGATCATCGCGTGGCGGCCAACTGCCGTGGTCACCTATCGTGATTTCCCAGCCTATGAGGAAAATCCGGCGACCGCGCCATTGGTGCATGGCTACATAGCCGCGAATTGCCGCTTGAAAGCAACGCGCCGCCTGCCCGAAGTCTATCAGGCGCACCTCGTGGATTTATGGACTTGTGGTCCTAACCGACCTTGAGGCGGACCTTGAGCGATTCCGCGCTCTGCATTTCCATCCCGCGAAGCTGGCCGAGGCGTACCCCGGTGCAAGCCATCTTGAGGTGGGTAAATTCCTCATACCATTCGATGTCTGCCGCGCTTTTGCCGGAGACTTCTTCCCACAGCGCGATGGTTTCTTCGCGCGAGCCCATTCCAGGCAAGTGCTTGCCGCGCTGTGCACCGGGGCCGTGCATCGTGTCTGAGAGGACGAGGAACCAGGCGAGATCCTGCAACGCCCCGCCAAGCGAGGGCTGCTCCCAGTCCATCACTGCAACGACATTGCAATCGTCATCGAACATCATGTTGCCGATCCGCGCATCGCCCCAGACGAGCCCCGCAGGCTGGTTGGCAGGGGTCAGGCCTTCAAGCCGATCGAGCGACTTGCGCAGGATTGGTGCTATCGGATCATCCTTCACCCATTCGACGAAGCGGACGTATTTGTCCCACTCCTGTGCAAAGCCTTCGGGAGCATGGGCGGGGCCGCGCAGGAACTGGAGCTTGTCCAGTGGCACGCGTTGAACCAGCGCGAGTTGGGTGACGCCCTGCTCCCAGATCTTGCGGTGCTGCACATCGCTCAGCTGCGACACCCAGCCCTCCAAGGCATAAGGCGGCATCGATACCGGCACCCGGCCGGTCTTCTTTTCCATGACGAAGAAGGGTTTGCCGAGGATGCTGGCGTCCTGCTCAATCCAGAAGACCTTGGCGACGCGCACGTAGTTGCCCTCGTGCAGAACCTTCATCAGCTGGTATTGTTCGTCGAACAGATTGTCGGGGAACACGGTCATCAGCTCGGGTTTGATTCGCACCACCATGCCTTGCGATTTGGCACCACCGTCCTCTTGCCAATGGGCATCGAACAGGATCGTCTCGTGGCTCATCCCTGCGCCGCGCGGATAGGCAAAATTATCAAGCCGGAGATCGCGAGCCTGCGGCATCTGGCGGCTGAGCCAGTTCAACAGTGCGGCCGATAACTCTTCGAGATCGCGGGTTTCGGGCGCAACAATTAGGTCGGACACGGGCAGCTCCCAATTTTAAGTGTTCGATATATCGAACACTTATTCGCAAATGGTGATATTGCGAAATGCTGTGCGCGTCAAGCCGCAGGCAACTGGCGCACCTGTGTGGCGCCTTCCGCATCGGGCTTTTTGCCTGCGACGAAATCGGAAATCCGTGCGCAGGCCGCGCGCAGCCGCTCGCCTGCCTCCAGCGCCTGCGCTCCGGTCATCGGTGCGTGAAATCCCGCGAGGACCAGTGTGAAGCTGACCTTGCCTTTGGCGTCGAATACCGGCGCCATCAGAGCCGCAACCGGATAGATCGCATCGCGGTCCAGTTCGGGAATCGGGACTACTGGCAGGTCGTCAGTTTCATCGCCTTGCAGATAGGCGGAACTGGTTCCGCTCGACACTACGCCGGGGTTGCGCACGTGGACGATGAAGCCATGCTCGCGGGCAAACGCCATGTTGCGAAACATCAGGGCAATTCTGTCCGGCTCAGGCCGCGGCCGCGCGCGCTCAAGCCAGGCCTCGGCATCGGCCTGTGACCAGGCGAAGTAGATTACCGCTTGCGCCGAACGCAGCCGCATCCGCGTGCCGATCGCCACCGGATAGGCAGCATGGCTGGCCGAGGCCGCGCGGTCGCGCAGCAGCATGTCGTCGCCTTCAAGGCTGTAAACCCCGCAGACAACATCGTACGCATCAGCCAGTTCGCGCATTTCAGGCTTGGCGACCTGCAATGGCGAGACATGGTCTGCCGCCGCCCGGCCGATCACGGCAAGCGCAGGCCCAAGCACATAGGTCTTGTCTGAGGTGCGATAGAGATAGCCGACATCAACCAGCCCGGTGAGCAGCGCGTGGCACGTCGCCCGGCTCAGCTTGAGCGCGCGCACCAGATCGGTCAGGGCAAAGGCCTGGCCCGGATGATCGGCTATGAAGTTGAGAATGGCGGCAACGCGCCAGACCCCGGGCGATGATCGAGACATGGACGCTTTATTCGCTATTTCGAACGGAAACGTCAAGTCATGCGTGGCTGGGCGGTCAGATTATCCGCAGTTCCGTCAGCTCAGCCATGCGCTCATCGCTATAGCCCAGCAGGCCTTGCAACACCTCGCCATTGTGCTCACCCAACAGAGGCGGGGGCAGGCGGATCGTCGCGGGGCTGGCCGACATCTGCGCCAGCGGGCTGGCGATCAGGTCAACTGACCCGGCTTCGGCATGCGGATGCGGCGTGGTGGCGCGGAGCCCACGAAACTTGACCTGTTCCTCTTCCCAGACATCGGCAAGTTCGTTGTATTTCGCCGCCGGAATACCGACTTCGTCGAACATCGCTAGCAATTTGGCGACTGGGATCTGGCGGCTCCACGCATTGATGATAGCGATCAGTTCCGCCTGTCCCGAGCGCGCGCGTTTGAAGTTCGAATCGAAGCGTGGATCGGTGAACAGTTCGGGCTGTTCCATCAGCACGGTGAGTCGGCGGTAGTGCTCGTCGGTCCCGGCAGTGAGATAGACGATGCCGTCGCTGCAGTTGAGCAGATCGGCCGGTCCGCCGCCATTGCCGCCATTGCCCAGTCGCGGCGGTGCCTCGCCGCTGATCAGGTAATCCTGCATGATATGGCTGACCATCGCCACCGAAGTATCGAGCAGCGCGATGTCGATGAACTGTCCCTCGCCGGTATTATTGCGGTGCATCAGCGCACCCAAAATGGCGAGCGCCGTATTATGCCCGGTGATGAAATCGACCAGGCTCGGCCCGGCCTTCAGCGGTCCTGCGCCCGGCTGGCCATCGGGAAGCCCGGTCACTGCCATCATACCGCCAGTCGCCTGAAAAAGCCCGTCATAGCCCGGCAGCGCAGCCATCGGTCCGGTCTGGCCAAAGCCTGTGACCGAGCAATAGATCAGCCGCGGGTTAATCGCCTTCAGGGTCTCGTAGTCCAACCCGAAGCGCTTCAGATCGCCGACCTTGTAGTTCTCGATCAGCACATCCGCGTCTTTCACCAGCGCGCGGATGATTTCCTGCCCCTCGGGCTTGGAATGATTGACCGTGATCGAGCGCTTGTTGCGGTTGGAAACAGTGAAAAAGCTCGACTGGCGGGTCTCAAGTCCGTCCTTGCCCTTGACCCACGCCGTCCCATACCCGCGCCCGTCATCGCCCACCCCGGGGCGTTCCACCTTGATCACATCCGCGCCAAGATCGCCAAGGATCTGCGCGCCCACGGGGGCTGCAAAGACGCGGGACATGTCGATCACGCGGATGCCGTCGAGGGCGGCGGGGGTCTGGGTCATGGGGTGCTCTTTTTGTCGTTGTTCTGGTTGTCTCTAGCTGCGTCGCACCTGCTGGCCAAGTGCGAAGCGCAAGACGTCAATCGCTTGCGCTCCGCAGGGCAAAATGCCAGCTTCCAGAATCGCTGCGTATGGTTATAGCACCAGCGCAAGGCGCATAACGGCGCACCAACGCCAAACCGGATGAGGACCATGCCAGCAAACACCATTCCACCCAAAGAGGTGCTGCTCGACATCTATTCGAAGATGTCGCTGCTCTATCATAACGACGAGCGCGCGCGGCAGGTGATCCGCTCCGGGCGGCTGGTCATGCCGTATTATTCGTTCCGCGGGCAGGAGGCGATCCCGTCTGCTCTGTGCGCCCAGCTGCGCGACAGTGACACGATCTCGACGATCTATCGCGGCACGCATGACATGTTGGCCAAGGGCTGCCCGGTCGACAAGCTGTGGGCCGAAATGGCCGGACGCGTCGATGGCACCTGCAAGGGCAAAGGCGGGCCGATGCACGTTACCCATCCCGAAAGCGGCATGATGGTCACCACCGGCATCGTCGGCTCTTCGATGCCGATTGCCTGCGGCCTCGCATGGGCGAACAAACTCAATGGCACCGATGACGTTTCGGTCGCTTTCTTTGGTGACGCGGCGAACAACATCGGCGCGTTCCATGAAAGTCTGAACCTTGCGGCAGTGTGGAAGCTGCCGGTGATCTTCGTCTGCTCGAACAACCGGTATGGTGAGCATACCAAGTTTGAGGAAACCTGCGCAGTTCCTGACATAGCAACGCGTGCGATTTCCTATGGCATTCCCGGCCATAAGGTTAACGGCAACGACGTGGTCGAGCTGTACAATGTCTATCAGGAAGCCATCGATCGCGCACGCGCTGGCGAAGGCCCAACCCTGATCGAAGCCGACACATTCCGTTTCTTCGGCCACGTTTTCGGCGATGATGATGCCTATATGCCTGCCGGTGAAAAGGAAGCCGCTGTGGCCAACGATCCCTGGCCCAATTACCGCAAGTTCCTGGTCGATGGCGGCTATGCCACCGAGGCTGATCTCGAAGCGGTTGATGAGGCGCACAAGGCGACCATCGAGGCGGCAGTTGCCTTTGCGCTGGCCAGCCCATTCCCCGATGCGCGGGAACTCTACATCGATGTTTACGCCGAGGAGTTGGTGGCATGAGCGACAAGATCAACATGATCCAGGCGATCAACTGGGCGCTTGACGATGCCATGGCGGCGGACAAGAAGGTGCTGGTTCTGGGCGAAGATGTCGCCGATCACACGGGCGGCGGCGTTGTCGGCGTGACGCGCGGACTTTCGGAGAAATACGGGCGCGAGCGCGTCGTTTCGACACCGATCTCTGAAACTGCATTTACCGGTGCTGCCATTGGCGCGGCGATGATGGGCTTCAAGCCCGTAGTCGAGATCATGCTGATGAATTTCATGACCGTCTGTTCGGACATGATCGTCAACCATGCTGCCAAGCTGCGCTTCATGTCGGGCGGGCAGACCTCGGTGCCGATGGTTATCCGGACCATGACTGGCCCGGGCTTTGGCAGCGGCGGTCAGCACTCGGACTTCATGGAAGGCTGGTATGCACACACTGCCGGGCTTAAGGTGGTGATCCCCTCGACGCCTGCGGATGCCTATGGCCTGATGCGCAGCGCCATCGATGATCCCGATCCGGTGATCTTTGTCGAGAACGGCCCGATGCTGTTTGCTCCGGGCGAAGCCCCCGTGCGCGGCACCAAGGTTGAAATCGGCAAGGCCAAGACGATCCGCGAAGGCAAGGATGTTACCGTGATCGGCTATGGCCGCATCATTCAGACGTTCGCTGCTCATGCGGCCAAGCTCGACGATCTTTCGGTTGAGATCATCGACCTGCGTTCGGTCCAGCCTTGGGACCGGGCAGCGGTGCTGGCTTCGGTCAAGAAGACTGGCGCGGCAGTTGTGGTCCACGAGGCCTGCAAGGAATTCGGCCCGGGCGGCGAGATCGCCTCGACGATCCACGAGAACCTGTTCAGTGATTTGCGCGGTGCAGTTGTCCGGCTCGGCGCGAAGTTCTCTGCCGTGCCTTTCTCGAACCCGCTCGAAACGGCCTATGTGCCATCCGCGCAGGAAATCGAGGCGGCCTGCCGCAACCTCGTCCGGGTCCCGGCCTGAGCCATGGTTGACCGCGTTGCAATCATAACCGGGGCGGGGAGCGGCATTGGGCTGCAAACCGCCAAATTGCTGCATCAGGCTGGCGTGGCCGTGGTCGGAGTCGGGCGCGACAAGACCAAGCTGGCCAATCTGGAGGCCGAAATCGGCGATCCGGCGATGGTCGCGACGATCTCAGTCGATGTCACCGCTGATGATGCCCCGGCGAAAATCGTTGCCCTGGCACTCGAACGCTTCGGGCGGATCGACTTCCTGATCAACAATGCCGGTGTGGGTAGTCCCAAGCCGGTCGATGAAGCGACTGATGCGGATTATGACGGCATGATGGATGTCATGCTGCGGGCGCCGTTCCGCCTCTGCCGCGAAGTGATCCCGCATCTTGGGATGGGGGCCAGCGTGGTCAACATCACCTCGACTTTCGCGCACATCGGCGGGCGGCGCGGCGGGGCCTATTCGGCGGCCAAGGGTGGCCTGAAGTCACTGACTGAGCACATGGCCTGCGAATACGGGCCGCGCGGCATCCGCTCGAACTGCGTTGCACCGGGGGTCACCCGGACGGAAATGGTCGCACACCGGTTTGAAGATGAGGCGTTCAAGCGCGTCAATGTCGAGACCACCCCCTATCCGCGCCTCGCCGATCCTGAGGATACCGCAGCGGTGATCGCCTTCCTGTGCTCGCCGGGATCAGAGATGATCAACGGCCAGTCGATTGTCGTCGATGGCGGCTGGACCAACACCAAATATCTCTCGCCCCGTGTGACCCAGACCAAGTGGGTCGATCCGGACTGAGGCTAGAATTCAACGGGCGTTCAACAGGCTTGCGCTCGCGGGATTAGCCAATAGGCTGACCCGATAAATCGGGAGAGACGCGCATGATCAGAGGTATTCACCATGTCGGCATTAATTGCCGCGACATGGCGCGCATGCAGAAATTTTATGCCGACGCCTTCGGTTTCCAGCCCGTTGATGCGGAGGGCTTTGCATGGGCCGATGAGCCGATGATGGACCATATCGTCGATGTGCCGGGATCAGCTGCCAAGGGCATCATGCTGCGCGCGGGCACTTGTTATCTCGAGCTGTTCGAATACAGCGCACCGCCGCCGGAAAGCATCGCGCCGCAGCGCCCGCATGATCGCGGTTACACCCATTTCTGCGTCGACGTGACCGAGATGGAAAAAGACATCGTGTTCCTGGCTGAGTGCGGCATGACCTTCAATGACCGCGAATTCGTTGATGTCGGCCACGTCAAGACGATCTACGGCTATGATCCCGAAGGCAACGTCATTGAGGTGCAGCAATGCGCCCCGGCCAACGGTTTCACGCTTGAGGAACTGCGCGGCGCAGTCGCGTGAGCCGGGGGCCATCCGCCGAGACGGCGCTGCGCGCCCGCGCCGAATGGCGGCAATACTGGCCGCTGGTGATAGCTGCGTCCGTCGCATTCTCGTTCACTTCGGTGATGACGGCGGCGGCTGGGTTGTTCATGGAACCCTTGGGCAAGGAGTTTGGCTGGAGCCGCACGCTACTCTCGTCCGGAACATCAATTTCGGCAGTGACCACCTTTTTCCTTTCACCATTTTTTGGACTACTGATTGACCGTATAGGTACCCGGCGGCTCGCCTTGCCGGGGCTGTTCATGATGGCCCTGACCATTGCGTCGCTGTCATTGCTCAATGGTTCGGTGGTGATGTGGTTTGTCATCTGGACAGTCTATGCGGGGTGCGCACTGGCAACCAAATCGACGGTCTGGACCGCTGCCGTTGCCAGCGCCTTCGATGCCGGGCGGGGCCTCGCGATGGGTCTGGTGCTCTCGGGCAGCGCACTGGCGCAGGGGATTACCCCGCCGCTGACCAATTTCCTGATCGAGGCCTATGGCTGGCGGATGGCCTTCGTCTGGCTCGGGCTGGGCTGGGGTTCTCTTGCCCTGCTGCTGTGTATTGTGTGGCTGTATGACGGCTATGACGCCAGCCGAAAGGCACGCGCCGCCAATCCGGGGGCTGTGACCAGCAAATCGCTGCTCGGCGATTCGCCAGGGCTTACGGTGGAAGAGGCCTGGCGCAGCACCGCGCTGTGGCGGATCGCGATCTCGACATTCGTGATCATGGTGGTGACGATTGCACTGGTGGTGCACCAGATCCCGATCCTGCAATCGATCGGGGTGGAACGGACCACGGCGGCCTATTATGCCGGCATAGCCGGGCTGTTCGGCGTGGCGGGCAAACTGGTCACCGGCTGGCTGCTGGATCGCTATGCCGCGCGCTGGGTGGGCGGGCTGACGCTGGCGGCAACATCGCTGACCTTTATCCTGTTGCTGCTGCCCGGACGGACCAGCATGATCATTTTCATCGCCATGCTGATCAACGGCTATGCCGCAGGCACCAAGCTGCAGATCGCGGGATACCTGACATCGGCCTATGGCGGCATGAAGAATTTCGGTCTGATATTCGGCAGTATGGCCAGCCTGATTGCCGCAGGATCAGGGCTGGGGCCCCTGGTCGCGGGGTTCATTTTCGATAGCTACGGCAATTACGATCCTTATCTGTGGTTCGGTATCGTCGGTACGTTGGTCAGCGCATTCCTGATCTTCGGGCTGGGCGACTATCCCGAATGGAAAAAGGACGAGGCATCAGCGGTCAACTGATCAGGCAGGCGCAGGCCCGGTTGATGCGCGAGCGATGATGCTGCCAAAGAACTCGCCAGGCTGTGGCGCACTCCCCGGCCCAGCGAGCTGGGTGGCGGCGGCGAAGGCCATTTCGCCGAGCGGTGGGTGAAGGCTGGTGAGGCTGACAGGCAACACTTCGGCAAGCGGGCTATCGCCAACGCCGATCAGGGCAAGGTCGGCGGGCACGTTAAGACCGAGCGCCAGCGCGGCCCGCAGTGCCCCGGCAGCCAGCAGGTCACTGACGGCGAGGATGGCGCTAGGGCGGGGACTGACGGATAGCAGAAGGTGCGCCGCCGCCTCTCCCGATGCCAGGCTGCCGTCGCTGGGCGCTACCAGTTCCGCCCCCCGATCCAGTTCATGCGCGGCGAGCGCGTCAATAAAGCCAAGCTCGCATTCGCGCGCCGAAGGGCAGCTCTCCGGTCCGGTAATCAGTCCGATCCTTCGGTGCCCCAGCGCAATCAGATAGTGCGCCGCATCGGCCATCGCTTGCCGGTCGTTTGAGCACAGCAGAGGTGCCGGGCCGGGGAGTGCGCAAGGAGACAGTCGGATGGCCGCGCAGTCCATTTCGGCGCAGATTTCAGAAAGGCCGGGAACGGCAGACAGCGGCGGCAGCACAATTGCTCTGCGTGGGTGGTGCAACGAGAGAAAGCGCCGCAAGTCTTGCAGCAGCCACGGCGATGCTGCCTCTCCTTCAAACAGGATCAGCCCGCAATCACTGTCACGCAGCGCCGCCAGTGCGCCGCGCTGGGCAACGGAGTTGTCGCCCGAAGCGGGCTGGATCAGGGCAATCGGGAATGCTGGCATAGTCCGGCATTGTCAGCCTTAACCTGACGCTTGCCTAGCGCGACTAGCTCCAATCTCGAGTCAATCCCGCGCCAGCAGCAGGGCCGCCGCCAGCGGACCTCCGCCTGACGTTGCCACGGCAACTTTGGGGTCGCCGGGAATCTGCCGCGCGCCTGCCTTGCCGCGCAGTTGCGTTGCCGCCTCGTGCGCAAAGCCGAAGCCATGCAGACGTCCCGCGCCGATTTGCCCGCCGCCAGTGTTCAGAGGCAACTCGCCATTGATCGAGATGCGCGTTCCACCTTCGATGAATTTGTGGCCTTCGCCGACCTCGCAAAAGCCCAGCGATTCAAGCCAGGTGATCGGGAAAAAGGCAAAACCATCGTAGAACTGGACGGTATCAACGTCTTTGGGCCGGTAGTCGGTCTTGGTCCACAGGTCCTTGCCGGTGGGATAGCAGGCCATTTCATCTGGCTGGTCCCAGCTCCACCGGTCCACTGATCCCGCGCTTGCGACAATGCGCACCGGGTTCGGCGAAACCTCGTCCAGCGCATCACCAGCCGAGACGATCACTACCGTGGAGCAATCGGTGAAGCGGTCACAGTCATAGAGACAGAACGGCGTCGAGATCAGCCGCGCGGACATGTATTTCTCGAGTGTAAGCGGTTCTTTGGTGATCGCCGAGGCGCGTGGATTGAGCGAAGCGTTGCGCGTCGCGTTGAGCGCAACCTGTGCCAGTTGCTCACGGGTCATGCCGTATTGCTTCATCTGCTTCATGGCATATTGCGCCACCCAGCAAGCCGCCGAAATGGCGAAGAAAGGCGCTGTCCACTGTGAAAAGCCATCGACCGTTTCGCGCTTGAGCGCTGGATATTCATCGGGCCGTGACATGGCAGCGGCCTCATAGACAGTGCGAAAACAGATGACGTGGCGCGCCTGGCCGCTGCGCACTGCGTCCGCTGCCGAGGCAATCGCCGACAGCTGGGCGGGGATTTCGCCGCCGCCCATATGCCAGCGCGCCTTGATGCCGAACTGTTCGATAACCTCGGGCGCACCGACGGGGGAGAAGCCGAGATAGCCGTGGCTCTTGCCGGGATAGGTAGCGACCCCGTCGATCTGGTCGAGCGTGAGGCCGGCGTCTGCCAGCGCCTCCATTATCGCGTCCTTGGTCAGACCCATCGGCGAGCGGGCGACGCGGATGCCGACTTCGGATTGGCCGACGCCGGTGATGTATGCTTCGCGGGCCATGTCAGGCTACCTTCTCGAAAAGGGGAAACCAGATGCCGTTCTGCTCCTCGAATTTGACCGCAACCTTGTCGCCGAACTCGATTTGATCGACGCCGCAACCCACCACATTGGTGGTCAGGATGACATCGGGCGCATCGTCAAGCCGGACGCGCGCGATGATGAAGGGAACTTCCAGACCCGGCATCCACGGCTGGTGGTTGATCGTGTAGCTATCGACCGTCGCCTTGCCGCTGACCGCATGCGGGGCCATATCCTCGCTCTGGCAGTGGCGGCACATCAGCAGCGGCGGGTGGGTGAACTCACCGCAGTCGCCGCATTTCATGATCTGGAGTTTGCCCTCGCTGCCGCCAGTCCAGAAGGCGCGGTTTTCGGCGTCGAGGCGGGGAACGGGCCGTTTGGGGGATGACATATGTGGAATGCTCCGCTTTCAGTTCTGGCGTTCGAGCGCGCCGCTGCCCGCAGGTTGCAGCGCGCCGGTGACGAGGCCCCCGGCATAGCCCTGATCGGTATAGAGCATTGTGCCGGTGACAGATGCGTTCAGGGGGCTGCATAGCAGCAGCAGCGACCATGCCTGTTCCTCGGCGCTGGCCATGCGGCCGAGCAGCGGCAGAGGATAGCTGGCCATGAAGCCTTCGGGCATCCGCGGGATCGCCGATGCCATGAAGGCGGTATCGACCGGGCAGGGAGCCGTGCAATTGATGCGGATGCCGCGTTCCTGCGCGAGGCGCGGCGCGATCTGCTGGATCCAGACGAAAAGCAATTCCTTCGAGGGCGAGTACCCGTCGCGCAGCACGGCGGGGTTGGCCTCATAAAAGGCGCGGATACCCTCGAAGTCCGGAATGGCAACTATCTTGAGGTTTTCCTCCAGATGCTGCTGCCAATAGCGTGCGGCGACCGAGGCGATCAGGCCGATGCTGCCGCCGTCGCGCATTTGTGGGAGCAGCGCTTCGGTGAACATGCGCGTTCCCGCATAGTTGACCAACATGCAGGCGAGCGCACCAAGTGTGTGCGGCGGGATCCCTGCGACCGGCAAAAGGAAATCAATCGGGCCAACTCCTGCGAGCTGATTGGCCGTCGCCTTGACGCTGGCGGGATCGGACAGGTCGACAGAGGCATAGCTGGCACAGGCGACGTTCGGCTCTGCCAGATCAGCAATGTGGACCACCGCGCCCATGTCACCCAGCAGGCGCGCTGCTGCTTCGCCCATGCCCGATGCGCCGCCGGTGATCACCACGGTCTTGCCGCGATAGCCGAGGCCATCGAGATCGTTGCGGTTCATGCTGTTTCCTCTCCCGTCAGAACACTTGGCAGCACTGCGCGCGCGGGGTCAAGTCTGTCGGCGGATTATCGCAGTTGCACTTGTTCTATATCGCTCCGGCCACTTCGATCAGGGCATTTGACAGCTTGCGGGGCTCGGTGATCATCAGATCATGGCCGGTCTCGAAGACAAAGCGTGGGTTGCAGGTTTTTATCCGGCCGATGAGTTCGGGCGTTCGCAGGCTCAGCGTTCTGGCACAATCGATGCTGGCGCGAGGAATCTTCAGGAAAGCCGACTCGTTGATCAATTGCAGTGGTTCGACAAAGCACGCGAGGGGGTGCGGGGTAAGGTGCTGCATGGCCCAATCTGCATCGGTCGGGTCAGTCAGTCCGTAGACAATCGCAAGGTTTTCAGGCGTGGGAAATAGCGTTAGCGGCACGCCATCAATCACTTCGACACCCTGCATGAGCCGTTCCTCGGCTGCAGGCATGGTATCGATCAGGGCTTCGCCGCCGCGCGGATGGGGCGCATCCAGATAGACTAATCGGGCCACCCTGCTGCCCAATCTGTCCGCTGCGCCTGTTATCACCATCCCCCCATAAGAGTGGCCGAGAAGGATAGCATCCTGGATGCCATTGTCGTCAAACAGCGCCGTCACGTCGGCAATGTGAGTGGAAAGATTAGTCTCGGCGGTGCGTTCGGAAGCGCGTTCGCCAACCCCGGCGAGAACAGGAGCAAAGACGCTGTGCCCGGCGGCGTGCAAAAATGGCACCAGCCGTTGCCAGCACCAGCCGCCATGCCCCCCACCGTGTATCAATACGATTGTCGCCATGCTCTCGCTCCCTCAAACGACGGCGGGCATAATCTCTTCAGCAACCCACTGGCTATAGTCATAATACTCTTCGATGCCGCCCAGGGCAGGGATGGGAATGCCGCTCCAGGTGACGCCCATGTCTTTCAGCCAGCCCAGCCGGTCGATGATTTCAGGCGCGGTCTGGCCGGGGCGGGCCTTGGGATCATCGATGGCGACATGACCTTCGCCGACGCGCGTGGTGGAAAAGCCGTAAAACACATCCTCCAGCCTGCCGTTATAATCGCTTTGCGATTTGATGAAGTCGATCCGCTCTACGATTTTTTCGGGCGGGGTGAGGAACGGCCACCAGCCGCTGGCATAACGCGCGGTGCGCCGCAGCACCGCATCGGCATCGCCGCCGAACCAGATCGGCAGATGCGGCTTCTGGACGCAGAACGGCTCGAACAGCAGGTCCTTGAACGAGACATATTTGCCTTCGAACTGCGGATCGGGACTGGTCCACAACTCGATGATCGCGCGGGTATATTCCTCGGCAATTTCGCCGCGCTTGGTGAAATCGACCCCCATCAGCTCGAACTCGCCGGGCACCCATCCGACCGCCCAGGTGACGGTGACGCGCCCGCCCGAAAGCCAGTCCATCGTGGCGAGCTGCTTTGCGGTGGTGATCGGGTGTTGCAGCGGCAGGATTGCGATGCACGAGTTTACCCGCATCGTCTCGGTCGCCCCGGCATAGGCGGCCATGCCGACATAGGCGTTCATCTGGAACGGGCCGGACAGTTCAAGATGCTCGGCAGGCATGACCTGATGTTCGGGCACCGAGACCATCTCGAAACCCAGCTTTTCAGCGTGCTTCAGCAATTTGAGCTGGTCAGGACCGGTGACGCTGAGTTCCCACGGCTGGGTCATCGCCTTGATCCGCAACTGGTGCGGCATGGAGAATGCGAGTTTCATAATTCATTCCTCTTCGTCGCCCTGGGCCTGACCCGGGAGCGCTGGCGTTTGACCGAACGGATTGAGTGTTTCGGCCAGCGGTCCCGGGTCAAGCCCGGGACGACGGGTATCAATCCACCACTTTTCGCGCGATCAGATCGTCCAGTTGCTCCTGTCCGATCCCCAATATCTCGCGGTAAACATAGTCGTTGTGCTCGCCCAGCAGCGGCGCGCCGCGCTCAATCTGAGCCATGTCAGGCTCCATCCTCCATGACGGGCCGATGATCGGGCGCGCGCCGTTGCGGTGGTCGCTGACCATGCGGAATGCACTGCGCGCCCACAGGAAATCGTCGCTGCACAGGTCGATTGAGCTTTGGCTGCGAAATGCCGGGACACCGGCGTGGCGCAGCTGTTCGGCTAATGCGCCAGCGGTGCGATGTGCGGTGTATTCAGACAGGTGGGTATCGAGCGCTTGGCGGTTGGCAAGCCTCTGCGCGAGACTGGCGAAGCGCGGATCGGCGGCCAGTTCTTCGGCCCCCAATGTGCGGCACAGAGCCGCCCATTCGGCCTCCTCGGCAACCGCAATGCTGATCCACTCCTGATCGGCGCAGGGGTAAGCCCCGTGCGGGCATATCTCGGCGTGAAAATTGCCGTCAGCCTGCGGGACTTCGCCGGTCAAGCTGAAAGCGAACAGGCTGTCGCCGACCAGACTGGTCATGGCTTCGACTGCCGAGTGGTCGATGAACTGGCCTTCACCCGTTGCTTCGCGGTGGTGCAAAGCGGCAATGCAGGCAAGGGCGGCCAGCGCACCAACAGTGGAATCGCCATAGCGGATGTTCATCCCCTCGGGCGTCTCGCCTTCGTAGCCGACGAGGTTGGTCAGGCCCGATAGCGCGGCGAAACAAGGGGCATAGCCGGTCTGATAGCCCAGCGGGCCATCATTGCCCCACATCTTGATCGAACACTGGATGATGTCGGGTTTGATCTTGCACAGCTCGTCATAGCCCAGCTGCGACCGCTCAAGCGCGCCGGGGCGGATATTGTCGATAAATATGTCCGACTGCGCCACCATTTGCCGGACCAGTTCAAGACCTTCATCGGACTTGAGGTTGACCTGAACTGACTGGATCTCCTGATTGATCGACAGGAAATAGGGCGCGGAATTGATGTCGACCCCGCCATAGGCGCGCATCTCGTCGAGATTGGCAGCGCTCTCGATCTTGATCACTTCCGCGCCGAGATGCGCGAGCATCTTGCCCGCGTAAGGCCCGGCCCAGACCTTGGTGAGTTCGAGCACGCGGACGCCGGCGAGCGGCCCGCCTCGTTCAGGCTGGGGCATGGCAACCTCTTCTCTTCCCCCTTGATGGGGGAAGGATACGAAGCCTTACCGGCGTCAGACGGTTAGGCGCAGTTGGATGGGGGTGAGTGTGCCGGGAGCGGTGAACTTGTGCGAGAGCACACCCCCACCCAACTGCGCCTAGGCGACAAGTCGCCAAGCCTGCGTATCCCTCCCCCATCAAGGGGGAGGTGAAGTGTTGCGCCAGCTTCACAGCGTCACCTCGGCATTATGCGCGCCCAGCGCCGGGGCGGGGCTGGTGAGGCGAACGGGCGAGGCGCTCATGCGATAGGGCACTGTGGGATAGGCAAGGCCGTCCAGTTCCTGAAAGAACCCGCGGTGGATGAATTGCTCGTTACGGGGCAGATCAGCAGCGGTGTTGATCGGCACCATGGCGAGGCCCGCTTTCTGCGCAGCCTCGGTAATAGCCAGCTTTGCCTGCGCCGCGATCCACGGGCGAAAATGCGCGCGGAACTGCTCGACGCGTTCACGGGTACAATAAAATTCCAGCCAGTCCGGCTCGAAATCCGCAACCCATGCCGGATCGCCCATCAATGCCGACAGCGCCTGCCAATGCGCCTTGGTGGTCATGAACAGATAGACGTGGCCGTCCTTGCAGGCAAAGCAGGTCGCGGGGCCGCCCATGTCATAGGCGGTTCGCTCGGCGCTCGGCTCAACATCACCTGCGAGCAACCGGCCGAGCACGCCGTCGATTCGGTTGAGTTGCACCTGGACCTCGGCAATGTCGATGAACTGGCCCGCTCCCATCTTGCGTTGCCGGTGCAGTGAGGCAAGCGTTGCCAAGGCGGCGTCGATCGCGCTCTCGTAACTCGGCAGAAAGCGGCCCGCACCTTTGAGTGGCGGCTTGTCGGGCTTGGCCTCGCTCGGCGTGTGATAGGCCCAGCCGCCCGCATTGATCACATTGATCGGTTGCGCCTGCTGCCATTCTGACGGTGCACCCTGGCCAAAGGGGGTGACCACGCAATGGACCAGATGCGGATGGGCCTGTGCAACTTCGCCAGAAGTCAGGCCGTGCGCCGCGCCCCAGACCTCGTCATGATCGTCGATCAGCGCGTTGGCGCGGGCGAGCAGGCCGTCCAGTGTGGCCCTGTCGGCAGGCTTTGCCAGATCGAGAACCACCGATTTCTTGTTGGTGTTGAAATAGCCGAACACCGCGCTCTGCCCGTCCTTGAACGGGCCCATCCGGCGCGTCGGTGCGCCGCCGGGGCGCTCGATCTTGATTACTTCCGCGCCGAAATCGGCCAGCAGCTTGCCGGACTGCTCGCCGGAGACGCGTTCGGCGATCTCAACAATGGTTATGCCTGCCAACGCACCGCTCATAGTGCCGATCTCTTCATAGGGATTGCCCGTCGTCGATAGTGAAAGTGGCGCCCGTCACCTGACGCGATCGGTCGGAAAGAAGATAAAGCAGCATGTCATCCAGCGCGTCGCTATCCAGCAGGCGGCGGCGGTGCAGCCCGGCTACGTCTTGTTGTCCGCGCTCCGTGGCGAACCAGCTCTCGTTGGCCTCGCTGGGAATCCAGCCGGGTTGCAGGGTGTTGACGTTGATCCCTTGCCGTATCCATTCGCGGGCAAATTGACGTCCCAGATGCGCGAGGCCCGCTTTGCTCGCGGCATAGGCGGCATCGCCGCCGTGGTTCTGCTCCGCCGTGATCGATCCAATCAGCACAATGCGCCCGTCCTCGCGGGCCGCGCTGCCGTTGGCAATCATCCGCCGCGCACCCTCACGCGCGACAAGATAGGCGCCAGTCAAGTTGGTGCCGATTACTTGCGTGAGCCCTTCGGCGCTGACATCGGTCGAGCGCCCGCCGGTGCCGGTCCCGGCATTGGCGACAACTGTGTTGACCGCGCCGAAGCGGGCCTCGGCAGCATCATAGGCAGCGATTACTGAGGCTTCGTCGGTAACGTCCAGCGCCAACGCCATCGCCCGCTTCCCGAGGTCTGCGGCCAGGGCCTCGACCCGGTCCAGGCGCCGTGCGCCCAGCACCACCTTCGCTCCGGCCCTGACCAGCAATCGTGCGAATCCCGCGCCTATGCCCGACGAGGCACCGGCAATAAGGGCGGTGCGGCCCGAAAGGTCGAACATCACGTGCGCTGAAGCTTTTTCCAGTCAGGGAATTTTGGCTCCATCGCCATGTAATTGTCGACAGCCCGTTCAAAGTTGCGGACGCGGATTTCCTGATAGTTACCCAGAGTGATCCCGCCCTTTGCACCAGCTTCAAGACCTTCCTGCTGGGCGTAAAGATTGTCGGTGTCCTGATCGAGGATCACGCCGAAACCCGGATCCATGCCTTTCGCCTCGGCGAAGGACTGGTGATCCTGGAGCACTTCCACACTAGCGGTTTCCGGCACCGGACCGTTCTGCGGGCGCGGGCGCATGAACATCACTTCGTAGATCGTCCGGCGATGGTCGCGGGCATCGGGACGGAAGCGATAGACCATCGGCAGTGAAATGCCGGGGAACAGGAACAGGTTAGGGAAGAAGGTATAGGAATAGGTATCGAGCAGCTCGGTATCCGAGACATGGCTGAGATCAGCATCGGCTGCCTTCTCGAACATGTCGCGGAACATGTCGGCCATGACCTGCCGGGCGCGTTGGCCTTCCTCGAGCTGCGGCTTGCTGCCACCCATCGCCGAACTGTCACCCATGGTGAAATTCTCGATGATGTCCTGTTCGCTGTATTTGCCATAGAGCTTGGGGCTGACCACGCCGAGGGTCGAGATGAAGCGATCGACGTGCATGCCGTAGACGTCGTATTGCGAATTGACGTCGCCGTTGGCCGGGGCGACCTGCGGATGGGTGTCGCCGACGTGATAGGCCTCCATAAAGGCCTCCATCGTCAGCTTCCAGTTGGCCGGATAGCTCTTCTGGACATGCAGGTAGATATAGCGGTCTTCCAACTTCCAGGCCTTGAGATGGTCCATCGCCTCCTTGCCCAGATAGTCCTCCAGGCTCGGCGCGTCGGGATCCATATTGACCCAGATAAAGCCGCCAAGGCGGGCCACGCGCGCTTCCGGCAGGCACAGGTTATGTCCGGTGGTGTGGGCAAAGTCCCACTTCTCCGGAATTTCCTTGAGGCTGCCGTCGAGGTTCCATGTCCAGCCATGGAACGGGCATTTCAGCTCGGTCGCGAAACCTTCGGAAGCCGATGGTTTCAGCTTGGTGCCGCGATGCAGGCAGGAGTTGAAATGGGCGTGGATCTCGTCCTCGCCGCTGCGGGTGACGACGAAACTGTAAGGGCCGACATCATAAACGTAATAGTCGCCGACTTCCGGAATGTGCTCTTCGCGGCAGGCCATCTGCCAGGTCCGGGTCCACAGCTTGGCAAATTCGCCCTTGGCGAAATCCGCATCGATATAGCGGTCCTTGGAAATATCCTCGCTGCCCAGGTATTCGTAGCTTTCGCTGGCGGCCCATGCCGGAGCGGAAACCTTGTCGCGGGCAATGATGTCCTGCGTGGATTCCGCAGGGCAGCGTGCACTGCCGGGCTTTAGAGTGCCTGTTTCGACGTTCATGCTGCGGCTCCGATCATCTGGCCTTGCGCCGCCTGTGCGGTGAGGGCGGGGGATTGCGAATGGACCTTGCCGTCCTTCATCACCATGACAAGGCGAGCGGGGTCGGCAAGGATGGACGTATCGGCGAGAACGTCGCCATCGATGAGTATCAAGTCGGCAAGCTGGCCAGCAGCAAGGGTGCCAAGGTCGCCGCCATCGCGCATCGCCAGACCGCCATTGCGGGTGGCGCAGATCAGCGCGTCGGCAGCGCTGTAGCCGTAATACTTGATGAAATGGGCGATGTCGTTGGCCTGTGTGCCATGCGGGCTCCAGGCAAAGCCATAGTCCCCGCCGATCAGGTGGCGGATGCCGCGCTTGCGTAATTCGGTGTGGGTCTTGACCGATTCCTCGATCAGGGCCTGAATGCCCATGTAGCCCGCGATCTCTGGCGTGATGCCAAAGGCCGAAGCGCGCCCGCCAGCTAGCGCATCGAACAGGTCAATCGTCGGCACCACGAACATGCGGTCCTTCGCCTCTTCCATCATGTCGAGCAGTTCGGTGTCGGAATGCTCGCAGTGGAACAGGCCGTCGATGCCCGCGCGGATGCAATGCTTCGATCCCTCGATGGAGCGCGTGTGCGCGTTGATCTTGCGGCCATAGGCATGGGCGGTGTCGGCAGCCGCCTTGACCTCCTCGAATGTCATCGGGGTGCTGGTCGATGGCGTGGAGGGGTAGAACGGATCGCCCGAGACATCGATCTTGATGTTGTCGACCCCCTCGCGGCAATGCAGGCGCACGGCTGCGCGCATTTCGTCAGGCCCGTTGATCAGGGTCGATGGACCGATGCGCGGGTTATGTTCCTTGCTTTCATCGCCCATTGCGCCGGTGACGCTGAGTTCAAGGCCGCCCGCGCGGATACGCGGGCCGGGGATGCGCCCGGCGTTGACTTCTTCACGCACCGCGACGCCCAGCCGCAGCTTGGCTTCTGACGCGCCATAGGCGCTGGTGAAGCCCGCATCGATCAGCGCCTTGGCCCCGCGCGCGGCAGTGAACACCATTTCTTCGGGGCTTGGCGTGATCAGGTTTTCGGTTGCGGTGACATTTTCGAAGCTGAGGTGCGCATGGCCCTCGGTCATGCCGGGCATGCAGAACAGGCCGGTGGCGTCGATCACGCGGTCAGCGTCCGGTACCGTGGCGCCGCTGGGCGTCACAGACACAATCGAATTACCTTCGACCAGTACGTCACCGACGAACGGTTTGGCTCCGGTCGCGTCAAAAATCGTTGCGTTGGCAATCAGGGTCCGGCCCACGTGCTGCTCTCCATGTCCGCGCTTTTACGGCTCCTGCGCATAATACGCATCTGCGCAGATTAGCCAAACGCCAGATTGCCTCTGTGCCTAACCCCGGCAAGGTAACATCGCCGGTGCGATAGTCTAGGCACGGTGCGGCATCGCTGCTTGGCATTGCCCCTCGCACGAAGGCATGGAATACCATGCATCGTGTCCGAAAGGGGCATGGGAGGATCAGGGACAATGGGTAATCTGAAAGTCGTCTATACCGACGTCAACGGCGATACGCGCACCTTCGACGATGTCGAGGAAGGCGCAAACCTGATGGAGACGGCCAAGCGGTTCGGCATCGAGGGAATATACGGCGATTGCGGGGGCGGCTGCGCCTGCGCGACCTGCCATGTCTATGTTGAGGGCGACTGGTTCGAAAAGGTCGGCCCACCCGACGACATCGAATTTGCCATGCTCGACATGGTGGCCGACGTAATCAAGGATAACAGCCGCTTGGGCTGTCAGATCAAGATGAAGCCCGAACTTGACGGGATCGCAGTGACGGTTGCGCCCACTTCGGGAATGTAAGCCCACTCAACGGACAGGATGATGCCATGGCGACGCAGGCTGATGATGCAAAGGTTTCGCAGCGGCTGCCGCTGAGCGGTGAAGAACAGGCGTTGCTGGAAAGCGGCACCCTGACCGACCGCGCGATCCAGGCCCGCCCGCGCGCCTATTATGCCGCGATGCGCAAGGGCGATCCGATCCATCACGACAAGGGGCTCAATTCGTGGTTGGTGACGCGGCACGAAGATATCCTCGCCGTCCAGTCCGATCCGATCACCTTCTCGGTCAACAAGGGCTATCACGAGATTCAGGCGCGCGGGATGCACGATGAATTCCGCAATTACCTTCGCGAGCACGGCGGCGGCTATTTTCCCGACGCGATCATGTCGGACCCGCCTTATCACACCCGCATCCGCAAGCTGATGGAAAATGCCTTCACCGCACACCGGGTGAAAGAGCTTGAGCCGCGCATCACCCGGGTGGTGAGTGATCTGATTGCAGGCTTTGCCGACAAGGGCAGCTGCGATGCGGTGAAGGACATCTCGATCCCGATCACTATTCGCATCATTGTTGAGCAGCTTGGCCTCGATCCCGGCATCGAAGACCGGATTTCGCGCTGGTCGCGGGCGGTCGTCGCGCAAATCAGTGCGATGCAAAGCCGCGAGGAAATGTTGGCCAACGCAGCCGAAATCGCCGACTTGCAGAACTATATCATCGGCAAGATGAAGGAGCGCGAGGCCGATCCGCGCGAGGACATGATCTCCGATCTGGTCCACGCGAAAGTGACTAATGCGGATGGCACGGTCGAAAAGCTGACATTCGAGGAAGCCGTCTCACTGGTCCGCGCGACCTTGATTGCGGGCAATGACACCACCGCGACGGCAATCGGCAACCTGTTTTACGTGCTGACGACCAAGCCCGGCATGGCTGAGCTACTGGAGAGCATCGTTGATGACGACCGCAAGCTCAACCGCTTCGTCGAAGAGCACATGCGCAACGAGCCGCCGGTGCGCGCGCTTAGCCGGATGTGTACCAAGGAGACCGTGGTCAACGGCACCACCATCCCTGAGGGCGCGCACATGTTGCTGGTGTACGATTCAGGCAACGACGATGAAACCGTGTTCCCCGATCCGCGCCTGTTTGACATCGAGCGGGTCAATCTTGGCCGTCATGTCGGCTTTGGTGGCGGCCCGCACCGCTGCATCGGTGTTGCGCTGGCAAGGATGGAGATCAAGGTCGCCGCGCGCGAGATCGTGCGCCAGCTGAAAGACATCAAGCTGGCCATCCCGGAGAGCGAGATTTGCTACACACCGACTGTGGCAACGCACACGATTGAATCGTTGCCGATAACCTATTCGAAACGTTGAAACTCTTCGGGAACCATCCCGAAATTCCGCGCCGGACGACAATGGCAGACAGCCACACCGGTGAAATAACAGGAGGAGGAAAATCATGAGGAAATTTGTACTTGCCACGCTGTTGGCTAGTGTCGCTCTGCCGATTGCACCGGCAGCATGGGCTCAGGATAGCGCCGATGACGGCGCGTCTTCGGGTGAAATTCTCGTCACCGCGCGCCGCCGCGAGGAGGAGTTGTCCAAGGTGCCTATCGCGATCACCGCGATCAGCGGCGCGGATCTCGCCAAGCGGGCGATCACCAACGAAAATGACCTTCAGTCGGCAGTGCCGGGTCTGGTCGTCCGCCAGAATGGCGGCGTTCACTCGTTCAACTATTCGATCCGCGGGCAGAGCGTCGATACGTTCACCAATTCGCCGCCCAGCGTTTTGCCCTATGTCAACGAAGTGCAGATCACCACGCTGTCTGCCTCGACGTTCTACGACATGGGCGGCATTCAGGTGCTGAAAGGCCCACAAGGCACGCTGTTCGGCCGCAATGCCACTGGCGGCGCGGTGCTGTTCGCTACTGCCAAGGCCAGCGATGAATTGGGCGGCTACATCCAAGGCCGTTACGGCAGCTTTGACGCCTGGAACGTGCAGGGGGCGATCAACCTGCCGCTGGGCGATGTCGGCGCATTGCGCGTCGCGGGCAGCATGACCGGTGGCGGGGCTTTCGTGAAAGACTATTTCACGCCGGACAAATATGGCGATCTGGATCAGAAATCGATCCGCGCGACCCTGCGCTTGTCACCTTCGGCAGGTTTTACCAATACCACCGTGGTCCAACACACTGATGAGGACGGCACCAACACGCCGTATCAGCTGTGGTCGGTCAATCCAGAACCTTGCCCCGCATCATCGGCGTTTTGCCTGCTGCAACCCGCAGTGATCGGCGCTTATCTGGCCACCAAGCCAGCGGTGTTCCAAGGCGGGATTACCGCTGCCGTTGCTTTGCAGCGCCAGCTTGGCCCGTGGGTGAGCTTGTCGAGCTATCCGCCCTATCACAAGGCGCAGAACACCTATGTCATCAACACCACAGAGATCGAACTGAACGACGCGATTACGCTGAAAAATATCTTCGGTTACAACACGTCGAAGTCGGATGACGGCTTCGACTATGATGGCTCGCCCTATCACTTCTTCGAAACGCAGGGCACGCCGACGGCAAACGACGTCAAGGTCGTGCCGACCAACGGCTTCGAGCGGAACGTCCGCCAGATCTCCAACGAGCTTCAGATCCAGGGCAAGGCGCTGGATGGGCGGCTCGATTTTGTCCTGGGTGCCTATTACCTCAACCAGCGCGATCAGGTGGAATCCAATCTGACCTTTGGTCAGCCGGTTTTCACCTTTCCCTTCACCTACACCGCGCAGTGGTCGACCGAATCGATCGCCGGATTTGCTCAGGCGAGCTACAAGTTGACCGATCAGCTGAACCTCACGGGTGGCATACGCTACACCCGTGACAAGACCGAGATATTCCAGCTGCCGGGATCTTTCTGGCTGGGCTTCATCACTTCGAATGCGCCGGAAAAGACCTCGGCCAGCAAGCCGAGCTGGACGGTCAGCCTCGACTATCAGGTGACGCCTGAATTGATGATCTATGCCACGCACCGCGGTTCGTGGCGGGCTGGCGGCTACAACTATTCGGTGTTCCCGGCGAATGTGACGGCGGCAAGTGGCGGTAATCTCTATCTGCCGGAAACCACGCAGGACATCGAACTGGGCCTGAAGTATTCGGGCGATAGCATCGGTGTGCCGCTGACTTTCAACGCCGATTTCTATCACCAGTGGGTCAAGGATATCCAGCGCGCTGCCTATATCCTTACTCCGGCGGGCGTTTCGCTGCTGACGGTCAATGTACCCCGTGCGCAGATTACCGGTTTCGAATTCGATGCGTCGCTGCGGCCGACCGACTGGCTGACGCTTGGCGGTTCGGCGAACTATACCAATGCGCGTTACACCAGCAATCAGGTGTCGGTGCTCGGCTCGACGATCAATTATGGCCCTTTTGCCGATGTGCCCGAATGGAGCGGCACTCTGTTCGCGGAACTTTCGGCCGAACTGGGCAACACCGGCAAACTGTCGCTGCGCGGCGATCTGTTCAGCCAGTCGAAGATGAACTTCTCGAATGTCGGCGCGACGGCCAATCCCAACACCACGCTGCCCGGTTACACGCTGGTCAACGCGCGGCTGACGCTGTCTGAAATCGCCGGTAGCGGGGTTTCGGCCTCGGTCTTCGTGCGCAATCTGGGCAACAAGAAGTACTGGTCGGGTGGCAATGCTGCCTCGAACGGCGGCAATACCAATGTCGTCAATCCCGGCTTGCCGCGGATGTGGGGCGGCGAGCTGCGCTTCCAGTTCTGATCACAGGAGAACTTGATTGACCGAGGACGAATGGCGCGGCGGGCTGGCACCGCATTACGACTTCATGCTGCCCGAAAAGCCGGAAGATCCGGCGATGCGCGAGAGCGCCTCGATCTGGCTGTTTGAAGAGAACGGCGCGTTTGCCCTGCCGCGCGTCGGCCTCGAGGCAATGGGGTCGAGCTGGGACAGCCACCGGATTGACATGAACGCGTCGTTCCCCGGGGGGCGGGTGCTGGTCGAAACCGGCGGCATTCATGCCAGTCACTCGCCAATCGGCGCAGATGGCCAGCCGCGGGTGCTGGGCTGCGGTCCTCTGCGCTTCGAGATGATTGAGCCGTACCGGCGCTGGCGTATAAGCTATGATGGTGAGCCGGTGGAAACCACCAGCGAGGCGATGACCAAGGGCGCGATTGACACGTCAAAGACCACGCGGCTCAAATGGGATGTCGAGATCGAGATGGTCACGCCGTGCTGGGTGCAGGACAACACGCCCGAGCGGCTGATCGGCAAAAGCGAGCGCGAAATGGACGACGCCCGCTCAATGGGTCTGGGTTACCGCATGGAGCATCAGTTTCGCGGGACCGGCACCCTGACGCTGGACGGCGAGACGCGCCAGTTCAAGGCTATTGGCAACCGCATTCACCGCCAGTCAGTGCGCCCGCTCGATGGCTTTCGCGGCCATGTCTGGCAGGCGGCCGTTTTCCCCGATGGCCGCGCCTTCGGTTATATCGCCTATCCCCCGGCCGAGGACGGCTCGACCTATAACGAAGGGTATGTGTTCATCGACGGCAAAATGCATGAGGCGACCGCCAAGACGATCCCCTGGCTCGATGCAGCGACTCTCACCACCGAAGGACAGAACAACAGCCTTGAGATCGTCTGGCAAGGCGGCTCGGCCCGCATTGCCGGGGCTGGTATGCTCAATACGTTCAAGGTGATGCATGAAGGCGAAATGGCAGGCTTCGCGCTCAATCAGGGCTCGACCCGCTACAATTGGGACGGGCAGGAGGCCATCGGCATGATCGAGCGTTCAACCTGGCTCAACAAGCTGTGAGCGCTGCGGACTGGTATGGCGGACTGGAGCCTGAACTAGACTGGTCGATGATTTCCGGCACCCCCGACGATCCGGAAATGCGCGAGAGTGCTTCGATCTGGTTGTTCGAGGAGAACGGCGACTTCGCATTTCCCCGCATCGGTATCGAGGCAGTGGGCAATGCATGGGACAATCACCGTTATGACTATAACGGTGCTCTGGGCGGGGGGCGTGTGCTGCGCCAGTCCACGCGTGGGCTAACGCGGTCCACGGTTAGTGCCACCGGGCGCAGCTCCGTTTTAGGCGCGGGCGGGCTGACCTTTGAGTGCCTCGAGCCGTTCCGCACATGGCGGGTCAGCATTGACGATGCGCCGTATGATGGGCGCATCGAGGAGCAGCTACGCAGTAACTTCCGCATTTTTGCAGATGCTCCTGTTGATCCATCGTTCCAGAAAACGCCGATCAAATTGGATGCGGTGCTGACCATGGCCGTGCCTGCGTGGACGCAGGATTACCGTGTCGAAAAGCTGGCCGGGATGAGCGAGAAGCAGCGCACCGATGCCGGGTTGATGGGCTATGGCTGGCGGATCGAACAATTGTTCCGCGCGGAGGGCGAACTGACCGTCGATGGTCAGACCCGCAAGTTCAAAGGGCAGGGTAGCCGGATCCACCGCCAGTCCGTCCGCCCGATGGGTGCATTTCGCGGCCATTGCTGGCAGTCATGCCTGTTCCCGGACGGTCGCGGCTTTGCGACCATTGCCTATCCGTTGCGCGACGGCGAGAGCGAGGACGAGCGCTATAACGTCGCCTATTACTTTGATGGCACGGAGATGCATCCGGCGCGTGCCACCCGGATTCCATTCTTGCGCAAACTGATGCCCGAGGGCGACGATGTCTCGCTGACACTTGAAGGTTTATTCGGCAAGATCGAGATCGGCGGATCGACGACGCTCGCCACTTTCCATCTCGGAAACGCAGGGGTCGGCGGCATGAACAACCAACAGGGCTCAGTGCGCTATACGCTGGATGGAATGACCGCTTACGGGATGATCGAGCGATCAAGCCCGGCGGAGCTTTGCACCTTGGTCGAGTGATCCCCCACCTCTGGAGAGGCAGGGGTACAGGCCTTAAGCCGAACCCATATAGCGTCCGCCGTTCACGCTGATCGTCTGGCCGGTCATATAACCGCCCTCATCAGACGCAAGGAATGCGGCGGCGGCGGCAATATCCTCACCAGTGCCGATGCGGCCCACGGGCAGTGCCTTGCCGTAAGCCTCGACCCGGCCCGGTTCCTGCATGATCGCGGCACCGCGCAGCATCGGGGTGTCGATCGAGCCCGGCGGGATCATGTTGGCAGTGATGCCGTGTTCGCCCAGCGCCATGGCGAGGCATTTGGTGAAGCCCAGCAGTGCGCCCTTCGAACTGGTGTAATGCGTCTGCATGGCAGAGCCGGACTGGACCGACGAGGAGGTGATGTTGATGATCCGGCCCCACTTGGCGGCAATCATGTCAGGCACGCATTCCTGCGTCACCCAGAAC
>JANPPM010000177.1:0-14220 GCA_031428495.1 Novosphingobium sp.
ACAGCACAGCCGCTTCGTCAATGAGCGGATGCACGCCAACATCCAGAAGGATGGCACCTATTCGGTGGTCCCGCGCATGTGGGGCGGGCTGACCAATCCGCGCGAACTGCGCGCGATTGCCGATGTCGTCGAAAAATACGACGCGCCGATGGTCAAGGTCACCGGCGGGCAGAGGCTCGACATATTCGGGATCAAGAAGGAAGACCTGCCGGCCGTCTGGGCCGATCTCAATGCCGCAGGCATGGTGTCGGGCCATGCTTACGGCAAGGCGCTGCGCACGGTGAAGACCTGCGTTGGTTCCGAATGGTGCCGCTTTGGTACGCAGGATTCCACCGGGCTGGGTGTCCAGTTCGAGAAGATGACCTGGGGCAGCTGGATGCCGCACAAGTTCAAGATTGCCGTGTCAGGCTGCCCGCGCAATTGCGCCGAGGCGACGATCAAGGACTTCGGCGTGATCTGCGTCGACAGCGGCTATGAACTGCACATCGGCGGTAATGGCGGGATCAAGGTGCGGGTCACCGATCTGCTCTGCAAGGTCACCACCGTGGCCGAGGCGCTCGAATACTGCGCGGCCTTCGTTCAGCTTTACCGCGAGCAGGCGCACTATCTTGAACGCACTGCGCCGTGGGTCGAACGGGTAGGGCTCGACCATGTCAAAGCAGGCATGTTCGATGATCCCGACTCGATCCGGCAGTTGGCGGCGCGCTTCCGCTATTCGCAGCAATTCATGCAGGACGATCCCTGGGCCAAGCGCGCGCAGGGTGAAGATTCCGAATTGCACCAGCACCTTGCCGAAGTTCGACCTTTTGCGCCCCCGGCCCACCCTATGGAGTTGGCACTATGATTGGCGATTGGCTCGACATTGGTCCGGTGGACCAGATCGCCCCCGGCAATGCCCGCACCCTGCCAGTGCGCGGCGGCGAAGAGATCGCAATCTTCCACACGCTCGACAACCAGTTCTATGCGCTGGTCAACAAGTGCCCGCACAAGCAGGGGCCGCTGTCGCAGGGCATCGTGCACGGCACTTCGGTTGCCTGTCCGCTGCACAACTGGAACATTTCACTCAAGACCGGCGAGGCGCTGGGCGAGGACAAGGGCTGCGTGCCGGTGATCCCACTGCGCGTCGATGCGGGGCGGATTTACCTGCTGCGCGAGGCGGTGGTTGCTCCGAAATCGGCAGCACAGGCGGTATAAGGCAGTGAAAAAGGTCCGCACCACCTGCGCCTATTGCGGAGTGGGCTGCGGCATTTCTGCTACGGTGACCGGCGAGCGCTCGGTTACCATCGCGGGGGATGCGGACCACCCGGCCAACTTCGGTAAGCTCTGCTCCAAGGGAACGCATCTGGGCGAAACCGTCAGCCTTGAAGGCCGGTTGCTGCATCCGATGATCGGGGCGAAACAGGCAAGCTGGGACGAGGCGCTGGATCTGGTGGCAGGGCGGATGCGCGATTGCATCGAAACCCATGGGCCTGACAGTGTGGCCTTCTACGTCTCCGGTCAGCTGCTGACGGAGGACTATTACGTTGCCAACAAGTTGATGAAGGGTTTTGTCGGTAGCGGAAATATCGACACCAATTCAAGACTTTGCATGGCATCGGCGGTCGCTGCACACAACCGCGCTTTCGGCGAAGACGTGGTGCCTTGCTCCTATGATGATCTCGACGCGGCGGACCTGATTCTGCTGGTCGGTTCGAATACGGCATGGTGCCATCCTGTCATCTGGCAGCGCATCGAACGCGCGCGCGAGCGCCGCGGAACCAAGCTGGTGGTGATCGATCCGCGCCGGACCGAAACTGCGGAGCAGGCGGACCTGCATGTCCAGATTGCGCCGGATGGCGATGTTGCATTGTTCAACGGACTGCTGGCGGAGATGGATGCACGCGGGCTGGTGGATACCAGTGGTTGCGAGGTGCCAGATGGATTTATCTCCGATCTTCATTTGCGCGATATGGATTCAGGCGCTGATGCGGCGACAATAGCCAAGCTCGCCGATCTCGTTGCCGCGCATCCCCGCATGATCACCCTGTTCAGCCAAGGCGCGAACCAGTCGACCTCGGGCACCGACAAGGGCAACGCGATCATCAACCTGCATCTGGCCACCGGCCGGATCAACAAGGTCGGCTCCGGCCCGTTCAGCATCACCGGTCAGCCCAATGCCATGGGTGGGCGCGAGGTTGGGGGGCTGGCCAACATGCTCGCCTGCCATCTCGGCTTTTCAGACGATGAACGCTCCGATGTCGCGGAGTTCTGGAAGACGGACAAGCTCTGCCAGGGGCCGGGGCTGAAAGCCGTCGATATGTTCCGCGCGGTCCACGACGGCCGGATCAAATTCATCTGGGTGATGGCGACCAACCCCGCTGTCTCTATGCCCGACGCGGGATTCGTGCGCGAGGCGCTGGCTAAGTGCCCGACAGTAGTTGTCTCCGAAGTCATCGCCGAAACCGACACGGCAAAGTTCGCGCATATCCTCCTGCCTGCCCATGCCTGGGGTGAAAAGGACGGCACAGTGACCAATTCCGAACGCCGCATCAGCCGTCAGCGACCGCTGTTCGCGCCTCCAGGCGAAACCCGCGCCGACTGGAAGATCATGGCCGATGTTGCAGCAAAGCTCGGCTGGGGCGATGCTTTCAGCTTTCCGGGCGCGGCCGATGTCTGGCGTGAATATGCCGCGATGACTGCACTGGCTGGCAAGCATGGCAAGGTACTCGACCTCACCGGATATGCCGATCTGAGTGACTGGGACTACGGCGCGATGGAGCCGTTTCAGTGGGGCGGTGCCTACCCCCTCACTGACCGTTACCCGACGTCGTCCGGTAAGGCGCGGCTGGTCGCGGTGACCCCGCCCGAGACTGCGCACGATCCCGAGTTCCCGATGCGCCTCAACACGGCACGCTACCGGGACCAGTGGCATACGATGACCCGCACCGGCCTTTCGCCGACGCTGTCACAGCACCGGCGCGAGCCCTGCCTTGAGGTCCACCCTGCCGATGCCGCTGCACAGGGACTTGCCGATGGCGGTCTGGCGCGGGTTATCTCACCGCAGGACGAAGCCGTGTTCCGGGTCCAGATCTCCGACGGCCAACGGCGCGGTGAACTGTGCGTGCCCATGCATTGGACCGATGCGATGTCCGGGGAAGGGCGCAGCAACCGCCTTCCGGGCCAACACGCCGATCCAGTTTCAGGCCAACCTGGCTTCAAGAATTCGGCGGCGCGCGTTGCGGCGGTGCAGCCAGACTGGCGCGCGTTTCTGGTCACCTCTGGCGAACCCCTGCCTGCCGGGCTGCTATGGTGGAGCCGCTCCAAGGTTGCCAATGGCTGGCTTTACGAGCTGGCGGGCGAGGGCGCGATTGACGCCGACGCCCTGCTGCCCGCAGGCGAGGTGCTGGAAGTGGCCGATGCTGTGCGCGGTATGCGCCGCTTGGCGGTGCGCAGTGATGCTGGCGTGCTTATCGCAGCGCTTTACGTCACGCGGGGTGGCACGTTGCCTGCGCGTGACTGGGTTGCGGAGCAGCTTGGGACAAGCGAAGCTGCGGCGACGGAGCTGCTGGCTGGCCGTCCGAGCACCCCGCAGATCGACCGGGGACCGATTGTTTGCGTGTGTCACGGCGTTGGCGAGAAGGCGATCACAGCGGCAGCCTGTGCTGGGGCATCGACAGTTGACGCCTGCGGCAAGGCGACGCGCGCGGGGACCAATTGCGGTTCCTGCCGTCCGGCTATTGCGCGATTGCTTGAAGCCGCGCTGGCAGATGTTCGGGAGGCGGCAGAATGACCCTTCGGCAGGCTCAGGGCGATCGGAATGATTTTCCGGCAGGCGCAGTGTGGCTGGTGGGCGGTGGCCCCGGCGATCCCGAACTGCTCACCCGCAAGGCCGCGCGGCTGATTGGTGAGGCGAGCGTGATCTTCCATGACGCGCTGGTTGGCCCCGGTGTGCTTGAATTGGCTGCGCCGGGCGCGCGGCTGGTACATGTCGGCAAGCGTTCGGGCCGCCATTCGAAAGATCAGCGAACTATCGACCAGTTGATCGTTGAAGCAGCGCTGGCAGGCGAACGGGTGCTGCGACTCAAGGGCGGTGACCCCTCGATCTTCGGGCGCTCTGCTGAGGAACTTGCTGCGTGCCGGGCAGCGGGTGTGCCAGTTCAAATTTGCCCCGGCGTAACCGCTGCCAGCGCCGCTGCGGCCGGGATCGGCGCGTCGCTGACGCTGCGCGGCATGGCGCGCAAACTGACCCTCGTTACAGCCCATGCCCGTGCGGGTGAGCCGCTGTCGCTCGATTGGGACCGGTTGGCCGATCCGGATGCAACCCTCGCGGTCTATATGGGCAAGGCCGCCGCCAGCGAAGTTGCCGCCCGGCTGATCGCTGCGGGCCTGCCTGGCTCCACGCCGGTTGCCTTGGTCGAAAACGCCAGCCTTCCCGATCAGCGCGCATTGTGTACACGGCTGGACCTGCTTGGTCTGACCGCCAAGGCGGCCATGGGTGATGGGCCCGGACTGATCCTGATTGGCGACGCCGTTGGCGGCGATATCCCGGAAATGCAGGGCGCGCCGATTTATGCAACGGGTGAATTGCATTCTTAGTTTGACCAGCGGCGGAATTTTTCTACGAACCAGTTAGCGATGTTCAGCATCGCGAAACTGGTTGAGCGAGAACAATGGCCATGTCCGAACCCCAATTGCAGAAACTCGCAGACGAAGCCGCAGTCCGCAGCGTTCTCGATGAATATTGTCTGCGGCTTGAGCTGAACAGCTTTGAGGATTGGCTGGACCTGTTCACCCCGGACACAGTTTACGAGGTCTACAAGCTGTCGCTGAACGGGCACAAGGAACTGTCCGAGGTGCTGGGGCAGGCTCCGCACGGAGTCCACATCGGCGGCGCAGCGCGGATCACCATCGATGGCGACCGGGCCGAGACAGTGCAAAACTACCTCTTTATTTCAACGACCACCGACGAGTGGAACGCTGGTTGGTATCATCGCACATTGGTGCGGACCGACGCAGGTTGGAAGATCGCGCGCACGCGCGTGAAGTTCGCGCGTAAGGAAATACTTCCGGAAAACGAGCGGGCGCGGAATTTACCGTTTCCGATCAGCTTCGACTGATTCAAGGCCTTCACTGACCAAGAAGTGGTGCCGGGGACAGAAAGCCGACTCCGCTAGTATTCATGGCGGCTGCCACCGCGCCATCGGTCATGCCGCTCGCCTCGGCCATTCGGCCGATGACGGTGCGGTCTAGCCATTTGGTGAGCAAGAAAGCAGCTGCGGGATTGCGTGGTGCGACGCTGAGTTCCGGATTGCTCGCGCCGTGGTGACAATCGAACACGGGCAACATAACTCAGGCTCTTCGAGTTTGGCAAACGTCCGTCATTGGCGTGACGAGTTGAGTCAGGCTGGAAGTTTTGGCAGTGCGGGAAACGGATCGGTACTGGTGCCGAAATCGAACACCTGCTTTCCGGTCAGGAAGGTAGTGACGCGGGCGCAGGACTCCCTGACCTTGCTCGCGATCTCGGAAATTTCTGCTCCCCGGTATTCACCATCGAAGCCCGAGACCGAAAACTGGAAGGCAACGTGGCCCTGGGGATCGAGCACCGGTGCCAGAATATATTGCAGGCGATAAAGGGCATTGGGATCGAGTTGCAGGGCGAACTCTCCGGCGGTTGCTTCGCCCATCGCAGTGCCCCAACGACCGGTGCTGCTATCGGGGCGCAGCCCGAAGATGAAACCGTACCGCCGCGCAAAGGCGATCACCTTGTGCTGCTTATCGCGTGTTTCTGCCGAAAGCGGTGGGTCTGTGCCGTCGAAGATCGCCTCGATTTCGGGATCTGGCAGCGGACACAGGAAGAGCACGCCGAAGGATTGCACCGGAGTGCGCACGACCGGCATATGGGCAAGCGTAAGGTGGCTTGATGAGACCGCGCGTTCGCGCAGCACGACTTCGCCGTTCTCGAGGCTATGCACCGCAACGATTGCATCGAGCCTGTCGGCGAGGCGCCGGATTTCCAGCCGGGCGATATCGAGCGGAGTGAGCGCAATCCGCGCCTGCCTTGCAATCCTCAATATGGCCGGGCCGAGAACATAGGTCCGGTCGTTGTTGCGGTAAAGATAGCCGGCTTCGACCAGGCCGTTCATGATGTTTGCACCGGTTGACCGGCTGAGCTTCAGCGACCGGACGACTTGCGCAATGGTGAAGCTCTGCCTCGGGTGCTCGACGAAGAAATTGAACACGCCAACAACGCGAAGCACGGAGGAAAATTCCATTGTCTATCCCGCAAAATGTCACCTGGAGGTCGGCAGCGATTGCATCATGGCAACCAGAAGGCGGTTAAAGTGACAGTATAATGTCATTTATGGCATATAGCCGTTGTCATAGACTTGCATAGGGCATTTCGTGCGATATGGTTGTGGCATGGCTGAAGGCGGGGGCGGTGCCTCAGTTTGAATTCTTGTCGGGTGGTTTTCGGACTACCCGCTTCTTGGCGACGCGATGGAAGCCCCGACTTTCGTTGCGCAGTACCCGTGTGCCGCGATCCCCCGGTTCTCTGTGCCCTGAACTTTGGCGGCTGGCAGTAAGATTTTTTGGGAAGGCGAGATATCATGAGCGAAACAGCCACTCTTGAAAAAGAGCCAACGATTCCCTTCGTCGATGTCGAGACGCTCGATCCTCAGACAAGGGCGCTATATGATCGGATCGCGACTGCGATCGGCTATGTACCGAACAGCATGCTGACCTATCTTCACCGGCCGCAAATCGCTGCGGCTTTCCTAGGCCTGTCAGCCGCGATATATGCCTCGGACGATGGCAGCCTTCCGTTCGAAATTCAGTCCAAGCTTGGATTGATCTGCAGCGCGATAAATGGCTGTGCTTATTGTACGAGCCATCAATGCAGTGCCGCCCAGAACCCGGGCGCGAAATCAGCCGTGCAGCTATCTGGATTGTCCGATGCGGAAGTGACGGCGCTCATTTCGGGTAAAGATACTGGCGGCAGTCCGGCTGAACAAGCGTGCTTTGCTTATGCGCGGGCGGCATCCTTTGATCCGAACTCAGTTTCGCCGGGAATTCTCGCGGATTTGAAGCTGCACCTTAGCCCTGCCCAAATCGTCCAACTCGCCGCCATCGTGGGAATGTGGAAATTATTCAACACCATCCATGACAGTTTACACCTGCCGATCGAAGATACGAAAATGCCCTATCGCCACTTCTTCGAGGCAGGCCAAGCCAGTTAGGCTCAGGTTTCGAACCGGCAACCCACCCCGGTCTGCTGTATGGTTGCGAGACGACTGCCGCGGGGGATGAAGCGTTACCTAAAGTAGGCGCTGCTTGGGGGCAGACACCCATATGGGAAAAATTGGCTGACGGGCAAAATTGGGCCGCTCGGTGATAGATATTGGGAGATAGGGAATGCTGCGAAGTGGCTACAGATCTGCGTTTCTGCTGACGTTGTCTCTACTGGCATCCAGCCAGACCGGTTCGGCGCAAGCGCAGGAACCTCCGGTCAAGAACGAGGCCAGTACTGCTGGGCAGAGTGAGCCGGTGATGCAGGTCGACCCGCTCCGTCCGACGCCAATGCTGGAGAAGCGCTCGTATATCCATAACATGACGGTCCTCGCCCATCACTTCCCCGGCGAGGACCGCTCAGACAAGATGAACATGATGGCGGTGGGCGATCGGCGCTATCTGGTCCAGAACTCGCGAATTTTCGATATTTCCGATCCGTTGAAGCCAGCGCTCGTCTCCGAAGGCGGCTGGGCCGGCGGTCATCAAATTCAGGTTGCCTATAACGAGGCGGCAGGAAAGTGGCTCGCCATCGCCACGGACATGGGGCGGGTTCAGCCGGGTGCGGCGAAGCCCAATCGCGGCATTTCGATCTTCGACATCAGCGATCCCGCGCATCCAAGGCTACTGTCGCAGTGGGCCAATTATCAAGGGAGCCATCGCAACTATTACGACGGTGGGCGCTATGCCTATATCACTGGCTCGACCGGCCCCGAATGGAATACCGCCAGCAACGACATGTGGGGTGGCAGAACCGGCGGCTTGCAGATTGTCGACCTGTCCGATCCCACAGCGCCGAAGACGGTGACGAGTTGGCATTACCCCGGCCAGCTCGCCAGCGAGGTTGAAGCGCGCAGCAAATGGTCTTCGGCGCTCGATCGCGCGCGTATGGCAACGCTGCACGGCCCGGAATATGTGCCGCAGCGCATCGAGGATGGCGGCCGGCTGGGTTACGGGCCCTGGGGTGCGCTGGGCATGATGATCCATGACCTGTCCGACCCGGACAATCCCAGATTGGTCTCTCGCTGGGAGCCGGAGGAATACGTTTCCGGCATGGGGGGGATGCAATTTCATACGATCGATATCTCCCGGCTCAACCGCGGTTTCGTGATCACCAGCCCCGAGACTTTCTGGCCGCAATGCCGCCAACCCTATCACGATTCCTATATCGTCGATGTGTCGGATCCGGCGCATCCCAGGCAAATTGCGAAGATGCCGATCCCGCCGCCGCCGCCCGAAGCGCCCTATCGCTCGTTCTGCGATCGCTATGGCCGTTTCGGCCCACACAATACGCCGCACCTCAAGGCCCCGGGCAAGGTCGCGGCCAATTTCACCTGCTACTCCTTTTTCGCCGCCGGGTTGCAGTGTTACGACATCACCGATGCCCGAGCACCCAAGGTCACCGCCTATTTCGTGCCGGAGCAGGGCGGCCGAGACACCCACTGGGAGCCGCTCTCCGGCCCGATGAGCGACACGATCCGCACGGTCGACAATGTGTTCATCGAATGGGACCGCAAACTGATCTGGGTCGCGACAGACTCGGGTCTCTACCTGCTGTCGGCCCCGGCGCTCGGCAAGCCGATCCTTTCGGCTTTGCCGGTAAGGGAGTGGACCTTGCCGTCGATCAACAAGGGCTTCCAGGACTTCAGGCCATCGGGAAATTGACAATCGATGGCGAAGGAGACTTTTCATCTGCATGTGAATGGCCGACGGCAGGCCGTGACTGCCTCGGCCGACACGCCGCTGCTTTATCTGCTGCGCAATGATCTGGGCCTCAAGGGAACCCGCTTCGGCTGCGGCACCGGGGATTGCGGGGCCTGCATGGTCCTGATCGGCGGTGCCGCCGAAAAGTCCTGCCAGACGCCGGTGGAAAGCGTCGGCGACAGGGGAATCGAAACGGTGGAGGGGCTGGGCGGCGAAGCGGCTCTGTCCGATTTGCAGCAGGCGATTCTCGACGAGCAGGCCGGCCAGTGCGGCTATTGCCTTTCCGGGATGATTGTGACCGGCACCGCGCTGTTGCGGGCGTGTCCCGCGCCATCGGAAGCCGAAGTGCGTGCAGCACTGGACGGCAATCTCTGCCGCTGCGGCAGTCACGCGCGGATCGTCGCCGCCGTGCTGCGCGCAGCAGCGGGCGTGGCGGCGGCATGAACCAAACGGCCCCGGCACCTCCCCCCCGTATGGGCGTATCGGGCACCACGCCGGTGCACGACTGGATCGGCTTCGAGGCGGGCGGCACCCTTCGCGTCTGCTCAGGCAAAGTCGAGCTGGGGCAGGGGATCGTCACTGCCCTGGCCCAGATTGCCGCGTCGGCGCTCGAAGTCACTGTCGCCCGGGTGTCTGTTGTTTGCGGCCACACCGCACGGACCCCCAATGAGGGCTATACCGGCAGCAGCATGTCGATCGAGACATCGGGCCTCGCAGTGCTGCGCGCCGCCATGACGGCACGGCGGCTCCTGCTGGAAGAGGCGGCGACAGTTCTGGGCGTCGCCACCGATCGGTTGCGCGTCGATGACGGCACTGTCCTGGGCGATGGCGCTGCCATCGATTACTGGCAGCTTGCGGAAGCGGTCGACTTCTCGACGCCGGTGGATGCCGAGGTCGCGTGGCCGGATTGCGAAATGCCGGGGATGCTCATCGGCCGCGAAGTTGCGCGCATCGACTTGCGCGGCAAGCTCACCGGTGCGGCGTTCATCCACGACATTGATCTGCCCGGCATGCTGTTTGCACGGGTGGTCAAGCCGCCGTCCTTTACCGCGCGGCTCGATGCGATCGACGAAGGAGCGTTCCGCTCGCGCTTTCCTGATGCGCGGCTGTTCATCGACGGCAGCTTCGTCGCGGTCGTCGCCGACGGCGAATACGATGCTGTGCGCGCCGCCGAGGGCGTGACCGCGCTGGCCGCATGGCAGGACGGCGGAGCGCTGCCGGGGGTCGAAAGCTGGGGTGGATTCTTGCGTCGCCAGGAGTCTATCGACCTGACGGAAGAACGCGGCGAGCAAGCCGTGGCCAATGCCGCCCGGCGGCTCAGCGCCAGCTATTCCAAACCGCCGATCGCCCATGCCTCGATTGCGCCTTCCTGCGGCCTTGCACAGTGGGAGGATGGCAAGCTGACGGTGTGGAGTTCCTCGCAGGGCGTGTTCAACCTGCGCAATGCTATTGCACAGGTGCTGGGCATGCAGGCCGAGAATGTCACCGTGATCCACTGCCCGAGCGCCGGTTGCTATGGCCACAATGGCGCGGACGATGCGGCGATGGAAGCGGCGCTGCTCGCGCGTGCCTTCGCGCCCCGGCCAGTGCGCGTGCAGTGGAGCCGCGAGGACGAACTCGTCTGGTCGCCTTTCGGCTCGCCGATGGCGGTGGAAATCAGTGCCGATCTCACTGCGGAAGGCCGCATCGCCAACTGGGCACTGGAACTGTGGAGCGGCACTCAAGTGCGGCGACCGGGCTTTCTACCCGACCTCGTCGATTTCGTCTCGGCCAGCCAGCTGACGGACCCGGTGGCCTTCTCCGACCCGCGTGGGATTCCCTATGCTTTCGTCAGTTCGGACCGCAATGCTGATCCGCTCTATGACTTGCCCCATGTAACCACCACGCGACACCACCTACCGGACCTGCCGCTGCGCTGTTCGTCGCTGCGTGCGCTGGGGGGCTTTGCCAATGTCTTCGCCATCGAAAGCTTTATGGACGAGCTGGCCGAAGAGGTGAATTGCGACCCGGTCGAATTTCGCCTGCGCCACCTCAGCGATCCGCGTGCCCGCGCGGTAGTCGAGCGCGCCGCCGGTCTTGCGGGTTGGGGCGACGGCTCCCTGGAGGTCGCGAAGTGGGCGCGGGGCTTTGCCTTTGCCCGCTACAAGAATACGGCGGCATATGTCGCGCTGGTCGCCGATGTCGAGATCGGCGACGAGGTGCGGGTGCTGGCGCTGACCGGCGCGGTCGATGCCGGGCTGGTGATCAACCCCGACGGCGTACTCAACCAGATCGAGGGCGGCGCGATCCAGGCGGCCAGCTGGACGCTGCTCGAAGAGGTCACCTTCGACAGCCGCGCGATCACATCGAACAGCTGGGAGAGCTATCCGATCCTGCGCTTCACCCAGGCGCCGGCGGTGCGCTTCGAGATCGTCGGCGGCGAGTGCAACGATCCTTGCGGCGTTGGCGAAGCCTCGCAGGGGCCGACGGCTGCCGCTATTGCCAACGCGGTCGCGCGCGGTCTGGGCCAGCGCATCCGCGACTTGCCGATCAATCGCAAGCAGATCCTGAAGTATGCATCGGTGTGAGGAGCTAAGCCAAATGCACACAGTCGATGTTCACAGCCATGTGATACCGCCGTTTCTCGTGGAGCAGCTGGAGCGGACAGGCGACCTTCCGCCCGGCCTGATGCACCCTGCGGCGCGCAAATGGGCGCCGGGTGCGACGCTGGAGGCGATGGACCAGCATGGTGTCGCCACGTCGGTGCTTTCCGCGATACCGCTGCACTCGGCCCTGCGCCGAATGGACGGGCAGGACGTCGCGAGCCTGGTGCGGCGGGTGAACGAGTTCTCGACCACGCTGCGCCGCGACCATCGCGGCCGCTTCGGCCTGTTCGGCTTCCTGCCGATGCCGGACGTCGAGCGGAGCCTCCGCGAAATCGAGTATTCGCTCGATGTGCTGGGGGCGGACGGCGTGGGACTGTCCACCACATATGGCGACCAGTCGATCGCCGACCCGGTGTTCCTACCCGTGCTTGATGAATTGAACCGCCGCAAGGCCGTGGTATTCTGTCATCCGGACCTGCCGGACTGCTGCGGCGCGATCGACGGGATCATGGGCTATCCCTACGATACCGGTCGCGCTGTCTTCGCTCTGCTGCTTGGCGGGTCGCTCAAACGCTTCCCGGATATTCGCTGGATATTCTGCCACGGTGGCGGACCGGTCCCCGCGCTTGCTGGCCGCGTGCGAGAAATGACCCAATCCCTGCCGATACTGGCCAAGGTCGCGCCCCAGGGCGTCGACTACGAATTGCGCCGCCTCTACTTCGAGACAGGCAATGCCGCGAACTCTCCGTCGATGGCCGCCTTGCTGGACTATATGCCGCTTTCGCAGGTCCTGTTCGGCACGGATGCGCCCTATTTCGGTCTGGACATGAACCTTCGCACCTTGCGTTCCAACCGGCTGAGCGCGGAGCAGCAGAACGCCATCGAGCATGACAATGCGCGGCGACTGCTGCCGGGGCTAACCTCATGAGCAGTTTGCATGGCGCTGGATCGGGAGAATGGCGCCGTAACTGGAAGCTGGTCCTGGCCTGCGCATTCGGCCTTTCCTTCGCCTCGGTGCTCAACCAGGTCTTCGGCCTGTTCATGGAGCCGCTGGGCGAGGAATTCGGCTGGAGCCGGGCACAGATATCGATTGGTCTGTCGATGTCGGGAGTGGTGTCGGTTTTGCTGTCGCCGGTCGTGGGCATGATGGTCGATCGCTACGGCGTCCGGCGTCTCGCGCTGCCCTGTATCGTGCTCCTGACCCTTTCGATGGCAGCGCTGTCGCTGGCCAACGGCTCATACACCCAGTGGATCGCTCTCTGGGCGATCTACTCCATCGTCGATCTGGGGGTCAAATCGACCGTTTGGACGACTGCGGTTGCCTATGCCTTCAAGGCGGAACGCAGCCTGGCGATCGCATTCACCCTCGGCGGCGTGACCATCGGACAGATAATCGGCCCGCCGCTCACCCAGGTGCTGATCGATGGCTACGGTTGGCGCACCGCCTTTTTAGCTATTGCCGTGATCTGGGGAGCCGTAGCTTTCCTTCTGAGCTTTTTCTTCCTGCACGAAGAGCGTCACGTCGGCCCGGATACAGAAAACACCGAAGCGACGACGATGCGGCGCGTAGCCAACGGCCTTACCGTAGCGCAGGCGATGCGCAGTCTGGTACTGATCCGCATCGGCATCGCGACATTCATCACCATGTTGCTTGGCCTTGGCGTCTGGCTCCATATGGCATCGATCCTCGCGGCCGGAGGGGCCTCGCGCGCGCAAGCCGCCTACCTGCTAAGCCTTTACGGCGTGGCCGGGATTGCAGGAAAGCTCATCACAGGCTGGCTGATGGACCGCGTGCATGCCGGATTGATCGGCTCGGTAACCCTGGCCGTTTCGGCTGTCGCATACGCCCTGCTGCTCGACGATTTCCGGACCCAGGCACTGACAATCGTTGCCATTTTGGTGACCGGCTATGCCTCTGCCGCCAAGCTGCAGATCTGCGCCTATATGACGAGCCGCTATGCGGGCATGCGCAGTTACGGCACCATCTTCGGCTTCATGTCGAGTCTGGTCGCGCTCGGCGGCGGGCTGGGGCCGTTCGTCGCCGGGCTGATTTTCGATGCCTATGGCAGCTACGACCCGCTGATACTGGCCTGCACTGTCGGCACCTTCATTGCCGCCGCGTTGATCGTCGGCCTCGGCGCCTACCCGGATTGGGAAGAGCCGGGCGCGAAGGAAGCGGCATGAATCGGCCGGTTCTGCGCATATCGAGAGAGATCGGATGTTGGAAATGACATCGCAGGTTCGTGATGATTTGGCTGCGCCCTCGTCGGAGGAACTGATCGCGCGGGCGCTGTCGCTGGTACCGTTGCTGCGCGAGAACGGGCCCAGGACGGAACAGCTGCGCTGCCTCCCCGAGGAATCCATTTATGCGCTGGAAGAGGCCGGACTGTTCCGCATGTTTTGGCCAGCTGCCCGTGGCGGTTACGAGCCCGATGCATCGACTATCGCGCAGGTCATGACGGCGATAGCAAGCGGCTGCGCTTCGACGAGCTGGGTGATGTCGATCTACAGTTCGGTCGGGCAACTGGCGGAGCTACTGAGCGAGGAAGCGCTGGCCGAGATTTATGCGGGTCCTCATCCCAAGATAGCGGGCGTGTTCGGCCGGGCCGGCGCGACCGTCGAGCGCGTCGGGGGCGGCTTCCGTGTGCGCGACAGCGGCCACTGG
>JANPPM010000178.1:0-6397 GCA_031428495.1 Novosphingobium sp.
CCCCCCCCCTCTCGTCCCCCACAAAAACAACAAAAAAAAAATCAATGTGCTTTTCGGCCCCTACCCCCCTTCCCCCCCGCCCCTCCCATTCCATACCCCCCCCCCCACGAACGGGTCAGGTTTCGCTAAACTAGATGAACCTGATCATCCCCCTCATCGTCCCCACCACCCGCGCTGCGGTGCTGGTCGCGCTGGCCGCGCCGCTGGCGCTGCTGTTGGCGGCGGTGGCCCCTGGCGCGTGGATTGTCGCCCCGGCGCTGGGCGGGACCTTGCTAGTGCTGGTTCTGCTCGATGCGCTGCTTGCTGGAAGGCTTGCCGACCTGCGGGTTATCGCACCGCGCGATTGCGAGGTTGGCGCGGCAATGCCGCTGACCGTGCTCGCCGATATTACCGGCGGAATGCGCAGTGCGGTGAGCGCCGCATTGGCAGTCGACCCGCGCCTTGCGCCGGATGGTCGCTGCGACATCACTGTGCGCTTCGATCCGGCCAGTGCCAGCTGGCAGGGCACGGCAAGCCTTGTGCCGAGCCGCAGGGGCACTGGCACGCTCGACAATGTGTGGCTGCGCTGGACTGGGCCATTCGGGCTGGGCGCGCGGCTGCACAGCCGAAAGCTGACGCAGCAGGTGCGGATCTGGCCCAATATCGCTGAAGTGCGCTCGCCCGCGCTGCAAGCCTTCCTGCGCGATGCCCAGACCGGACTAATCGCGCGGCGCATTCGCGGCGAGGGCACCCAATTTGAGGCTTTGAGCGAATATCAGCCCGGCATGGACCGGCGGCGGATCGACTGGAAAAGCTCGGCCCGCCACGTCAAACTGTTCGCCCGCGAGTTCGAGATCGAGCGCAACAACCAGATCGTCTTTGCCTTCGATTGCGGTCAGGCAATGTGCGAGCCCTTGGCGGGCATGCCGCGCATCGACCGCGCGGTGTCCGCCGCGCTGCTTACCGCCTACGTTGCGCTGAAAAGCGGCGACCGGGTGTCGCTATTCGGCTTTGCCGCCCGGCCCGAGGTGATGACCCCGTTCATCAGCGACACTCGCGAATTTTACCGGCTGCAAAGCGAAGCCGCGCGGCTCGATTACCATGCGCAGGAGCCCAATTTCACACTTGCTCTCGCCACGCTGGCCAGCCGCCTGCAGCGCCGCTCGCTGATCGTGGTATTCTCCGATTTCACCGACCCGACCAGCGCCGAACTGATGATCGAAAGCATCGGCAGGCTAGTGGCCAAGCACGTCGTGCTGTTCGTCACGCTGGCCGACGAGGAGCTGGAGACCATCTCGACCCACGATCCCGCCGACATGCAGACGCTGGCCATGGCGGTCACCGCCGACGCTCTACTGCGCCAGCGCGCGCTGGTGACGCGGCGGCTGCACGCCCTTGGCGTCGATGTCATCGAAGCGCCGCATGACCGCATCGGCACCCGGCTGATCGACGCCTATCTTACGGTCAAGCGCAAGGGGGCGATCGGATGAACTGTTGCACGGAGATTTGTTCTACACCAGATCGCTCCCCTCCCCGGCGGGGAGGGGCTGGGGGTGGGGGAGCAAGGCCGACAGGCCGCGTGTCCACGCTGGCGTCGAACCCCCTTCCCGCTGCGACTAGGCAGTCAGCTGCCAAGTCTCGCTGCCCCTCCCCACCGGGGAGGGGCAAGTGAGCTCTTCCCAATCCGCCATCGAAGCGGCGGCGCTACGCTCTGACCGGTTCCGGCTGGACCGCGAGGGCGACTGGAAGCGGCTTGAGGACATCGTCACCCGCATGGAGAAAGGCCGCCTGCGCCGCCTGTCTGACGAGGATGTGCTCGCCCTGCCAGTGCTCTACCGCACGGTCGCTTCGAGCCTGTCCATCGCGCGCGAAACCTCGCTCGATGCTGCGACGCTGGGCTATCTCGAAAGCCTCGTCCAGCGCGCCTGGTTTCTGGTTTACGGCCCGCGCGTCTCGCTGGGCACCTGGCTGCGGCAGTTCCTTGGCGGCGGCTGGAGCGCGGCGGTGCGCGGCATGTGGCTCGATGTGCTGATTGCGCTGGCGGTTATGGTCGCGGGAACACTGGTCGGCTGGCTGCTGGTCGCGAGCGATCCCGAATGGTATTTCTCACTGGTCCCCAGCCAGTTCGCCGATGCCCGCGTACCCGGTGCCAGCCGCGAAGTGCTGCACGGCACGATTTTCGGCGATGACGGCAAAAGCGCGATGTCAGCCTTCGCCGCCTATCTGTTCAGCAACAACGCGCAGGTCTCGATCCTCGCCTTCGCACTGGGCTTTGCCTTCGGCATTCCTTCACTGATGCTGCTGGTGCAGAACACAGCGACGCTGGGCGCAATGCTGTGGCTGTATAACGGACAGGGCCTGCTGGTGGACTTTGCCGGGTGGCTCGCGGTGCACGGCACGACCGAATTGTTTGCGATCCTGCTGGCGGGCGCAGCCGGGCTGCATATCGGGCGCTCGATGGCTTTTCCCGGTGAACGCGCGGTGATGCAGGCCGCAGCCGAAGCGGGACGGCGCGGCGCGCTGGTGATGACCGGGGTGGTGCTGATGCTGGTGGTCGCGGCACTGCTTGAAGCCTTTCCCCGCCAGCTGGTCGACAACACGCCGGGACGATTCGCTATCGGCGGGTTCATGCTGGTGTTCTGGCTCGCCTATTTCTTCGGGGTAAGCCCGCGCCGCACCGGCAGCCCAACCCCATGAGCAAGACACAGGCCTTGCCCACGCGGCTGCGCCGGTCGGACCGTGACCGCATCATGGTGACGCCGGAGGGGATCATCCTGCCGCTTACGCTGGCCAGCCGGGGCACACGTCTGGGCGCCCTGATTCTCGATCTGACGATCATCGCCGTAATGATGCTGGCGACCACGATTACGCTGCTCTCCATCGCCGGGGGCACAGCGGCGCTATCGCTGAGTGGCGGCGGCGGACCCGCGATGCAGGCGCTGCAATTTCTCGCGGTCTTATGGATCGCGGCGATGTTCCTGTTCCGCAACGCCTATTTCCTGTTTTTCGAGCTAGGCCCGCGCGGCGCAACCCCGGGCAAGCGGATCACCGGCATACGCATCGCTGCGCGCGACGGCGGGCGCTTGAGCGCGGAAATGGTGATCGCCCGCAACCTGCTGCGCGATATCGAGCTGTTTTTGCCGCTGGTCTTCCTCGCATCGGCCAGCGACGGCGGCGATATGGGCGCAGCTGGAATGGCTGCCTTGGCATGGTTCCTGATTTTCGCGTTCTTCCCGTTCTTTAACAAGGACCGACTGCGCGCGGGCGATCTGATCGCGGGCAGCTGGGTGGTCGAAGCCCCCAAACGCCGGCTCGAAGCCGCGCTGTCTGCGTCGGGGACGCGCAAATCCATCGATGGTCAGGCGGCACTTCCGGCCTATCGGTTCACCGAAGCCGAACTGGCAGTTTATGGCGAATACGAGCTGCAAACGCTGGAGCGCGTGGTGCGCGAAAACCGCCCCGATGCGCTGCGTCAGGTCTATGAGGCGATCTGCCGCAAGCTGGGCCGCGAGGCAGCACAAGGCGAAGAGCGCCAGTTCCTCGACGCCTATTACACCCAATTGCGCGCGCGGCTGGAGGCAGGGATGCGCATGGGCAGGCGCAAAGCCGACAAGTTCGGCTGACTATGGCGGCGCTCCCCCCCATAACCCTACGCGCGGCTCGGATCGCCGATGCAGCCGCGCTCTCGCAGCTTGCGGTAACCAGCTTTTGTGCCAAATTTGGCGGCCTCTACACGCCGGATGACCTGGCCACATTTCTCGATAGTGCCCTGTCTGAAGCCGCGATCACCGCAGAGCTGGCCAATCCCGACAGGCTTTACTGCCTTGCCGAACTGGACGGCGCTCTGATCGGCTATGCCGCGCTGGGCCTGGCCTGCGGCTTCCCTGACCATTCGCGCGGGCAGCGGACTATCGAATTGAAAAAGCTCTACACAGACCCCGCCCGGACCGGAGGCGGCATCGGCAGCACACTGTTGGACTGGGCTCTGGGTGAGGCCCGCGCGCACGGCTTCGATGAGATGCAGCTATCGGTGTGGAGCGGCAACGAGGACGCGCAACGTTTCTATGCGCGGTATGGTTTTGCGCATGTAGCCGATGTGACTTTCCGGGTTGGTGAACAGATCGATCACGAGTTCCTTTTCTCCATCATGCTATAGTCTTTCGCTGGTCACACGATGCGCCTATAGGGCGGCCTATGTCCTCAATCCGTCCATGGCGCGATATTGCGCGCCGCCAGTCCCGCCAGATCATGGTCGGTGCCGTCCCCGTCGGCGGCGATGCGCCGATCACGGTGCAAACCATGACCAACACGCTGACCAGCGATGCGGTCGCGACGATTGACCAAATCCGCCGCTGCGAAGAGGCCGGGGCCGATCTTATCCGGGTTTCCTGTCCCGACGAGGAAAGTACCGCCGCATTCCGCCAGATCGCCCGCGCCGCGCGGGTGCCGCTGATCGCCGACATCCATTTCCACTACAAGCGCGCGCTTGAGGCCGCCGATGCGGGCGCAGCGTGCCTGCGGATCAACCCGGGCAATATCGGCAGCAGCGAGCGTGTTGCCGAGGTGGTCCGCGCCGCCAAGGCCAACGGCTGCGCGATCCGCATCGGGGTCAATGGTGGCAGTCTGGAAAAGGACCTGCTGGAAAAATACGGCGAGCCCTGCCCTGATGCTCTGGTCGAGTCTGCACTCGATCATATCAAGCTGTTGCAGGACCATGATTTTCACGAATTCAAGGTGGCGGTGAAGGCCAGCGACACCTTCCTTGCGGTCGCCGCCTATATGCAACTCGCCGAACAGGTCGATTGCCCGCTGCACCTGGGCATTACCGAGGCCGGCGGGCTGATCGGCGGCACGGTGAAAAGCGCAATCGGCATCGGCAACCTGCTGTGGGCGGGCATTGGCGATACCATCCGCGTTTCGCTTTCTGCCGAACCCGAAGAAGAAGTGCGCGTCGGCTTTGAAATCCTCAAATCACTGGGGCTGCGCACGCGCGGCGTGCGCGTTGTCTCCTGCCCCTCCTGCGCGCGTCAGGGTTTTGACGTGATCCGCACGGTAGAGGCGCTGGAAAGCCGCCTCAGCCACATCAAGACCCCGCTGTCGTTGTCCGTGCTCGGCTGCGTGGTCAATGGCCCGGGCGAAGCGCGCGAGACTGACATCGGCGTCACCGGCGGCGGCAACGGCAAGCACATGGTCTATCTTTCGGGCGTCACCGATCACCATATCCAGAGCGCCGACATGCTCGATCACATTGTCGCTCTGGTGGAAGCCAAGGCGGCAGAGATGGATGCGGCGGCCGAGCAAGCCGCGGCCTGAGCCAAAGCTTCTTGAGCCCAGCATTTGCATTGCAGTAAGGCTTGGCTGCTAAAGCGGGCGGCATGGCGCGTCTGCTGGCCCTGACATTTGCATTCATTCTGGCGCTGAGCGGTGCCGCGCTGTGGCTGAAGAATGAGCGTGCAAAGCCCGCCCTGCAACAAGCCAGGTCCAGCGCCCCGATTGCCGCCAAATCTGGCACAAATTCCCACGACACCGAGATAACGCGTGACGGCTCGGGCCAGTTCCATCTCAACGCCGTGGTGAACGGTGAAGACGCGCGTTTCCTGCTCGATACTGGCGCCGATATGGTTGCCCTGACGGTGGAAGAAGCCGAACGGCTTGGCATCGAAATCGACCGCGAAAGCTTCCGCCCAGTGGCCCAGACCGCATCAGGCCCGGGTTACGGAGCCACGATCCGCATCGAGCGTATACAGATTGCCGGGCAGGAGTTCCGCGATGTCGATGCCATCGTTATCAATGGACTCGGCACCAACCTGCTCGGCCAGTCGCTGCTTAAGCGGCTAGGCCGAATGGAAATGGAAAACGACAAAATGGTATTCCGCGGCAGCTGATTCGATGGATGCGAGACATGTGTCCTGCTGAGTTCTGCTTTGTATAACTAACCAAGGTCTGGCCAGACCGGTAGCGTACAACTGATAGCGTGCCCCTTCGCTTACGCTCGGGAGATTTCGGGAAGACGTCCCCCGGACGTCTTCTTTTTCCGAAAATCTGGTGCCAGTAGAGGACTCGAAGCGTTCGGCCATCTATCTGATCTAAAGTGATATTCTCTTAACCAATCTGGTTTGCACCAGTGCCGATACCATGGGACTTTTCCGCTTTCCCAGTGCGAGTCCTGAAAAATATTTTTTGGGGTCCGGGCCAGATCATATGCGTCCGGGGCTATGTGCTGACATCCGGCGTGCGCGTCATCCCAGGTTGAGGTGGTATCGCGTATAGCGTCGCTCGCCGATGCGCGTAAGTGCCCCGATTTCGACCAGGGCGGCAAGATCGCGCGTCGCAGTCGCCGTCGGTGCGTCGGAAATCGTCTGATAGTTGCCCGCGCTCAATCCGCCCCGGAACCCGTCCGGTCCTTCCGACATCATCC
>JANPPM010000179.1:0-11219 GCA_031428495.1 Novosphingobium sp.
CTCCGCGCCTTTGGCTGCCGTCTCGCGAAAGGCCGACCATTGCCCTTTGGCTTGTGCGAGCTGGTTGAAGCCGATCTCGGCGGCGATCACTGCGCTGGGTTCGGCCATCGGGCGCAGCGGCGGTCCGCCGACGCCGCGCGGGCTTGGCGCGCAGGCCGTGGCGGCGAGCACGAGACATAAGGCAATCCGCTTCATATCGCGTCCTTCGCCAGTTCAAGTCCGGCATTGCGGTGCGCCGCGACAATCGTGTTCCGCAGCAGCACGGCGATGGTCATCGGGCCGACGCCGCCGGGCACCGGTGTGATCGCGCCTGCGACCTCGGCAACCCCGGCAAAATCGACATCGCCAACCAGGCGCCCTTTTTCTGCGCCATCGGCGGGGGGCAGGCGGTTGATGCCGACATCGATCACCGTCGCGCCCGGCTTGATCCACTCAGCCTTGACCATTTCGGCGCGGCCCACGGCGGCGACGACAATATCAGCGCGGCGGACCACGGCGGGCAGATCCTTGGTGCGGCTGTGGGCGACCGTGACGGTGCAGCTTTCGCCCAGCAGCAGTTGCGCCATTGGTTTGCCGACCAGGATCGAGCGGCCAATCACCACGGCATCCAGTCCGGACAGGCTGCCAAGCTGATCCTTGAGCATCATCAGGCTGCCGAGCGGCGTGCAGGGAACAAGGCCGGGCAGACCCAGAGCAAGCCGCCCGGTGCTGACCGGGGTCAGGCCGTCGACATCCTTGTTCGGTGAAATAGCCTCGACCACCGCCTGTTCGTCAAGATGATCGGGCAGGGGCAGCTGAACAAGTATGCCATCAACCGCATCATCGTTATTCAAGCGATGCACCAGATGCAGCAGCTCGTCCTGCGTGGTCTCCTCGGGCAGCAGGAACTGGAAGCTTTCCATCCCGCAGGCGGTGGTTTGCTTGCCCTTGCTGCGCACATAGACCTGACTTGCCGGGTCCGATCCGACCAGCACCACGGCGAGGCCAGCCTTGCGTCCGGCGGCTTGTTCGAACGATGCGGCAAAGCTTGAAACCTTGCTGCGCAAGCCCTCGGCAAAGGCCTTGCCGTCGATGATCGCAGCGGCACTCATATTGCGGCGTAGGCGAGGTTGCCCAGCACGATGCGGACGATCTGGAGCAGGATAATCAGCACCATTGGCGAAAAGTCGATCGCGCCGGTATCCGGAAGGATCTTGCGGATTGGCGTCAGGATCGGATCGAGCAGTGCGTTGATCGCCTTCCACACGGATGCGACAAAATCGTTGTGCATGTTGATTACGTTGAAGCTGATCAGCAGGCTCATCACGAATTGCACGATCACCAGCATGACGACGACCGAAATCAGGTAGCCGACGATCTGGAACAGGGTGGCAGCGATCAAGAGAAAGTCCTTTTGCGGTGCAGGGATGCGCGCTGATAGCCGAGGCGGGGCAAGGGGGGCAAGGGCGGTTACCCCGCGCGGATCAGCGTGCCTGCACCCTTCGAGGTGAAAATCTCCAGCAGCATGGCATGCGGTACGCGGCCGTCGAGGATTACCGCAGCCTCGCAGCCTGCCTCTACCGCGTGGACGCAAGTTTCGAGTTTGGGGATCATGCCGCCCGATATGGTGCCGTCGCCTTGCAATACGGCGATATCGGACGGGGTGAGGTCGGTCATCAGATTGCCCGCCTTGTCGAGCACGCCGGCCACGTCCGTCAGCAGGAACAACCGCGACGCGCCCAGGGCAGCGGCAATCGCGCCTGCCATCGTATCAGCATTGATGTTGTAGGTTTCGCCGTCTGCGCCCGGCGCTATCGGCGCGATTACCGGAATCATTCCGGCGGCGCAGATCGTCTCGATTACGCTGGTATCGACGCTCTGCGGTTCGCCGACGAAGCCAAGGTCGATCACCTGTTCGATCTGACTGCCCGGATCCCGCGTGGTGCGCGAAACTTTGCTGGCCGTGACCAGCCCGCCGTCCTTGCCTGAGATGCCGATGGCCTTGCCACCCGCGCCTGCGATCCAGCCGACGATCTGCTTGTTGATTGCCCCTGAAAGGACCATCTCGGCGACTTCAGCGGTTGCCTTGTCGGTTACCCGCAAGCCATCGATAAACCGCGATTCGACGCCGAGCTTTTTCAGCATTTCGCCGATTTGCGGGCCGCCGCCATGCACAACCACCGGGTTGATGCCCACGGCCTTGAGCAGCACCACGTCTTCGGCGAAATCGTGCGCCAGTTCAGGATCGCCCATTGCGTGGCCGCCGTATTTGACCACGAAGGTCTGCCCGGCATAGCGCTGCAAATAGGGCAGGGCCTCGACGAGTGTTTCGGCCTTGGCCAGCCCATAGGCCTCCGGGGCGGGATGTTGCGTTTCAGACATCTGGGCGCTTTAGAGGGCTGGGCGGGGAATTGCAGCCCCTTTCATTCCGCCTCGTCAAGCCGTCTGCCAATGCGCACCGCAGCGGTGATGACAATCGGCACCAAGACCGCCGACAGCACCAGCTTGGCGAGCATCTGCCCCACCATCAAATCGCCAATCGGGCGAACACCGTAAAACGAAATGGTGATAAAGATCAGCGTGTCGACGATTTGCGACAGGGCCGCCGCGATCACCCCGCGAAACACCGCGTAATTTCCCGTGGCGCGGCGCAGGCGTTCGAACAGCCAGATGTTCAGCGTCAGCGAGATCCCGTAGGCGACGATCCCGGCCGCCATCATCCGCCAGCTTTGGCCCAAAATGATGGGAAATGCTGCTTTTGCGGGCTCATACATTTCGGGATCGGTGGGCAGCTGCAAAACGAAAAAAGTCAGCACGATGGCGGCAATCAGCGGCACAAAGCCAAAGCGTGCGAGTCGGTCTGCAATTGGTTTGCCATGCAATTCCGCCACCGCGCTGGCGACGGCGATGAGGGTCAGGAACGGAAAAATACCGGCTTCTACCGACAGCGGCCCGATGGCCACCTGTTTGGCGCCCAGCACCCCGGCGATGGTCACCATCCCGCCGTAAAAGCAGCCCAGCAACAGCAGCGAAGGCGGTATGGATTTCCGGCCGATGCTCATCGTGCGTCCTTCAGAACCATTTCAGCTCCTTTCTCGGCGATCATCATCGTGGGGGCGTTGGTGTTGCCCGATGTTATGTACGGCATCACCGAGGCGTCGATCACACGCAAGGCCCCCGCGCCATTTACCCGCAATTGCGCATCGACGACGTCTCCCATGGCCGCTGTGCCAACTGGATGGAAAATCGTCGTGCCGATCTCGCCAGCCGCGCATTGCAGCGCTTCGTCGGTTTGATAGTCCGGGCCGGGGCGCACTTCTTCTGGCAGGTAACGGGCGAGTGCGGGCTGACCAGCGATCTGGCGGGTAATGCGGATGGCCCGCGCAGCCGCTTGCCGGTCGCCCTCGGCGCTCAGATAATTGGGCCGGATCGCGGGGGCTTCGGCGGGATCGGCGCTGCGGATTTCGGTGCGCCCCCGGCTCTCTGGCCGCAAGTGGCAGACGCTCGCGGTAAAGGCTGGGAAAGGATCGAGCGCCCCACCGAAGGCTGCGAGACTGAGCGGCTGGACATGATATTCCAGATCGGGCGTCGCAAGGCGCGGGTCGCTTTTGACGAACATGCCAAGCTGGCTGGGGGCCATGGCCATTGGGCCACTGCGCCGGAGCAGATATTCCAGCCCGATCATCCCTTTGCCCATCAGCCCGGCGGCCCGCGCATTGAGCGTCGATACGCCCGAGACGCGGTAGGCGCAGCGCAGTTGCAGATGATCCTGCAGGTTCCCGCCCACTTGCGCACGGTCGACCAGTGGGGCGATGCCCAATGCGGAGAGGCGCGCCGCATCACCAATGCCGGAACGTTCGAGAATCGCGGGCGATCCGATTGCCCCTGCCGCAAGCAGCACTTCGCCCCGCGCATGGGCGGTGCGGTGTTCATTGCCGAGGCGATAGGCAATGCCGGTGGCGCGGCCTTGCTCAAACAGCACGCGGTCAACCAGCGCGCCGGTAACTATCTTGAGGTTGGGCCTGCCGCGCACTGGCTTGAGAAATGCATCGGATGCGCTCCAGCGCCAGCCGCGCCGCTGGGTTACGTCGAACAGGCCCGATCCGGCATTGTCGCCGCAGTTGAAATCGCTGACGGGTTTGATGCCATATTCAGCGGCGGCTTGCTGGAACGCCTCAAGGATTTCCCAGCGCAGGCGTTGTTTCTCGACCCTGATTTCGCCCCCGGTGCCGTGAAACGCGCCTCCGCCCGCATAGTGATCCTCGGCACGGGTGAAATAGGGCAGGACATCGTCCCAGCCCCAGCCGCGCAGGCCAAGCTGGCGCCATCCGTCATAATCGGCTGCCTGTCCGCGCATATAGATCATGCCGTTGATCGAGGAGGAGCCGCCAAGCACCCGCCCGCGCGGATATTTGAGCGCGCGTCCACCCAGCGCTGTCTCGACCTCGGTCTGGTACAGCCAGTCCGTGCGCGGATTGCCGATGCAATAGAGATAGCCGACCGGAACCTTGATCCAGATATAATTGTCGCGGCCACCCGCTTCGAGCAGCAGCACGCGATTGCGCGGATCGACGCTCAGCCGGTTGGCGAGCACGCAGCCCGCGCTGCCGCCGCCTGCAATGATATAGTCGAACTCGTCCATGGGCCGCTTCGCAACACCAAGCGGCGCGATTGGGCAAGGGTTTTGTCGGCTCAGCGCGGCTTGGTTGCCGAGCGGTAAGGCCAGTCGATCACTTCGCCCGCCCACAGCGCCAGCCAGATGATGAACGGCTGAAACGCCATGCGCGGAATATGGTAGGCTAAACCAGGGTTTGGCTCCGCCCTAGCCATGTCGATCAACATGTGATTGATGTTCGCGGGGAAAACACACACGGCATAGAGTGCCAGCCCGATGGCAGCGGCCCGGCGCAGGCGCGGGTCGAACGGCTGGATCAGACCCATGGCACCGAACAGCTCTGCAATTCCGGTGAGCATCACCACTTCCTGTGGCCACATCGCCCAGAGCGGGGTGATGGCGATGAACGGTGCGGGCAGGGCGAGATGAAACAGCCCCGCCGCGCCATAGAACAGCGCCAGCGCGGCGCGTGCGGCGGTGCGAACTCCAGCATGTGCGCCATTCATGGTGTTGGCTCTTGATAGATGGCGTCGCTCCGATAGTCTCTCCCGCATTCAAACAGGAGGGAACACGATCATGACCGACCCGCGCGAATTTATCCAGACGATGATTGCGGGATGATAGCCGTGAACGCCAAACAGCGTCTTCGGAGGCGGCGGATTTCAGCACTGGTGCTCGCGGGAACGGCCTTGGCGGCGCTTGCCGGGCCCTTGTCGGCGCGCACGCCCGAACAGGTCGCCGATGCTGCGCTGCGGGCCGCGCCGGTGTGGGACGGGCACAACGATGTGCCCGAGCAATTGCGGGATCGCCGCAAGAACATGCTGGGCAACTTTGATTTTCGCGACACCGCGCAGACCGCCGATCCCGCAACCAAGCGCCCGGCGATGCAGACTGACCTCGCCCGGATCGGGAAGGGCCGCCTCGGTGCGCAGTTCTGGTCGGTCTATGTTGATTTCAATCTGCCAGAGCCGCAGGCAGTTCAGGCGACGATGGAGCAGATCGACACGGTCAAGCGGCTGATTGCGTTGCACCCCGACCGGCTCCAGCTGGCAACCAGCGCGGCAGAGGTTGAACGGGCGATGCGCGCGGGCAAGGTTGCATCGCTGATCGGCATGGAAGGCGGCGGTTCGATCGGCTCTTCGCTTGGCGTCCTGCGCCAGATGCATGCTTTGGGCGCGCGGTATATGACGCTGGCGCATTACAAGACGATTGGCTGGGCGGATTCGTCGAACGATGTGGCGAAGAGCGGCGGATTGTCGCCCTTTGGCGTTCAGGTGGTGCGCGAGATGCAGCGCATCGGCATGCTGGTCGACCTCAGCCATACCTCGGCAGAGACGATGAACGACGCGCTCGATGCGGCGCGCGCACCGGTTATGTTCAGCCATTCGAATGCGCGCGCGATCAACGGCCATCCGCGCAATGTCCCCGATGATGTGCTTGACCGGCTGAAAGCCAATGGCGGGATCATCATGGTGACCGCTGTCAATTATTTCGTCAGTGAGGATCTGCGGCAGTGGCGGGCATTGCGCTCTGCCGAAGAAGCACGCCTGAACGTCATCCACGTCGGCTATCCGGCCCGCGTCCAGCCTGCGCTCGATACCTGGCTGAGCGCTCATCCCCAGCCCACGGCGACCCTCACCCAGTTTGCCGATCATATCGATCACATCGCCCGGCGTATCGGCACCGGTCATGTCGGTGTAGGCGCAGACTTCGATGGCGGGGGCGCTGTCGCGGGCTTTGCCGATGTTGGCGATTATCCCGCGTTGTTCACCGAACTGGCACGGCGCGGTTATGCGCAGAGCGACCTCGAAAAGATCGCTAGCCGCAATATGCTGCGGGTTTTGCGCTCAGCGGAATCCTTCGCCGCTGCGCATCGCGGCGATCCGCCTATCGAAAATCCCACGACGTTCTGAAGCTAGCGAACTTCGTCGCTCTTCGCTGCGTCATTGGTCACAGCACTGTCCGCAGTATGCTGCGCACCTGAGTTAGCCCCGGTGATCCACACCGCTGAAAGCCCTATGATGGCGAGCAGCAGGCTGATGAACAGCACATAGCGCACGATATGCGGTTTGGTGCCGCCGCTGGCTTCTTCGGTAGAAATATGAACTTCGTCGCCCTGTCGTTCCATGGCCGTTCTCCCTCGCTGATGCGATCCCATAGCACTATGCCGGAATAACGACTGGCAGGCCACCGTGTTCCGTCGCGGCGGTCAGTGGGCGTCGATGCGGCCTAGCATGCGGAAAAAGAATGCGGTCGACCAGCCCAACAGAATGATGCCCAGAATGCTTTCAAACGCACCAAGTAAGCGCCAGTCCTTTGCGATATGAAGATCGCTGTAGCCCACAGTCGAATAGCTGATGGTCGAAAAATAGAGCGATTCCTCGAGTGATGGCACCGCACCGAGCCCCAAATAGAGCAGGGCAAAGGCCCAGATCTCGATCCCATGCAGAACGATCAGCGCCAGAACTGTTCCCAGGGTAAAGACCGCACCGCGCGGCGAAAGCGGTTCGATATGGCGCAATCGCTCAATCGAGGCTTCACTGCGGATCGCCTTGTTCAGGCTGGCAAGACCAATGCCATGCACCAGAACGCAGCCGACCAGCATGGCCGAAGAAACGGCAAACTGGACGCAAAGCACTGAGGTCATAGCGGTCCTGCGGTCAGTCGCGCAGCAACTCGTTGATCCCGGTTTTGGAGCGGGTCTGCGCGTCGACGATCTTGACGATTACCGCGCAGTAAAGCGAGGGTCCGGGTGTGCCATCCGCCATCGGTTTGCCGGGCAATGCGCCGGGAACGACCACTGAATAGGGCGGAACTTTGCCGATGTAGATTTCGCCGGTGGCGCGGTCGACGACCTTTGTCGATGCCCCGATAAACACGCCCATCGAGAGGACTGCGCCGGTGCCCACGATTACGCCCTCGGCAACTTCCGATCGCGCGCCGATGAACGCGCCGTCCTCGATCACCACGGGATTGGCCTGCAACGGCTCCAGCACGCCGCCGATCCCGGCACCGCCTGAGATGTGCACGCCCTTGCCAATCTGCGCGCAGCTGCCGACGGTGGCCCAGGTGTCGATCATGCTGCCTTCACCAACATAGGCACCCAGATTGACGAAGCTGGGCATCAGCACCGCGCCTTTGGCGATGAAGGCGCTGCGGCGCACGACCGCACCGGGGACTACGCGGATACCAGCCTCGCGGAAGCGGGCATCGTCCCAGCCAGTGAACTTGAGCGGCACCTTGTCAAACGCAGGTGCGCCAGCAGAGCCGAGGTCCATCACGCCGTTATCGTTAAGGCGGAACGAGAGTAGTACTGCTTTTTTCAGCCACTGGTTGACCTTCCAACCGCCGTTACCGTCAGGCTCGGCCACCCGCGCGCTGCCGCTGTCGAGCAGATCGAGGACTGAATCGACCGTGGCACGCACATCGCTGCTTGCCGGGGTAACGGTGTCGCGGACTTCCCATGCATTTTCGATGGCGGTTTCGAGATCGGACATGATGGGAGCTTCCTTGACGCTGGTTTCAGCGGCGAGCGACTATCGCCTGAGGGCGCGCAGGACAAGCGCGGATCTGCGCCTAGTGACCATTCGCCAGATAACCCGCCAACTTTGGCACTTCCGCCAATGCGCGCAGGGCATCGTTAAGGTGCGTGCAGCCTTGCTGTCCGCGCAATTGCTCAACCACGGCCTCGCGGATGTCCCCGAGAGTGCGACCGATCAGCCGCTGGGTGTTCGCTACGGCGCCGGGGCATTCGCTGAAAGGCAGGATACGGGCGTGCGGGGTCAAGGTCAGCAGCGTGCCGCTGGCGAGGTCCGCAGTTGCCTCCAGATCATACTCATGGATAGCAACGCGGCCGACTGTCCGGCGCTTTGCGCTGTCCTGAAATCCGGCAGAAATCCGGATAAGCCCGGCGGCATCATCGCGGGTCACATCGATGCGGCGCGCGCGGCGGAAACCCGGTCCGTCATTTTCGGGCAGATCATGCCATCCTTCCGGGTCGGCGGAATTGACGATATCGCCTGCGTCACCCTCGGCTGGGTTATGGGGCGGGCCACTGGGGGAAACCCCACTGTTGCCTTCCTGAAGGCCCCAGCAGATATTCACCCGGTCGCTCATCAGGCGTTCGAACTCATCACTGCCCAGCCGCTCACGCAGCTGCTCGGCCCAGTTATCGGCCCATTGCGACCAGGCAAATGCGGAGACCAGTGAAGTGCCTGAAATGTCATCAAGCGGCAGATAGATTGGTGCACCCCCGGCAATCAATTCTGGCATGGTTTCCTTGATGAACAGGCGCAAGTGGTTGCCGCCGCGCACACCGACCAGTCGCTCAATGCCCTGGGGGGCAGGCGTGGCGGTAATTGCGGTAATGGTCTTGTCCTGCGCCAGCCTGGCCTGAAATTCGGCCTCATCGAGCACAGCACCACTGCTGCCATCGGCCGGAGTGCGATAGTCTCGGCAGCGGCCGATGAACAGGCGGTCTCCTTCTGCACCATCGGGCCAAGACACATCGATGGTCATGGTCCGGCGCACAGAATTGGCGGTGCGGACGGGCGCGGGCATCGCGGTCTGGCGCAGGGGCGGGGGCAGGGTGGCAGTGGTCATGACGGGAACCCTGACACTTTCACCAGCAGCTTGCCAACAAAAGAATTGTCGGAAAACACCGCCGAGAAAGCCTCGGGCGCGGCTTCGAGGCCGTACACTACTGTTTCGGGGAAGCTGACATTGCCCTCCCGCATCCAGCCTGCGATTTTCTCGATGGGTTCGGGCCCGGCACCAAAGCTGGCGAAACCCTTGATCTCCAGCGCCTTGGAATTGATCGCGCGGTAGATCGCGGGCATGTGGTCCGGGCCGGGGCCTTCCAGCCCCATGCCGTAATAGGCGATGAAGCCGCAGACTGCCATTCGCGCGCCGCGATTGAGCAGGGGCAGGACTGCCAGTGTCACGGCGCCGCCAGTGTTGTCGAAATAGAGATCGATGCCTTGCGGGCAAGCCGCTTTCAGTTGCGCGGCAAAGTCCGCCGCCTTGTAGTCAACCGCTGCATCGAAGCCGAGGTCGAGCAGCGCCCGGCATTTGCCTGGCCCCCCAGCAATGCCGATTACGCGTGCGCCCATAACTTTGGCGATTTGCCCGGCGAGGCTGCCGACGGCCCCCGCCGCAGCCGAAATAGCTACGGTCTCGCCTGCCTTGACCCGTCCGGTGTCGATCATGCCGACATAGGCCGTCTGGCCCGGCATGCCGAGTGCGCCCAAGGCGGTCTGCACCGGGGCTAGCGAGGGGTCAAGCTTGCGCGGCGGCCCGCGATAGTCGGCGCTGTCCGGCGCGACGACCGCATATTCGCGCCAGCCGGTGCGGCCCTCGACGATGTCACCGACGGCATAATCGGGATGGTTCGATGTGACCACTTGGCTCACGGTCGGCCCGTAAAGAACGTGGCCCGGATTGACCTGCGCCGCGCCCGATAGCCGAACTTCGTCGATGGCAAAGCGGATCAAGGGGTCCAGCGCCAGCCATAGTGTCTTGAGCAGGATCTCGTCTTCGCCAGCCTCGGGCATCGGTGCCTTGACCACGGCGAAGTTTTCCGGGCGCGGGTTGCCCTTGGCATAGCTTGCGAGGACGACCTGCTTCATGGACTGATGCTAGTCCCGCACCGGATCGAGCACCACCACCGGGATCGGCCGTTCAGTGCGCGATTGATAGACATCGAAGTTGGGCCAGTGCTTGACTGCCTCAGCCCAGATCGCTTCGCGCTCTGGCGACTGCGCGGTGCGGGCGACGGCCTTGAACTTGTCGGCCTTGACCTGAACATCGACATTGGGGTTTTCGAGCAGCGAGAGATACCACAAGGGGTGGCTGGGCGCGCCGCCCTTGCTGGCGATGATCGCATAGCTATCGCCGATCTTGGTGCAGATGATTGCCCGCGTCAGCTTGTCGCCCGATTTACGCCCGGTGTAAGTGAACAGCAGCGCGGTCACCCCGTTCCAGATGTAGCCGGTTTCGCCATTGGTTTCCTGATAGACGCGGACATGCTCGTCGCCGATCAAAGTAATGTCTGTGCCGGTTCCCGGTGCGATTGCCATTGCGTGTTTCTCCTTAACCCTTGAGCCGGACGGTTACGGCATCCATCCCCCGGTGATCGAGACCCCGGTAGCGCGGCTTGGGCTTGTCGGGATCGAGCCGCATTTTGGGGAAGCGGTCCATCAGGCCACTTATGGCGACAATCATTTCCTGCCGCGCAACATCCATGCCCAGGCACCGGTGTGGGCCAAAGCCAAAGCCCATCTGGTGGCTCTTGTCGCGGTAGATGTCGTAAACTTCCGGGTTCTTGAACTTTTCGGGATCGTGGTTGGCTGCGCCCAAACACATATCGACGCGCACTCCGGCGGGGACCATCACGCCTTCGACCTCGGTATCTTCCGTGCACAGGCGCGGGAAAACCGGATCGGTGGCCCGCCAGCGCAGTCCTTCCTCGACCGCCTGATCCAGCAGGCTGCGGTCCTTCACGCAGTCTTCCCAGAAATGATAATTGTTCAGCAGCGCGTCGATGGTGATGCCCATCTGCCGCCAGGTGGTGCCGCCACCGGCAAAAATGGTCAGTTTGGCATATCCGAAGATCTCGTCCTCGGTG
>JANPPM010000180.1:0-2516 GCA_031428495.1 Novosphingobium sp.
ATGGCGCGGCGCGGCAATTTTGGCGATGCCGCCGAAGTGCTGCTCGGCGCGGTGCAGAGCACTCCGCGTGATCCGCAGGGCTGGTTGGCGCTGGGAGATGCTCTCTATGGCCATGCCGGGGGACGGCTGTCCCCAGCGGCATTGCTTGCCTATCAGCGCGCTGACGAGACCGTGCTGGCAGCGGGGGCACCGCCGCTGTTGGTTGGCACTGCGATGGAGCGCTCCGGGCGCGGCGATCTGGCCCTGCTGTGGTGGCAATACCGGCTTAGCCAGGCACCACGCGATGCCATCTGGCGCAGCACTATCGAGGCGCGGATAGCTGCTTTGCAATCCGCTGGTGCGGGACACACACCATAAGATTGCCCCACCTCTTGCTTGTTGCTAAGCGCCGCTACCTTGCCGCTGCCGACGGGCGCGGATTTATCGGAATTCCCACAATGAACGGGGCGCCTGCATGAGCGATTCGGGGCAGTCAGATGCTGGCAGCGCGGGCGAACCATCGCCCGGCGCAGCAGCGCCGCACGCATCAGCCGCAGGGCACCATCAAGGCGGTCTGGCCAAACTGGCCATCGGCGCAATCGGCGTTGTCTTTGGTGATATCGGCACCAGTCCGATCTATGCCTTTCGTGAAACCTTTGCGTCGCATCACGGCGCGCCGGGCATTCAGGTTGATCCCGTGCACATCCACGGCGTTTTGAGCCTGGTGTTCTGGTCGATGATGATCGTGGTGACCTTCAAATATGTGCTGACGATCATGAAGGCTGACAACAAGGGCGAAGGCGGCAGTCTGGCCCTGCTGGCGCTGATCAACCGCAAGAGCGAGAACGCGAAGTGGGCCGGGCCGTTCATCCTGCTCGGCGTCTTTGCAACCGCGCTGTTCTATGGCGATTCGATGATTACGCCGGCCATGTCGGTGCTTTCGGCAACCGAGGGTCTGCAATACGTCCATCCCGGCTTCAAGGGCTGGATCGTGCCGATTGCGGTGGCGATCCTGCTAGGCCTGTTCGCCATCCAGTCTCGCGGAACCGAGAAAGTCGGGCGGCTGTTCGGGCCGATCATGCTTACCTATTTTGCGACGCTTTCGGTTCTGGGCGTGCTTTATCTGGTCAAGATGCCCGGCATTATTCTGGAGACGTTGAACCCGCTCAATGCGATGTATTTTTTCACCACCGATGGCTTCCGCGCCTTTGTTGCGCTGGGCAGCGTGGTTCTGGCGGTGACCGGGGCTGAGGCGCTTTATGCTGATATGGGGCATTTCGGCCGCAAGCCGATCGGCGTTTCATGGCTGGCCTTCGTCCTGCCCGCGCTGATGCTCAACTATATGGGGCAGGGCGCTATGGTGCTTTCGCTAGATGCAGCGGGCGCGGCGGCGGCGATCAAGGATCCGTTCTTCCTGATGATCCCTGACATGGTGCGCATTCCCGTGATCATTCTGGCTCTGCTGGCGACAATCATTGCCAGTCAGGCCGTGATAACCGGTGCGTTCTCGCTGACCCAGCAGGCGATCCAGCTTGGTTTCATGCCGCGCATGCAGATCAAGCACACCAGTGCTTCCAAGGCAGGGCAGATTTATATCCCCACGGTCAACTGGGGGCTGATGATTATGGTCATCGTGCTGGTGCTGTTCTTCCAGTCATCTAGCCGCCTCGCTGCGGCTTATGGCATCGCGGTGACCGGCGCGATGTTCATTGATACGCTGCTGCTCGCGGCGGTGCTGATCAGCCTGTGGCGCTGGCCGGTGTGGAAGGCCGCGCCGCTGGTGCTGGTCTTTATCATTGTCGATATGGCCTATCTCGGCGCAAACCTGATCAAGGTGCCTGATGGCGGCTGGGTGCCCTTGGCGATCGCCGGGGTGATCTTCACCATGCTGACCACCTGGTCGCGCGGGCGGCTTCTGATGCGGCAGAACATGGCAGAAGGCACGATCCCGGTGGAGGTCTTTGCCAAGAGCGCGCATTCCAGCGCGGCCCGCGTGCCCGGCACGGCGATCTTCATGGCTTCGACCAACAAGGGCGTGCCCTCAGCACTGCTCCACAACATCAAGCACAACAAGGTGCTGCATGAGCGCGTGGTGATCCTGACGGTGGCGGTGCAGGATGTGCCCTATGTCGAAGAAAAGGACCGCTATGAGACCAAGGATATGGGCAACGGCTTTTACCGGCTGACAATCCGCTGCGGGTTCCTTGAGGAGACCGATGTGCCAGTGCTGCTCAAGCGCGTGAGCATGTGCGGCGAGCCGTTTGAGATGATGAAGACCAGCTTTTTCCTCTCCCGCCAGACGCTGATCGCCTCGGCCAAGCCGGGAATGGCAATCTGGCGCGAAAAGCTGTTTGCCTGGATGCTGCGCAATGCGGCCAGTGCGATGGAGTTTTTCCGGCTGCCGACAAATCGCGTGGTCGAGCTGGGCAGCCAGCTGGAGATTTGACGGCCATCGTCGTCCCGGACTTGATCCGGGACCGCTGGCCGGATCACGCACACCTTGCGGTGTAACCCCAGCGGTCCCGGATCAAGTCCGG
>JANPPM010000181.1:0-30416 GCA_031428495.1 Novosphingobium sp.
ACTGGCAACCAACGGCGCTATATGCGTTCTGATATTCGCCGACTCAGTTTCATCCTGATCGCACAGCGACTTGGCCTTGCACTTAACGAGATTGAAGTAGCTTTGGCCAGCCTGCCGCAAGGCCGCACGCCGGGCCAATCGGACTGGCTGCGCGTCAATCGCGTCTTGCGCAAGCAACTCGATGCGAAGATTCAGTTGCTCAATCGTGCGCGCAACAAGCTCGATGAATGTATTGGTTGCGGGTGCCTCAGCCTTCAACGCTGCCAGATGTATAACCGCGAGGACCGCGCCGGCGCGGCCGGGCCGGGACCGCGCTATGTGCTCAACTAGGCGATGAAGAGCCCAAGCGGCTGGATAATACTCGACAAACCACTGGGGCTCGGCTCGACGCAGGCAGTCGCTGCGGTGAAGCGCAACATGCGCGAGGCTGGATTTGGCAAGGTCAAAGTCGGCCACGGCGGCACTCTCGATCCACTGGCTACCGGCGTGCTGCCGATTGCGCTGGGCGTGGCCACCAAGCTGGCCGGGCGGATGCTGGATGCCAGCAAGGAGTATGAATTCACTATCCGGTTTGGAATTGAGACCGATACGCTTGATCTTGAGGGCAGGGTTGTGGCGGAAAGTCCGGTTAGGCCCGCACTGGAAGAGGTTGAGGCTGTGCTGGCGCGATTTACGGGGCCGATTGAGCAAGTACCGCCAGCCTACTCGGCTCTGATGATCGATGGCCAGCGTGCCTATGACCGGGCACGGGCGGGCGAGGTGGTGGAGATCAAGGCGCGGGCGGTGAGAATCCATGCTCTCCAATACCTCCCCGGACCGGGGAGGGGGACCGGCGCCGCAGGCGGTGGTGGTGGGGTCAATTTACCCGCTGCACCCCTCCACCATGCTTCGCATGGTCCCACTCCCCGGTCCGGGGAGGTTCTTGAGAGCATCACCCTCCACGCCCACGTCTCAAAAGGCACCTACATCCGCAGCCTCGCCCGTGACATTGCCTATGCGCTGGACACTGTAGGCCATGTCACGCATCTTCGCCGCAGCCGCGCCGGTCCGTTCTCTCTGACCCAAGCGATTTCACTGGACAAATTGAACGCAGTGGGTAAGGGCGCGGGCCTTGAGAACGTACTCTTGCCGCTGGAGGCAGGGCTGGACGACATCCCGGCTCTAAACCTCGGTCCGGAACAGGCAAGCATGGTCCGACAGGGCCGGGTTCTGGCCGGACTGCCCCAAAACGATGGGCTATACTGGGCACGGGCGGGCAAAGTCCCCCTCGCACTGGTTGAGCTTTCTGGCGGTTTCGCCAAGGTCGTGCGGGGGTTCAACCTTCCCGATGTCGCGGAGTAAATGTATGTCGGTAACTGCCGAACTGAAGCAATCGATCATCAAGGACACCGGCCGCGGCGCCAACGCTACCGGCTCGCCCGAAGTCCAGGTCGCGATCTTGACCAGCCGCATCAACACGCTGCAAGGTCACTTCAAGGATCACCACAAGGACAACCATTCACGCCGGGGTCTGCTGATGATGGTCAACAAGCGGCGCTCGCTGCTGGACTATCTCAAGAGCCGCGATGTGGCGCGGTATAATGCGCTGATCGCCAAGCTTGGGCTTCGCAAGTAAATTAGCAGGGCGGCTCCATCGCGGGCCGCCTTTTGCTTTTGGGGTTCCGTACGCATTTCGGCGGCGGAGGCCATGGGGCCAAAGCGCCCCGCACCGGACCGGGACGGATACCCCGGCAGCAAAACCCGCCAGAGCAATAGGGCCGGCGGGCAGAAGGAAAACTAAATGTTCGACGTAAAAACTGTATCGCTGGATTGGGGCGGAAAGACCCTCACTCTGGAAACCGGCCGCATTGCCCGTCAGGCTGACGGCGCGGTTCTCGCCACTCTCGGCGAAACTGTCGTTCTGTGCGCGGTCACTGCCGCCAAGAGCGTCAAGGAAGGGCAGGATTTCTTCCCGCTCACCGTCCACTATCAGGAAAAATTCTTCGCCGCCGGACGCATTCCGGGCGGCTTCTTCAAGCGTGAGCGCGGCGCGACGGAAAAGGAAACGCTGGTTTCCCGCCTGATCGACCGTCCGGTCCGCCCCTTGTTCCCCGAGGGATTCTATAACGAAATCAACGTCATTTGTCACGTTCTCAGCTATGACGGTGAGACTGAGCCTGATATTGTCGCGCTTATTGCGGCCTCCGCTGCGCTGACTATTTCGGGCCTGCCCTTCATGGGACCGATTGGCGCAGCCCGCGTTGGTTATGAGGACGGCGAATACACGCTGAACCCCAAGCAGGAAACTGCCGCTGCCGGCGCGCTCGACCTCGTGGTCGCCGCCACTGGCAATGCCGTGATGATGGTTGAATCGGAAGCCAAGGAGCTTCCCGAGGACGTCATGCTCGGCGCAGTGTTGTTTGCCCATGACGAGATCAAGAAGGTCGTCAACGCGATCATCGATCTGGCCGAGAAAGCCGCGAAGGATCCGTGGGAAGTTGCGATTACCGACAATTCGGCGATCAAGGCGAAGCTCAAGGATCTGATCGGCAAGGACATTGCCGCCGCTTACAAGCTGACCGACAAGTCGGAGCGTTCAAACGCGCTCAACGCAGCGCGCGCCAAGGCGAAGGAAGCTTTCGCTGGCGAAGACGGCCAGACCCAGATGGCAGCGATGAAGTCGGTCAAGAAGGTCGAGGCCGACATCGTTCGCGGCGCGATCCTCAAGGATGGCAGCCGCATCGATGGCCGCAAGGTCGACGAAGTTCGTGCCATCGAGGCTATGGTCGGCTTCCTGCCGCGCACCCACGGTTCGGCGCTGTTCACCCGGGGTGAAACCCAGGCGATCTGCACCACGACACTGGGCACCCGCGAGAGCGAGCAGATGATCGATGGGCTGGAAGGCCTGACTTACTCGAACTTCATGCTGCACTATAACTTCCCGCCCTATTCGGTTGGTGAAGTTGGCCGTTTCGGCGCTCCCTCGCGGCGCGACACCGGCCACGGCAAGCTCGCATGGCGTGCGTTGCAGGCAGTGCTGCCGAGCAAGGAAGAGTTCCCTTACACGATCCGTGTTGTGTCAGACATCACCGAGTCCAACGGTTCGTCGTCGATGGCGACGGTCTGCGGCGGGTCGCTGTCTATGATGGACGCGGGCGTTCCGCTCAAGCGTCCGGTTTCGGGCATTGCGATGGGTCTGATCCTTGAGGGCAAGGACTTCACCGTCCTGTCCGACATTCTGGGTGATGAAGATCACCTGGGCGACATGGACTTCAAGGTTGCCGGAACGTCCGAAGGCATCACCACGATGCAGATGGACATCAAGGTTGCCGGCATCACGCAGGAAATCTTTGCCGCTGCTCTCGAGCAGGCCAAGGGCGGCCGCGCGCACATCCTCAACGAGATGACCAAGGCATTGGGCACTTCGCGCACTGAGCTTTCCGATTACGCACCGCGTATCGAGACAATGCAGATCGACAAGTCGAAGATCCGCGAAGTCATTGGCACCGGCGGCAAGGTAATCCGCGAGATCGTGGCTGAAACCGGCGCGAAGGTCGACATCGACGATGAAGGCCTGATCAAGCTGTCCAGCTCCGATCCGGCACAGATCGAAGCGGCCCGCGCATGGATCCTTGGCATTACCGAGGAGGCTGAAGTCGGCAAGGTCTATGACGGCAAGGTTGTCACCATCGTTGATTTCGGTGCTTTCGTGAACTTCATGGGCGGCAAGGACGGTCTCGTCCACGTGTCCGAAATGCGCAACGAGCGGGTTGAGAAGCCCACTGACGTCGTTTCCGAAGGTCTGGCCGTAAAGGTCAAGGTGCTTGAGATCGACCAGCGCGGCAAGGTTCGTCTGTCGATGCGTCTGGTGGATCAGGAAACTGGCGCCGAGATCGAAGATACCCGCCCGGCGCGCGAGCCGCGCACGGATCGCCCCAGCGGTGATCGCGGTGATCGTCGTCCCGGTGGCGGCGGTGATCGCAGTCGCGGCCCCCGCCGTGACGGCGGGGGCGGTGGTGATCGCGGTCCGCGTCGTGAAGGCGGCGGCGATCGCGGCCCTCGCAGCGAAGGCGGCCGTGAAGGTGGCGATCCCAACCACATTCCGGCGTTCCTCAAGGACGACTAAATACTCTTCGCCATTGGCAAAGAAAATGGAGGGGGCTGCTGCGGCGGCCCCCTTTTTTCTTGTTAGTGGCAGGCCAATGGTGTGACACTCGAGGCTTCGGTGGGGAGTGAATCATGGCGCGTAAAGTTTTGTTGGCAGCGACTGCTCTGGGCCTGTGTGCGCTGTCCGGAGCGGTTTCTGCCAGCAGTGACGGGGGGTGCTATCCAAGCTGGAAGCTGTTCGACAAGGACCGTCACTGCGCCAGCCGCGCCATGCTTTCGCCGTCCAATGATACGCGCGTAAACCTCCTGTTCCTGACGCGCGGCGCCTCGGGAATTGGGGCATATCCTGCACCGGGTTGGAATGACGAGGATTTTGGCCGCGTTTTTCTCGATTGGGGCCTGGTGCGCACCGCTTTGATACCGACAGTGACCGGTGATTCCGAGGTTTCAAATGACTACGCTGGCTCTCGTTGTTTCAGCCTGGCCAGCGGCAAGGCGGCCTTCGTAGCGGCACTAGCCAGCAATCGTGGACCAACCACTGCCGAACGCACCCTGTTGGCCGATGCGCGGAGAAAGCTGGAGCAGACTTGCGCAGACCCGTCTGCCGCCGCCGTTTCGCCACGTGTCACACTGTCTGCGATTTCAACTCCAGCCGGACAGGCGTTCCAAAACTACCTGCTGGCTTCAGATGCCTTCTATGCCGGGCGGTGGGATGATGCGCGCGGCGGATTTGCCGCACTGGTTTCGGCGCGCGATCCGTGGGTGGCGGAGACTGCGGCCTATATGAGCGCGCGAGTCGATCTGAACGCGGCGATAGCCAATGCATTTGATGACTATGGCTATTTTCAGGGACCAAAATCCGTCGATAAGGCGGCTATCGGGCGCGCTGGATCGGCACTTGCCGCCTACCTTAAAGCTTGGCCGCAGGGCCGTTATGCTGCGTCAGCGCAGGGGTTGCAGCGACGGATTCTTTGGCTTTCCGCCGATACGCAGAGGCTGTCGCGCGAATATGAGCGCTTGCTCGGCACGGTAGGCCGCAATGATGCGATGGCAGCGGCGCTGGTCGAGGAGATCGACAACAAATTTCTCTATCCGCAGGGCGAAGCCAGTGGAGCGGCGGCGCAGGGGGCAATGTTGCTCGCAATTCAGGATCTGGCGGCAATGCGTGACGGTCGCAGTGCTGAAGGATCGGGCGAGGGGCCATCGCTATCAGCGAGCGCACTAGCAGTGCAGCAGGCCACATTTGCCGGGCAACCCGATCTGTGGTCCTTCCTGCAAGCCAGCCATGCGTTTCATGTTGGCAAAGACATGAAGCGGGTGTTGCAGCTGATCCCCGACGACGCGCGCCAGCCCGCCTACTCCTCGCTCGCCTATAGCCGCCAGATGCTGCGCGGCATGGCGCTGGCGGCACTGGGCGATCCAAATGAAGCCGGCTTCTGGCGCGAGTTGATGGGCGGCGCGACTGGCTTGTGGCAGCGCCCTGGCATCGAGTTGGCACTTGCAATGAATTATGAGCGGCATGGCAAGCTGGCGCAGGTTTTTGCAAAGAATTCGCCGATCACTGACAGCAATATCCGCAACATCCTGCTGGAACACGCTGCTGGTCCCGATATCCTTCGTACGCAGGCACTCGACTCAACGCGGCCGCTGGATGAGCGCCGGACCGCGCTGTTTACCCTGCTCAACAAGCAGCTCAGCCGGGGCGACTACGCAGGCTTTGCGGCAAGTCGGCGGATTGCGGTCCCCGTACCGACTGAAGAAACTGTCGCTTGGGATAAGACCGAGCTTCTTGCGAGTTTCGCGTCAGGCAAATGGTCAGATGGCTACGCCTGTCCGGTCCTGGCGCAGACCGCCAGCACGCTTGCCAACAGTCCGGCGAACGTACCTGCGCGATTATGCCTTGGCGATTTCTGGCGGCTCAACGGTTTCGACTATTTCGACCAGTACGGCCGCAAGATGGCCAAGGATGAGTTGGGCGGAGCGCCAAGCCTCTATCCAGGTGCCCGGCTGACGCGTGGGGCCATCTATGACGGCGTGATTGCTGATCCACGTGCGGCTGCGCCAGACAAGGCCTACGCGCTCTACCGTGCAGTGATGTGTTACGCCCCCGGCGGCACCAGCGAGTGCGGCACTGATGTGCCCAAGACACAGCGCAGGGCCTGGTTTCAGCAACTCAAGCGAGACTTTCCGGCAAGCCCATGGGCGCGGAGGTTGCAATACTTCTGGTAGCGCGGCGCCGGTGGGTCGCCATTGCGCTCGGTGCGCTTTTGCTAGGCGCATGTCAGGCTTTTACGGACGAGGACTCAGCGCGGGTAGATCCCAGTGACTACGATGCATTTTTTCTGTGGAGCGGTGTTCGTCCGCCTGAGGCGTTGGCGAGCGCAAAGACGATCTATCTGCACGCGGGCGAGGTTCGCGGGGACGACAACGGCCAATTCGTCACTTTGCGCGCCGAGCCGCCCCAGCTGGCGAATTCGCAGGTTTGGCTGACTGTCCGCGCCGAACGGCTCGATTGGCAGGAGAGCATCTATCGGCATGTGCTGCGTGAAGTTTCAAACTGGAATGCCCTGAACCCGAGGTTCACCGGATTGCAGATCGATTTTGATGCCCGAACGCGCGGTCTAACCGACTATGCGATGTTTCTGCGCGACCTGCGCCGCCGTTTGCCTGCGCGCTATCGCCTGTCGGTCACGGGTCTGATGGACTGGAGTGCGCAGGGCGATCCTGCGGCGCTCGCAGGTCTGGCGGGTACGGTCGATGAAGTGGTTATCCAGACCTATCAGGGCAAGCAGACAATACCGGGATACCAAGCCTACATGGCATCGCTCGCGCGGCTGCCGGTTCCATTCAAGATCGGACTCGTCGAAGGCGGGGAATGGCGTGCCCCGGGCTCGTTAGCGAGCAACCCGGCTTTCAGGGGCTATGTGGTGTTTCTGATCAATCGATGAATTCGGTATGTGCCACAACGCCTTCAGCAAGTGACCGCCAGACGTGGCTGGAGATCTTCCCGCCCGGCGCGCCGTTCTGCAACCCTGACACAGTTCTTGCCGCCCAGTTTTGCTGAATAAAGCGCCGCATCCGCCATGGGGATGACATCGACAGCACTGGTCGAGGTTTCCGGTACGGTTGCAACACCGAAGGAGGCGGTGATGGTGGTGCCGTGAGCCTCGGACAGGCTTTCGATCCGCGTGCGCATCATTTCGGCCTTGATCCGCGCGTCTTCGCTGGTGCATCCCGGCAGGATCACGATCAATTCTTCACCGCCGTATCGGCTGACAACATCGGAGGGGCGCAATCCGCCTATAAGTTGAGCGGCGACATCGCGCAGAACCGCATCACCCATCGCGTGACCATGTTCGTCATTGAGCTTCTTGAAGTTGTCGAGATCAATCATCACGACTGATGTTGCGCCGCCAGTGCGTTCGGCGAGGCTGACATAGCGGTCCAGCGCGTCTTCCATATAGCGGCGGTTATACAGCCCTGTCAGCGGGTCACGCAGCGACTGGGTGCGCAATTTCTCACGCAGGGCGATGTTCGACAGGGCCAGCGACATAGAATCGGCCAGCGCACGGCCAAGTCTGCGCACGTTCATCAGGCTGTTGAAGGCCTGCTCGCCCTCGATTGCGATCACCAGCAATCCATGCACCGCGCCGCGCGCCATCATCGGGATTTCCACGGTGGCTGAATCGCTGTGGTGATGGATGCAACACAAGGTTTGCGATCCGGGATCATTGATATGGGGCTTGCCGCGCTTGAGCGCCCAGCAATGGGCAGGAAGGAGAGATTCCGACGGGATGAAGCTGTCACTGGTATTCCAGGACTTGGCCAGATCGAGCCGGTCGCGCGAATTGTTGAAGACATAAAGCGCGCCGCCGAATGCCGGCAGCAGGCGCTGGCTGGTGGCCATCAGGACGGCACCGGCATCTTCATGATCTTCCGCCGCTTGCAACATGTCGGTCATGGCGAACAGTTCTTCGATCTGGCTGGCCGACTGGCTGGCCTTATCCGCCATGGCTTTTCGCGCGGCCAGATCTACCCGCAGGCGCCGACCGAGATAGGTTCCGACACTGATCGCAGAGCCCAGAGTGACTGCAGCGAAAATCAGAAAGGCACGCGGATTGGCAAGAGGCGCGAGCAGCGCCATCAGCACTGCTGCGAGCGCCAGCATCATCAGGACATAGATTAACCAGCGCTGATGATCAGCGATCAATCTCCTGACGAAAAGGCCGATAACTTTGCTCACCGGTGTCCCTCTGCTCCCTGCTGAGGGCCGATAGTCAAAAAGAGTTAATAAACAAAAACAGTTCTGTTCCGCATCAATCAATACTTGAACCGAAATGGATTTAATTAGATGCCATGAATAGATTGGTCATCGAGATATCAGTCGCATTCTTCCTAGAAAGTCCAGCTTTCCGACATTCAGCCCCTTCATCCGCAATACGCCATAGGTAGCGCTAGCATGGAAGTAGAAGTTAGGCAGCGAAAAGGTCAGCAAGAAGTCTTCTGCAGTGAAATCCATATGCCGGGTGCCGAATTCAAAACGCATGGCTTGCCCTTCCATGCCGTTGATCTCGGCTGGATCGATAGCTTCGAGCGTCGCGATGGAACCGGCAATCCGCGCGTGCAAGGATGCAAAGTCGAGCGGTGCCTTATCAAAATCTGGGCTGAAAACGCCGTTCCGCAGGCCCTCAATTGCCCGTGCAGAATGATGGTCGCATTCCCAGACCTGCTTCGCAAAGGGCCACATGTCACCCGCCAGTGCCGCACCAGTCAGCGCTTCGGCGGGTAGACCATGTTCGGTGCAATGGGCTTCAGCCTTCGCAATCAGACCGGCAATCGAGGGCAGTATCTGCAGATAGGCGCCAACCGAGGCGTGATAGAGCGAAAAGGCCATTGCGTGTCTCTCCCGGTGAATTTCGGGCGAGGCTATAGTGTGTAGCGGCGCGGCGGAAGGCTTAAGCTGCGACTCTCCGGGTACTTTGTTCGGCAAAGACAATGCAATTGCGGCCCTGGGCCTTGGCGACATAAAGCGAATCGTCGGCTGCTTTCAGGGCATCGCGGTGGCCAGCATAGGCAAACACATCGGCAATCCCGCCTGAGAAGGTGATCTTGCCGAACGGCATGTCGTTGGCGCGGTTAACCAGGCGGCGCTCAGCCATGGCATCGCGGGCACCGTCGAGAACTTTCCATGCTTCCTCGAGTGTCCTGCCGCGGATCATCACAACAAATTCCTCGCCGCCATGGCGCGCGACATGGCATTTGTCGCCGGAGATTTTGGCCAGCGTCTGCGCAACCGCCTTGAGCACCCGATCGCCAGCTTCATGGCCGTGCGTGTCGTTGATCCGTTTGAAATGGTCGATATCGACGAATGCGACACATAGCGGCTCACCGGCTGCCTTTGCGGCTGCCAAATCCTTGTCCAGCGCCGCTTCAAATGCCCGGCGGTTTGGCAGGCCGGTCAGGTGGTCCATATCCGCCCTGCGGCGCGCGTCATCGAGGCTGGATTGCAGCGTGCGGGTCTGCATTTCACTGCGGCTCATCTCCTGCTCGATTTCGCGGGTGCGCTTGAGCATGACCTTGGCGATGGTCGCGAGTTCGCTAATCACCACCCCGGCTTTGCTGACCTGCTCCAATTCACCGACATGCGCTTCAAGGGCACTGTTGTATTCCCGGGTGACGCTACGCGCGGTAACTGTGGTTTCGGCAAAATCAGTCAGGCTGGTTTCAAGCTTCGCCATAAGACCGTTGAGCGTTGCCGTACCATCGCAAGCCGGTCTGCCGCCGAATCCAAGCCAGCGGAGGATGGTGCGCTGCTCACGGACGAATTGTGGGTCATGTGCTGTCATGCCATGGTTAACGGCGGTTTGAGCAGGAGTTTAAGCCGATGACGCAGATTTGCGCACCTTATTCAGGCTAGACCAAGGCTAGAGTTGCAGGACGGCAACTTCCTTGCCCGCCTGGAACATTAGCAGCGGGATAGTGCGATCGGTTGCTGCCTGATAATCGTAATACGGAGGATAGACGCCTGCCATGAACGCCCACACCGCGTCGCGCTCTTCGTCTTGCGGCTCCCGCCAAGTGGCACGGAAGGCCTGACCGCCAATTTGGATCGTTACTTCCGGTTGCGCGATTACGTTCAAATACCACGCCGGATGCACGTCCGCACCGCCCTTGGATGCCGCGACCACGACTTCGCCGCCGGTCGCGCCATAGATCAGCGGAGTGATCCGCCGTGCGCCGCTTTTGTGGCCAACGGTTTCGAGCAGCAGGCAGGTGGTGAAACGGTGGCCGCCGAGGTGGCGGTAATCGAGGATTTGCCCTTCGCGCCCCAAGGATGAGAGATAGGTGTCGCGGTGGCGGGCGACGAATTCGAGTGTCGCTCGCTCGACTTCGGTCATCGAAACCTTGGCGTTCACTGTTCCATTTCCGCGCGGGTCTTGGCCCCGCCTGCTTTTGCCATGGCGAAGCTGTAGGCGAGGTGATCATTGAAGCCGCTGGGTATCGAGGGGAATATGACGCTTTTCGCCGTGTCACCGATTTCCCCCCAGCGCGCAGCAACCTGCTCGATAGTCCATTCCGGCTGATAGACTCCGACCGTCTCCGCCACATAGGCGCGGGCAATCCGCCCTGCGAGCGCCACAGGCATTTCGCCGTTGATGGCGCAGTTCTCGTGGCACAGCCATGCGACCAGCGGCGCAACCAAATCGGCGCTCATGTCGGGAAACATCGACGTATCGCGGCCTTCGGAGAGTCGCGTCTCGGCAGAAGGAATGATCGCATTGGACTGCACGCCATGTGCGGCGCCTTCATGCGCGAATACCTGCGACATCCCGATCAACCCCGCCTTTGCGACTGCATAGCCCGCCAGCATCTTTTCACTGTACAGTCCGGCAATCGACGAGGTGAGCACGATGCGTCCGTATTTCTGTTCGCACATCCGCTGGAACGCGGCGTGGGCAATGTGGTAGCCGCCCATCAGGTGAACGCCCAAAATCGCCTCAAAATCCTCCAGCGACAAATCCTGCAATGGCTTGGGACGGTTGAACCCGGCATTGGCGATGAGAATATCAATGCGGCCGAATGCGTCGATCGCCGTCTGGACAATGGCCTGTCCGCCCTCGGACGTCGAAACGCTGTCAGTATTTGCGACTGCTTCGCCGCCGAGGCTGCGGATTTCCTGGACTACGTCATGCGCCGGGCTGGCGTCCGGTGCCTCGCCATACCGCGAAACGCCGATGTCGTTGACAACAACCTTTGCCCCGCGCGAGGCAAGCAAAAGTGCATAGCTGCGGCCAAGCCCACGACCAGCGCCGGTTATTACCGCGACGCGGTTGTCGAAGCGTAGGTCGGTCATATGCACTCTCCAGCTTTTGTCTTGATTGCCACGCTGTGACGCATATCCGCCATTGCGGCAAGACCGCGAAACTTACCGCCAGCGCAAGCGATCTCGATCAAGTTGATCGACTCGGGTTGCGCCCATCAACTGCATATCGCGCTCGATCTCGTCCTTGAGCAGCGCGATGGCGCGCTCCACCCCGGCCTGTCCAGCCGCTGCCAGTGCATAGAGATAGAGCCGTCCACCCGAGGCACAGTTTGCGCCGGCGGCGAGTGCTTTCAAGACATGGGTGCCACGCCGCACGCCACCGTCGCAAATGATCTCTATTTTGCCGCCCACCGTATCGACTATTTCGCGCAGTTGATCGAAAGGCGCGCGGCTGCCGTCGAGTTGGCGGCCGCCGTGGTTGGAGATCATGATCGCGTCCGCGCCAATCTCGACCGCGCGGCGCGCGTCGCCAGCGCTCATGACGCCCTTGAGGCAGAAAGTGCCGCCCCAGTCATTGCGGATCCGCTCAGCGGTTTTCCAGGTGAGCGACGGATCAAGCATTTCGCTGAAATAGGACTGGATAGACATCGCTTTTCCCGTGCCCTCGGCAACATGGCCATCGAGCTGGGGCAGGGCGAATTTCTCACGCGCCAAATAGTTCAGGGTCCATGCGGGCTTGGTCGCATAGCCGAGCATCGATGACGGTGTGAAACGCGGCGGCGAGGAAAAGCCGCTGCGTGCACAGCGTTCGCGCTTGCCGCCGACGATGGTATCGACCGTCAGTGCGATGGCGTCGAACTTCGCCGCCTGGCAGCGCTCAATCATCGAGCGGTTGAGCCCTTCATCCTTGTGAACGTAAAGCTGGAACAGTTTGGGCGTCGAAACTATCGCCGCGACTTCTTCGATGCTGACTGTCGCCAGGCTGGATATACCGAACCACAGACCGAACTTTTCCGCAGCCCGCGCCACCGCGCGCTCACCCTGCCAGTGAAACACGCGCTGGAGCGCTGTGGGGGAGAGAATGAGCGGCAACGCGCTTTTGCGGCCCATGATCGTCACAGAGGTGTCGATCGATTCCACCCCGGCGAGCACATTGGGAACCAGATCGCACTCGGCATAGGCAGCAGTGTTGCGCGCCTTGGTCAGCTCGTCATCGGCTGCGCCGTCGATATAGTCGAACACCGGCCACGGTAGGCGCCGCTTTGCGAGGCGGCGGAAGTCGTCGATATTGTGGCAGTCAGATAGGCGCATCGGCAGCGATTAGCGCAGCACGCCAAGATCAACAATGCTTGAGCTTGACCTATTTTGAGTCTTTCCCCCTGCCGTCGCCCCGCTTTGCGGCTTCCGCGTTCTGCTGGTTCATGCGCTGGTTGAATGCCGCAAGCGTTGCGGAGCGTGCCGGATAGCGGCATCCGCGGGCCTGTCCGGTGCCCTTGAGGAACGAGCGGCGGGCAACCGCAGCAAGTACCGCTGATTGCATATCACGGTCGCGGTTATTCGCCCCCGATACTTCCCGGATTACGCCGCGAAACGGAATGAATGAGCCGATAACCGATTGTGCCACACGGCCCGCTGACATGCGCTGCTCACCGCTCTGCGGCATATCGATATCGTCGCCCAGCGCAGTATTGAGCTCAATAATTGCGGCGGACAACTGCTGACAACTGGCTAGCCCGCGCAAACTGTAGCCCTGCTCAAGTGCAGCGAATAGTACTGGGGGCATTTCGGTCTTGCGAACGTTGAGATCGGACAGTGGTGTTGCTGCGACATCGCCAGCAGAAATATCTCGCTGGTTTACCGGTTTGTCGGACTGATTGGATGGCGCCGGATCGCGCGCCATTGCCGGGGATACGCACAAGGTCGCGGTCGCAAAAGTAGTCAAAAGAATAGTGCGCATAGGAAGTTGCTCCGAAGTTAGCCCCCTCGGTGCCCAGAATTGATGCTGGAAAGTCTGCCCGATGCGACCCTAACGCCTCAAGTCTGCAAAGGTTTCACAGGCTTCATCGTTCCCGCTCTCAAGTCCGCGGCGCAGCCACTGGGTGCGCTGTGCGCTTGAGCCGTGGGTGAACGAGGCCTCGACCGGGCGGCGACCTGCATTGCGCATCAACACATCGTCGCCGATCTGGTGTGCGGCGTTGAGCCCACTTTCCATATCGCCCGGCTCAAGCCGATCCTTGTTCTTGGCGGCCCAGACCCCGGCATAACAATCGGCCTGAAGCTCAAGCCGCACCGAAAGCTGGTTCGCCTGGCTGGGGTTTTGCGACTGCGCGCTGCGAACCTGATCGGACATGCCGGTCAGCCGCTGGATGTGGTGGCCATATTCGTGGGCAATCACATAATCGCGCGCAAACTGGCCAGTTGCGCCAAGCTCACGCTCCATCTGCTTGTAGAAATCGGTATCGATGTAGATGCCGCTGTCTTCCGGGCAATAGAACGGACCCATCGCGCTTTGCGCAGCGCCGCAGCCGGATTGACCAGCCTGCGAATAGAACACCAGCTTGGGCCGCTTGAAAGCTATGTTCGATTGCTGGAACACCGGCTCCCAAGTCTTGTTGAGCGACGAGAGCGCATCGCAGGTCTGCTTGCTCATGGCATCCACAGAGCAGCTTTCGCTGGCGTTGGTGCCGCCCTGCTGTTGCGGCGCAGTCTGCTGGGTCGTCTGCTGCACTTGCTCCAAACCGCCGATCATCATTGAGGGATCAACGCCAAGGAAGTACGACGCGATCAGTACAATGATCAGCGTGCCGCAGCCTAGCTTGCCGCCGCGCCCGCCCATCGGCAGGCCCATACGTCCGCCACCGCCGCGCTGATCCTCGACATCGATGGAATTGGGATCGAAATCGTCGAGCCGCATGTTTATAGTCTCCCTCGTGCAGCCGGAATCATAGGTGGCTGGCCGCTCTGTTCGCCGGGCAATCTAGCCGACAAGCCATTGGAGTCGAGAATGTTTGTGATGTGCCCATGTTCCTGACTGGCAAACGCGCGCTGATTACCGGCTCCACTTCGGGCATCGGTCTCGCCATGGCGCGGGCCTTGGCTGCTGAGGGCGCTGAAATTGTGCTGTCAGGATTTGGCGATGCGGAGGTCATTGCGGCACTATGCGCCGGACTGTCGGCAATCCATGTTGCGGGCGATCTGTCGCGGCGGGACGGCGTTGAAGCGCTGATGGCCGGGGCAGGGCCGGTGGACATCCTGATCAACAATGCCGGGATGCAGCACGTCGCACCGATCGAAGAGTTTCCACCCGAGAAGTGGGACACCATAATTGCTCTGAATCTGACTGCCGCATTCGACACCTGCCGCCTGGCAGTCCCACATATGAAGCGCAGCGGCTGGGGACGGATCATCAATACCGCATCGGCCCATTCGACGACGGCGTCACCGTTCAAATCGGCCTATGTTTCTGCAAAGCACGGGCTGACCGGGCTGACCAAGACGCTGGCGCTTGAACTGGCGACGCACGGCGTGACGGCCAATTGCATAAGCCCGGGTTATGTCTGGACGCCACTGGTCGAAAACCAGATCCCTGACACTATGGTGGCGCGCGGAATGAGCCGCGAAGAGGTGATCCGCGATGTCATGTTGGAGCGTCAACCGACCAAGGACTTTGTCCAGCCGGACGATGTCGCCGCGATGGCACTGTTTCTGTGCCGTGACGCGGCGGCCCAGATCACTGGCAGCAACATCAGCATGGATGGCGGGTGGACCGCACAATAGCGCGAAGCGACTGTATTCATTCACCTTGCCGACATGTGTGCTTGGTGTAAGTCTGACGGGATGACATCGGGCGCAATCGGGAGAGTGGCGAGACTCACAGGGCATGGGCTCGGCCTTCTGTTTGTGTTTGCCGCTTGTCTGGTGCTGAGCCTTACCGTGCATGCTGCGCCGCGTCGTGATGGCGCCCTCGAAGCGCAGTTGATGGCGCATATAAGCGAGCTCGCCAGTGAGACCTATCTGGGCCGCGAACCGGGAACTGAGGGCGAGGCAAAGACGCTTCGCTACCTCGGCAAGCAGTGGTTCGATATCGGGCTGGTTTCCGGGACCAACGATCCGGGCAATGAATGGTTCGCGCCGGTCGCCTTGATTGAACGGCGGCCCGCCACTTCAACCGCACGATTCAGCCGGAGGGGTAGGCCTCAATATACGCCGTCCAACGCCGTGATCGTCTTGACCTCGGGACAGCGCAGTTTGATCCGCGATGCTCCGCTACTGTTTGTCGGCAAATTGGTTGGCGCGGTCCCGCCGCGCAGCGAGCTTGCCGGTAAGGTGGCCCTGCTGCTCGATGGTGATATTGAGAACAGCGACCGGCAGAACGCGCTGCTCGAAGGTGGCGCTTCCGCAGTCATGACGGTGCTCGATGGGGAGCGCACGATAGCCAATGTGCGGTCACGGCGCAGCAGGCCCGGCTATGCCTTGGCAAGCGATAATCCCGGCGGCGATCTGGAAGTCTTCATGACCAGCGCTGGCTTCTCAAATCTTTTGCAAGGTAGCGGCAGGACGCTAGCCTCGCTGGAGGTGTTGGCAGCCAGGCAGGATTTTGCGCCATTCAAGCTGGATCTTGCGGCAACGCTTGAAGCCACCACCACTGAAACCAGCATCCGCACGTTCAATCTGATCGGCAAGCTGCCGGGTCGCCGTCCGGGCAGCGGGGCGGTGCTGTTTGTGGCGCACTGGGATCATTTCGGCGTTTGCGGTGATCCCGCTGCCGAAGTGAAGATTTGCAGCGGCGCGGTCGACAATGCCAGCGGGGTCGCAGCGTTGACCGAAATCGCGCGGAGACTGCAACGCGGGCCGCGGATTGATCGCGACATCTATTTCCTCGCCACTACTGCGGAGGAGCTGGGGCTTTTGGGGGCGCACGCCTTTGCCGAAAATCCCCCGCTGCCGCTCAAGCAGATTGTCGCCGCGTTCAATATCGATTCTATAGCGCTGGCGCCCGCAGGAACCCCTCTAGCAATAGTCGGGCGCGGCATGACGCCGCTCGATCCGCAGATTGAGGCGCTGGCGCGGCGTGAGCGGCGCAGCGTTGTGCCGGGGACGGCCGCCAACGCCTATTACAAGCGTCAGGACGGCTGGGCGCTGATGCAGCATGATGTGCCGACGGTGATGGTATCCAGTGCCTATGCCGATATTCCCCGGCTTGAGGCATTCTTTGAAGGCCCATACCATCGCCCGGCGGATAATCTGTCCCGTTCAATCGAACTTGGCGGCGCGGCAGAAGATGTGGCGTTCCACGTTGCGCTGGCGCGCTGGTTTGGCGATGCGCGCCGGGTTCGCATGCCTGCCCGCTAAGGTCGGGCGCTGCCGCCTTGTGCCGGATGACCGCTGCGTTTACAGGGACCGCCCAAAACCTAGCAATTCATCTCCGGGGATCATCCCGGCACAGGCGGAACAGTGGCGAAAATGGATATTCCTCTCGGGCTAACTTTTGACGATGTCCTGCTGCGCCCGGCGGAATCGGACATAGTGCCCAGCGGTGCAGATACGCGCACGCGTCTGACCAAAGGCATATCGCTCAACATTCCGGTAATTTCTTCGGCAATGGATACCGTGACTGAGGCTGACATGGCGATTGTCATGGCGCAGCTCGGTGGAATTGGCGTGCTCCACCGCAACCTCACTGTCGAGGAACAGTGTGCCGCAGTGCGCGCGGTCAAGCGGTTTGAGAGCGGCATGGTCGTAAACCCGATCACGATAGCTCCGGACGCTACATTAGGTGAAGCGCAGGCCTTGATGCTGGCTCACCGGATCAGCGGCATTCCGGTGGTCGAAGCGAGCGGCAAGCTGGTCGGAATTCTCACAAACCGGGACGTGCGCTTTGCCGCCAATCCCAATCAGCCGGTGCGCGAACTGATGACCCACGAAAACCTCGCAACAGTGCCGATTGGTGTGGGCGAAGTGGAAGCGCGAAAGCTGCTTCATCAACGCCGGATCGAAAAGCTGCTGGTGGTCGACGATGCGTTTCGTTGCATCGGCCTGATCACCGTCAAGGATATTGAAAAAGCCGTCACCTATCCCGAAGCGACCAAGGACGCCGCTGGCCGCCTGCGCGTTGCCGCAGCGACGACTGTGGGCGACAAGGGATTCGAGCGCACCGAAGCGCTGCTGGCGGCGGAATGCGATGTTATCGTCATCGACACAGCACACGGCCACAACCGCGATGTGTCACGCGCTGTTGAGCGCGTGAAAAAACTCTCGAATTCAGCGCAAGTTATTGCGGGCAATGTTGCCACTGCAGAGGCGGCGCGGGCGCTGATCGGGGCAGGGGCGGATGCGATCAAGGTGGGGATTGGGCCGGGCTCGATCTGCACCACGCGGATCGTTGCCGGTGTGGGCGTGCCGCAGCTCACGGCGATTATGGATGCAGCCGAGGAATCGGAGAAGTCGGGTGTGCCGGTGATTGCCGATGGCGGACTGCGCACATCGGGCGATGCTGCCAAGGCGATTGCTGCGGGCGCGTCGGTGATAATGATCGGATCAATGCTGGCAGGCACCGAGGAAGCTCCCGGCGAGACGTTTCTCTATCAGGGCCGCGCCTACAAGAGCTATCGCGGGATGGGCTCGGTCGGCGCGATGGCGCGGGGCAGCGCGGATCGCTATTTCCAGCAGGATATCAAGGACCAGATGAAGCTGGTGCCAGAGGGTATCGAGGGGCAGGTGCCCTACAAAGGCCCCGCGCGAGATGTCATTCACCAGCTGGTCGGGGGCATTAAGGCAGCTATGGGCTATACCGGCTCGGCCACCATCGACGATCTGCGCAACGACGCGAAATTCGTGCGGATTACCGGTGCAGGCCTGCGTGAAAGCCACGTCCACGACGTGACGATCACGCGCGAAGCTCCGAATTATCCTACGCGCTAGGCAATTGCGCGCGCGTGTCTCGACTTCGCTCGACACGAACGGGTAAGTAGAAACTAAACCAACCCCGGTCGTATCGAGCGAAGTCGAGATACGTTGCGCAACGCAAGTCCCAAACAATGACCCCCGCCGCCCGCGTTCAAGCCGCCATCGAAATTCTCGATCTTGTCATCGAGGCCGCCCGCCAGAATGGCGCACCAGCCGACCGGATCATCACCGAATGGTTCCGCACCCGGCGCTTTGCTGGCAGCAGTGATCGCCGCGCCGTGCGTGAACTGGCCTATGCCGCCATCCGCAAATGTGGCGAGATACCGCACAGCGGACGCGCGGCGATGCTTACCGCAGTCAAGGATGACCCCGCGCTCGGCGCGTTGTTTGACGGTTCACCGCATGCGCCAGCGCCAATCGAAAAGGGCGAGCGCTATGCCAAGCCCGGGATCGCTCCAGCGTGGCTGGAAAAACTGCTCATTACTTCGGAAGTGGTTGGGGAAGAGGCCGATGCCCTGCTGGGCCGTGCGCCGCTCGACCTTCGCGTCAACAGTCTGAAGGCGGTGCGTGAAACGCTCGACCTGCCAGTGGAAGCTGAACTGACAACGGCGCTGGGCGGATTGCGCTTGCCCTTCGGAACGCAGGTTGAACAGTGGCCTGCCTACAAGGACGGGCTGATCGAAGTTCAGGATACTGGCTCGCAATTGGTCTGCGAGGCATTGGCCGCGCATTCGGGCGAGACGGTTATTGATCTTTGCGCGGGCGCGGGCGGCAAGACGCTTGCCCTTGCGGCGGCAATGGAAAATCGCGGAACGCTGATCGCCTGCGATACCGATCGCGGTCGGCTGTCGCGCTTGCCGCCGCGTGCCGAACGGGCGGGGGTCACAATTATCGAATCGCTGCTGCTTAATCCAACCCGCGAGGCAGCCGCGCTGGCACCGTGGCACGGAAAGGCAGATGCAGTTCTGGTCGACGCACCTTGTTCGGGAGTTGGAACCTGGCGGCGAAATCCCGAAGGGCGTTGGCGGCTCAGCCCGCGCGAACTTGAACGACTGACCAGGTTGCAGGTGTATTTGCTGGACCTTGCGGCAAAGCAGGTGCGCCCCGGCGGCAGGCTGGTTTATGCAACCTGTTCGCTGCTCGATGCCGAAGGAGCGGATCAGATCGCCGCGTTTTTGTCGCGACGCGGCGATTTTCGTGCTGATGCGTTGAATATGCCTGCCGGGTTACCCCGCGGTTCAGGTATCCGCTTTACACCGTTTCATGATGGCACTGACGGATTTTTCGTCGCACGGCTTTCGCGCATATGCTAGTTCGCGGCCTATGGACCCGCCCGTGCGCCCAGCTGTGCGAATACCTTGGATTGCCGTCAGGGAGACTTTGATGCGTTATTATGCTGCCGCTCTTGCCCTCTCGCTTCTTGCAGGGGTCACAGCAAGTGCTGGCTATTCTGCACCGGTCCAATCGCTAGATCCGCGCGCTGCGGCGCTAGTGGAGCTTGGCAACAGCGAACTGGCGGCGGGCCGGATCGACCAAGGAATCGATGCTTTTGAGGCAGCACTGACGCTTCAACCCGGCAACGTCACAGTCCTGCTCGGGCTTGCGCAGGCTACCCGCCGCCACGGCATGCAGGGTAAGGCGCTGCACTATTACCGGCTGGCTCTGGTTAGTGATCCGCAGAACTTCCTTGCAATCGCGGGCGAGGGTGCTGCGCTTGCTGAAAAGGGTGCAGTAGAGAAGGCACGGCGCAATCTCGCGCGATTGCAGGGACTCTGCGGCCAGAATTGCGAAGCCACGCGCCTGCTTGCCGCCGCAATTGCCCGCGGGCCTTCGCCGCGTGTTGTGACGGCCGATGCAGTCAAGCCAGATCCGGTGGTTACGTCGAATTGACGTCGTCCCGGACTTGATCCGGGACCGGTGGCGCTATCGTGCTGAGGCCGTGTTCACAGTCCAGGGGTCCCGGATCAAGTCCGGAACGACGATCTAGATCAGCTCGCGGAACTCTTCCAGAACGGTCCGGTAAACGCGCTGTTTGAATGGCACGATCAAGCCCGGCAGCATGTCGGGTTCAACCCATTTCCAGTCGGAAAATTCGGGCGGATGATGCGCGTCGAGGCGCACGTCGGCATCGTCGCCCAGAAACCGTGCTAGCAGCCAGTGCTGGCGCTGGCCGCGAAACCTGCCGCCCCACAATTTGCCAAGCAGCTCCTCAGGCAGATCGTAGAACAGCTCCTCCTTGGTGCGGGCGATCAGCGCCGCTTTGTCCGCTGCGATCCCGGTTTCCTCGGCCAGTTCGCGTAAGCCTGCACTGTCAAAGTCCTCACCGTCATCGATACCGCCTTGTGGCATCTGCCAGAAGTCGCCCTCGCGGTTGTCAATGCGCTTTCCGACGAAAACAAGGCCCGAAGCATTGACCAGCATCACCCCAACGCAGGGACGATAGGGCAGAGAAGTGGGATCAATCACGTGGACATCCATTCTGTACGGCGGGAGAATTATTCAGCGCTGGGCAATCATGTTGGGTACAAACGGCTCTGGAGGGCCTTAGTTGGCCGAATGCGGCTTGACTAGCAGGGCCGTTGCGCCTTTTGCCAAATGTTAGGATTGGCCCCTGACAGTTTTTCTGAATTGCACGGCGGCCCAAGCATTCTACGGGAGCAATAGGCGGTAGGTTTATGCCGCTTGCAGAGGAATAAAATGGCGACAGTTCTGGCCGAAAACAGTTCCGCGGTTAGCCCCCGCGATCAGGTGGTTCCCGAAGCAGTGGTGGTTCGCTTTGCTGGCGATTCCGGCGACGGCATGCAGTTGACGGGTGGGCAGTTTACGCTCTCCACCGCGCTGGCTGGCAATGACCTGGCAACTTTCCCTGACTTTCCGGCTGAAATCCGCGCGCCGCAGGGCACGCTGTTCGGGGTTTCAGCCTTCCAGATCAATTTTGGCTCGACTGATATTACGACTGCTGGTGACGCGCCGGATGTGCTCGTGGCAATGAACCCCGCTGCACTCAAGACCAATGTCGATGCGCTGAAACCCGGTGGATTGGTGATCGCCGACACCGGCGAGTTCACCAAGCGCAACCTTGAGAAGGCGAAATACACCACCAATCCGATCGAGGATGGCAGTCTGGCGAAGTGGGATGTGCTGGCCTTCGATATCAGCGCGCTGACCATGGAATCGGTCAAGCCGTTCGGCCTGTCGAACAAGGATGCGCTGCGCTGCAAGAACATGTGGACGCTGGGTCTGGCACTGTGGATGTTCGATCGTGACCGCCAACCGCTGATCGACTGGCTGAATGACAAGTTCAAGAAGAACCAGCTGCTCGCCGATGCCAACATCGCCGCGCTCAACGCGGGGCATGCCTACGGCGAGACAGCCGAGCTGTCGGTGCCTATCAAGCAGCCGCATCTGGAGCCCGTCGCCTCGCCGCCCGGGCTTTATCGCACCGTTACAGGCGCAGAATCCGTCAGTCTCGGGCTGGTCGCAGGCGCGCAACTCGCGGGCTTGAACCTGTTTTTTGGTGGTTATCCGATCACGCCGGCTTCGGCGATCCTGCACAACCTCGTCAAAATGAAAGAGTTCGGCGTCACGACCTTTCAGGCGGAAGACGAAATCGCGGCGATCTGCGCGGCGATTGGCGCGTCTTATGCGGGGCAACTGGGTGTCACCTCGTCGTCGGGACCGGGCATCGCACTCAAGGGCGAAGCAATGGGCCTCGCCGTTATGACCGAACTGCCGCTGGTGATCGTCAATTCACAGCGCGGCGGGCCCTCGACGGGCCTGCCGACCAAGACTGAGCAATCGGACCTTTATCAGGCTGTCTATGGCCGCAATGGCGACGCGCCGATTCCGGTCATCGCGGCGCGCTCGCCTTCGGATGCATTCGATGTTGCGATTGAGGCGGTGCGGATCGCGGTGCAATATATGACCCCGGTGATCCTGCTCACTGACGGCTATATCGCCAATGCCGCCGAACCGTGGAAAGTCCCTGATCCCAGCACGTTCGAGCCGTTTCCTGTGACATTTCTTGAGGAAAAGAACGGCGGCGATACCGTTCTGCCGTTCAAGCGCGACCCGAACGGCGTGCGCCCATGGATCAAGCCAGGGACAGCCGGCCTCATGCACCGCATCGGCGGGATCGAAAAGGGCATAGACACCGGCGCAATCGACTATGCGGCGGACGTCCATCAGGCCCAGACCGATGCCCGCATGGCCAAGGTCGATGGCGTGGCGAATTCGATTCCCGATCAGGAAGTCAGCCTCGGGCAAGCGGGCGGCAAGCTTGCGGTTGTCGGATGGGGTTCAACCTATGGACCGATTCATCAGGCGGTAAAACGCGCGCGGGCTCGCGGCATAGATGTCAGCCATATTCATGTCCGCCACATCTGGCCGATGCCCAAGAATTTGGGCGGCCTGTTGAAGGGTTACGAGCATATTCTCGTGCCCGAGATGAACACGGGTCAGTTCAAGACCGTTCTGCGCGATCAGTTCCTCGTCGATGCACGCCCGCTCAACAAGGTCAGCGGGCAGCCGTTTACCATCGCCGAAATCGAAGTCGCGATTGAGACGTTTTTCGATGCCGTTGTCGGCAATGAAGGCGGCGAACTTCCCGCAGACAGTACCCAGCTGCCCAGCATCAAGGCTGACAACTCATGAACGATATGACGCCCATCAAGGTTGAAACCACCCTCAAGGACTGGGAAACCGATCAGGAAGTGCGCTGGTGCCCGGGCTGCGGCGACTATGCGATTCTGAAGGCGGTGCAGCGCACCTTGCCGGAACTCGGCGCGGACCCGGCGAAAACCGTATTCGTATCGGGCATCGGCTGCTCGAGCCGGTTTCCTTACTACGTCGAAAGCTATGGCTTTCACACAATCCATGGCCGCGCACCGGCCTTTGCCACGGGCATCAAGCTGGCCAACCCCGAACTCGACGTCTGGATCGTCACCGGTGACGGTGACGGGATGTCGATTGGCGGCAACCACACGATGCACATCTTGCGCCGTAATCTCGATTGCCAGATCCTGCTGTTCAACAACGAGATTTACGGTCTGACCAAGGGGCAGTACTCGCCCACGAGCCGGCTTGGCACCACCAGCCCTTCGACGCCCGGTGGGTCGGTCGATCGCCCGGCACGCCCTGCCGCCTTTGCACTCGGTGCAGGCGCACGGTTCGTTGCCCGTGGGTTTGATGTTTCCAAGAACTTGCCCGAAGTACTCAAGGCCGCACATGCCCACAAAGGAGCGGCTTTTGTTGAGATTTTCCAGAACTGCATCGTCTATAACAAGGATGTGTTCGACGATTTTGCCGCTCCCAAGGGGGCAGAGGCCAGCCAGCTTTGGCTCAAGGACGGCGAGCCTATGCTGTTCGGCAGCGAGAAGAGCGGCGGCGTAAAAGGCCTGCGGGTAAACCTCGATCACCTGCATCTCGAAGTCGTTGATGTGGCCGATGGCGACTGGCAGAGCGCGGGCGTGATCGTCCACGACGTCACCAATCGCGCGCTGGCTCATATGCTGATCGAAATGGTTTTCGGACCGTTTCCGATGGCGCTGGGCGTCCTCTACGACGACCCGCGCCCGACGTTTGAGGCGGAACTGCTGGGCCAGGATGAAAAGACCCGCGAGGGCAAGCAGGCCAATCTGGCGAAGCTTCTGGCCAAGGGGCAAACCTGGACGGTTGAGGGGTAGCAACTTGCCGACAGGACGGTTTGTTGACACCCTGAAGGCATGGATAATCTAACCCATTCGCTGATTGGTGCGGTCATTGGCCAATCCGGCCTGAAGCGCCGCACGGGTCTGGCAATGCCTGCGCTGATCCTTGCCGCGAACTTGCCGGATATCGACGCCCCTTGCGCGTTGTACGGCGTTGAATCGCTCGCCATGCGGCGCGGAATTACGCACGGACCGATCGCGCTGGTGGTGCTTCCGCTATTGCTCGCAGGCGCATTGATTGCCTATGATCGCTGGCAGCAGCGACGCGGCACCCGGCCTGCTGCACGTGTGCCGGTAAGCCCGGCTTGGCTCGTTGCCTTGTGTTATCTGGGCGCAATCACTCATCCTGCCTTCGATTGGCTGAACAGTTACGGTATTCGGCTGCTAGAACCATTTTCAAGCCGATGGTTTTATGGCGATGTGCTGTTCATTATAGACCCGTGGCTGCTGGCCGCACTGGGCGGTGGGGTCTGGCTTTCGTTGCGGCGTGAGCGTGCACAGGCAGCTCGCTGGACGATTCCCGCACGCACGGCGATTTGCTTCGCCGTGGCCTATTTCGTGATCAACATCGCGATCAGCCGCCATGCTGCATCGCACGCATTGCAGCATGAGCCTTATCCCGCCATTGCTGTTGCCAGTCCGGTCCCACTCGCGTTCTGGCGGCGCGAAGTGCTGTGGCGTTCTGAAGGAAAATATGGCTCTGCGCCCTACTCGCTGTTTGGCCCAAGGTTGCGCGACGGCTTTTCGAACGGCCAGCCGACGAATATGAGCGATCCGCGCATTGCAGAACGGGCAAAGGGTCGTGCCGATGCCCAATCGCTCCTGTTTTGGAGCCGCATGCCAATCGCGGAAATCGAGGGCGAGCGGATTGTCCTGAAAGATCAAAGATTTTTGCAAGTCCCAACGCGCGGACCGTTCACAGTTGACCTGCCGCCGCGATAGCCAAACCATTGCCCAAATTGAGAAGGCACGGCATAAGCCGCGCCATGAATGCACAGGCACCAATGCGGGGGGCAGAGCTCGTTGCGGGCGGCAAACGGCTTGGCCTTGGCGGGCAATGGCTACCGCGTGTGTGGGCCGGACGATTTGACCGGATTCTCGACCGCATCGACGCCGGACTGGTGCTCGGATCGCTGGAATTGACGCTTCCGGGTGGCCGCACGCGGTTACTTGGCGGCCGGGCACCGGGGTTTGAGGCTCGAGTCAAACTAGCCAGCCTGCGCGCTGTCTGGCGTCTGGTCAGCACCGGGTCAGTTGGTTGTTATCAGGGCTGGGATGCCGGCGATTGGACGAGCGACGATCCGGTTTCGCTTTTCGCGCTTTTTGTCGCAAATTCCGAGACTCTGGGCGATGCGGCCAGAGCGCGCGGGCCCTGGCGAGCTTTGGCGCGGATGATACATTGGCTGCACCGGAACACCCGCGCGGGCGCGGCGCGCAATATTCATGCGCACTATGACCTCGGCAATGATTTCTATGCCACCTGGCTCGACCCTTCGATGTCCTACTCGTCAGCGCGGTTTGATGATGCGCAGGGCGATCTGGCCAGAGGCCAGCAGCGTAAGCTCGAGACAATTGCCGCGCGCATTCCTGGCGCTGCCACCGTGCTGGAGATTGGCTGCGGTTGGGGTGCGCTTGCTGCGCATCTGGCCGCACGCGGTGCTCATGTCACGGCAATCAGCCTTTCAGACGAACAACTCGCATGGGCGCGCGAAACCCACGGCGCGGCGGCAATCGAGTTCCGAAAGCAGGACTACCGCGACACGGCTGGTCAGTTCGATGCGATTGTCAGTGTGGAAATGGTCGAGGCAGTAGGCCGCGCCTATTGGCCAGCTTTCGTCGAAACCGTAGCGCGCTGCCTCAAGCCGGGCGGTCGCGCCGCGATTCAGTATATCGCAATGCGTGATGAATTATTCGATGCCTATGCGGCGAGTGCGGATTTCATCCAGACATATATATTCCCCGGCGGTATGCTGGTGCGCGAAAGCGAATTTCGCAGCTTGGCAGAAGCGCGCGGGCTGGCGTGGCAGAACCGGGAGGGGTTCGCTGCTGATTACGCCGAAACCCTGCGCCTATGGCGTTTGAGTTTCGACAGTGCAGTTGAGCAGGGCCGCCTCCCAGCAGGGTTCGATGCGCAGTTCGTGCGGCTATGGCGCTTTTATCTGATGTATTGCGAGGGAGGCTTTCGTGGCGGCGGGATCGATGTCGCGCAGGTCACTTTGGTCAAACCTGCCTGATCAGGAAATCATCCGGAACACACCGTCGCCGCGAAATCGGGCCAGCAGATTGTCATGGACGATCGGGCTGAGCAGGTTCTGGAAAGCGATGCCGACCAAGCCGTTTTCCCACCAGACAACTTCACCCTGTTGCGATTCAAGGCCGGGAATGGTCAGCCAGCATATTGTGCCGGGATGCAGGCGAGAGATTGCCATGGCAGAGAATCCGCTGAGGGACAGGTCGTTGACGACGGTCTGAAAGCCCTTCGAACCTGCCAGGCGCAGCGTGGCAGGTATGGATATGCGGGTACGTGGCGCGCTACGGTCTTCCTGCGCGGCGGTGGTGTAACTGTCTTTCGCATTATAAACCGTGGTCATAGCGGGCTCCGGTGAACGCCGTGCGTCCAGTGCAATTCGTGCACTAAAAATGGACCGAAATAGCTGCCAGGGTCTTAACGCGGTTGGTTAATGACTTCGCGCGATCCGCTCACGAACGGCTCACCCAACAGCGCAACGAGCCGCTCTGCGACGGCCTCCGGAGGCTTGAGTGATGCGGGGTCTTCGCCCGGATAGGCGCGTGCGCGCATTGCCGTGCGCGTCGCGCCGGGATTAACCAGAACGACGCGGATTTTGCTGATATTGCGCGTCTCCTGCGCATAGCATTCGAGCAGCACGTCGGCGGCGGCTTTGCTTGCCGCGTATGCCCCCCAATAGGCGCGGGGGCTTTGCGCCACCGAAGTCGATACGCCGACAACGCGGGCATCCTCGCTGGCGCGCAGCAGGGGATGAAGAGCGGCGAGCAGGGCCTGCGTTGCCAGCGCATTGGTGGTCATCGCGGCGGAGAAAGCGCGTGGATCGATATCGACCACGGATGACAGCTGCGGCAGCACCGCGGCATTGATCACCAGCATGTCGAGGGACTGCCAACGCTGTGCCACTGCAGTCGCGAGCCGGGCAATGCCATCGGGCTCAGTCAAATCGAGCGGCGCAATAGTCGCATTGCCACCAGCGGCATGGATGCGCTCTTCAATTGCTTCCAGAGCCTTGGTGTCCCGCGCGGTGAGCACCACATGCGCGCCTGTTGCCGCCAGTGCCTCTGCGGTTGCGGCACCGATACCCCGGCTCGCCCCGGTGACGAGCGCAAGCTGGCCCTCAAATGGCTTCACGCGACTTTTTCGACTGCAAGTGACAGTTGCGCGGGATTGTCCCGCTCGGTCAGATCGGTCAGCCGGGTGGGATATTCACCGGTAAAGCAGGCATCGCAGTGTTGCGGGCGGGCTGCATTGCGGCCCTGCTCGCCCACTGCACGATAAAGACCGTCGATTGAAACAAAAGCCAGACTGTCAGCGTGGATGAATTCTGCCATGCCTTGAATGTCCATCCGCGCGGCGAGCAGCTTTGAGCGTTCGGGGGTGTCGACGCCGTAGAAGCAGCTATGCTCGGTGGGCGGGCTGGCAACGCGCATGTGGACCTCCGCCGCCCCGGCGTCGCGCATCATCTGAACGATCTTTAGCGAGGTGGTGCCGCGCACGATTGAATCGTCGATCAGGATGATCCGCTTGCCTTCGACGAGCGCGCGGTTGGCATTGTGCTTGCGCTTTACATCAGCGTGGCGCGCACCGTCTTCAGGCTGGATGAATGTGCGCCCCACATAGTGCGAGCGGATGATGCCGAGTTCGAACGGAATGCCCGATTGCTGGGCATAACCGATCGCTGCTGGCACACCGCTGTCCGGCACCGGGATCACCAGGTCGGCATCAACCGGCGCTTCGCGTGCCAGCTCCGCGCCGATTGCCTTGCGCACTTCATAGACCGAATGCCCGCCAGTGACCGAATCGGGGCGGCTGAAATAGACGTGTTCAAAGATGCAGGGACGTGGGCTGATCGGCCCGAACGGTCGGTGACTGGAAATACGGCCGTCCTGGCGCACTTCGACCAGTTCGCCCGGTTCAACTTCGCGAACGAAATCTGCGCCGATGACGTCGAGGGCGACGGTTTCGCTGGCGAAAACCGTCGCATCACCAATCCGGCCCATGACCAGAGGACGGATACCCAGTGGATCGCGGCAGGCGATCATCCGTTTGGGCGTCATACAGATGAGTGAATAGGCGCCCTCGACCATGCGCAACGCGTCGACAAAGCGATCAAGCAATTTGGGAAAGCGACTGGTGGCGATGAGGTGGATGATGACCTCGGTGTCGGATGTCGACTGGAAGATCGAGCCCTTGGCGATCAGTTCGCGCTTCAAGGTCATGGCATTCGAGATGTTGCCATTATGCGCAATCGAAAAGCCGCCGCGCGCAAGATCAGCGAACAGTGGCTGGATATTCCGCAGTCCCGAACCGCCGGTGGTCGAATAGCGAACATGGCCCGATGCCATATCGCCGGGCAGTTCGCTGAGAATGGTGTTGTCGGAAAATACCTGCGCAACATGGCCGAGCCCGCGTCGAATATAGAATTCTGCGCCATCATAGCTGACAATGCCGACCGCTTCCTGTCCGCGGTGTTGCAGCGCGTGGAGGCCCAGAGCGGTCATCGCAGCGGCTTCTTTCGCGCCGATAACGCCAAAGATTCCGCATTCCTCGCGCAGCTTGTCGCCGTCAAGGTCGAGGAAGGGATGTGTCATATTCATCGAATGATCCCGCCGGAGCGCTGGTTCCAGACCGCGCAAGTGGCCTTTGTCGGGCACGAAAGCAAGGGGAGGGCTGGGCTTAGTTCGCAAACATGCGTCCAGCGGACAAACATTTGGCAGCTGATAATCATCGGGCAGGAGATGATGCTTGCCATTGCTCTAATTCTCACACCGCCCTAAATCGCGGACATTCCCTGCCGCAACCGATTGCACCCCGCTTGATCCTCACCCCTTTCGAATGGACTATCGCCAAGCGCTATATGCTGCCTGGGCGCGGCGAGGCGTTTATTGCACTGGTGGCGGGGATCAGCCTTGCGGCGGTGGCATTGGGGGTTGCCGCACTGGTTATCGTGATGAGCGTGATGAACGGCTTCCGCGCAGAGCTGTTCGACAAGATCGTCGGGCTGAATGGCCATGCGATCATTCAGGCTTACGGTGGACGGCTTGAAAACTGGCAGCAGGTCCTGCGCGAAGTGAAAGCGACGCCCGGCGTGGTCAGCGCCTCACCGCTGATCGAGCAGCCCCTGCTGGCAACCTTCAATGGCCGGGTCGAGGCGATTCTGGCGCGCGGCAATACACCTGAAGATATCCTAAGGCTCGCCCCCAAGCTCAAGATGGGCACGCTTGCTGAGCTTCAGCCTAATGCAGGTAATGTCGCGATCGGAGCGCGGCTGGCGGAAAACCTTGGTGCGCAGATCGGCGACACGATCACGATCATCAACCCGCAGGGCCGCGCGACCCCGTTTGGCACCGTCCCTCGCGAGATCGGCTATCACATCTCGGCCGTGGTCGAGATTGGCGTCTATGATTATGACAATGCCTTCGTCGTCATGCCTATGGCCGACGCGCAGACCCTGCTCCTAACCGGCGATTCGGTGGGGATGATCGAGGTCAAGACCAACGATCCCGACAATGTCGGCGAAATTCTGGCTCCCTTGACGCGGCGGCTCGCCGGGCAGGCGGTTATTTCCGACTGGAAGACGATCAATGCCTCGCTGTTTGAAGCGCTTGCGGTGGAGCGCGTGGCCATGTTCGTGGTCCTTTCGATCATCGTGCTGGTGGCGGTGTTCAATATCCTTTCGTCGCTGATCATGCTGGTGCGGGCCAAGACCCGTGACATTGCTATCCTGCGCACGATGGGCGCAACGCGGCGCTCATTGCTCAAGATTTTTGTCGCGACCGGATTTTTGATCGGTGTGTTGGGGACTGTTACAGGGCTGGCACTGGGTTTCGTGTTCCTGTTCTTCCGCCAGTCCGTAGTGCGGGTGGTTGAGCTGGTGACCGGGCAGAACTTGTGGGATCCATCGATCCGCTTTCTTACGGAACTGCCCAGCCGCAGCGATCCGGTGGAGATTGTAACAATCAGCGTGATGGCGCTGGTATTCAGCTTCCTGGCGACGCTCTATCCGGCATTCCGTGCGGCGAGCACCGATCCGGTGCAGGTATTGCGCTATGAGTGAGACCCCAATGGAACCCGTAGCCAAAGTGCGCGGACTGACCCGCAGTTTCGAGCAGGGCGGCGTGCGTATCGAAGTGCTGCGCGGCGTTGATTTCGAGATTCGTCCGGGTGAATTCGTGGCGCTGCTGGGGCCGTCGGGCTCGGGCAA
>JANPPM010000182.1:0-30461 GCA_031428495.1 Novosphingobium sp.
ACCGCGCGCGGCGACCGGCCCTGCCAGGGCAAAGCCGCCGCGCGCGGTATCACCGCGCAAGGTCAGCTGCGCCGCGAGGCCGGGAACCGCCATCGACAGCCCGTCGGAAGCGACTTGTGTACCCGTCAGCGTCACCACACCACGCAGTTTGGCCTGCACCAGCCGGGGGTCAATCGCCGCAGTGCCGGTGACAATCCGCGCGGCCGAGGCCTCGAGCGGCAGCATCCACCGGCCATCCGATAGGGTCGCTGTGCCGCTCTGGGTCAGGGCATCAATGCGGGTGGTGCCGCTGATCAGCTTTGCTAGGTTGATGCGGTGTACAATGGTCAGGTCACTGAATGCGCCGTCGAGCGTCGCGTTGAACACTGCCCCTTCAAGCTGCAAACCCGGAAGCAGCGCATCCCCATTTCGCAATTGACCATCGAGCACCACAGCATCGACACGGTTTGTGGCCAGATCGACCACACCCTTGCCCTGAACTGCCAGCGCATCGCCTGTCAGCCGCAGCGCGCCATCGATCCGACTATTTGCAAAAGTACCATTTCCATCGATCGCCACGCTGCGCCCCGCCGCGCGCGCGGCGATGCCGGAGAGCATGTCCTGCGGCCAGGCGAGGCCCAAAATACCATAACGGCCCGCGCGATTGGTCAGTTGCAGGGCCGCGAGCGGCTTGCCGCCGGAATGGGCGAGCAAAGCTCCTTGCCAAGCAGTCCAGCTGCCCTTGCCTCCCAGATTGAGCCGCAAATCGCTGGTCGATCCGGCCAGCCCCGCCAACAGTCCGCCCTTTGGCGCATTGTAATCGAGTTTGAGATCGAAGCGGTCGGCATCGGGCGCGGCGTCGATCAGCGCATAGAGGCGGTCCCCACCGCCCAGATTGCCATCAGCCTTGAGCAAGGCACGGCCCTTGCGAATATCAGCCTGCGCGATGAAATCGACACGTCGCTGCTCGCCCAAAATGCCTTTGGCCACCGTAAGACCGCCGATCTCGAGCCGGTCTATCCGAATATCGAATTCGGGCAGTACCGGCGCATCGGGATTGCCCGGACGCAATTTGGGAAGGCGCAGCAAGGTCCCGCGTCGAAGCACCAGCTCGCGCACATCCAAACCTGATGTCACCCAGTTGAAGGGCCGCCAGTCGAGCTGTGCCTCAGGAACGCGCACGAACACGCCTTGTGCATCGGCAAGGCTGACGTCGCGTAGTTTCGCCTTCCCATAAATCGAGCCCTCAATACGGCCGACTGAGATACGCAGACCCGAACTTGGGGCGAAGGCCGCGATCCGATCAGCAACAAAGCGGTGCCCCAACCGGGTATCGAGCAGCAACAAGGTAATGGCTGCAAGCCCGAGCAGAACGATCGGGACCGCAATGATGCGATAGATATGCCGCCAGCGCCTCGGCTGCTCCGGCGGCGCGATGGTCTCTTCTGAAACATCAGGCAGCGGCGTGACCCCCGCCATCAGAACGCCTGCCCCAGCGCGACATAGACCGCCACCACACTCTCACCGGGCCGCCGTTTCAGCGGCGTGGCCACATCAATGCGGATCGGCCCGAAGCCGGTTTGATAGCGCAGCCCCAGCCCCACGCCAAACCGCATGTCCGAAAAGCGCGGCGTAACACTGGTCTCGGCAGTGCCAGCATCGACGAATGGGACAACCGACAAGCCACCACCAAACAGTCCCGTCTTGATCCGCGCCTCGATGGACAGCTCACTCAGCGAGCGTCCGCCGGTCTGCACACCAAGCCCATCGCGCGGACCGATTTCCTGATAGCCAAACCCGCGCACCGAGCCGCCACCGCCTGCATAGAAGCGGCGCGATGGTGCGATATCATCAAGAGCGGCGCCAGGGATCGTGCCGATCCGCACGCGGCCCGCGATCACTGCCGACTTGCCTATCGGCAAATAGGCGCTGGCATCGGCCTGAACCCGCACATAGCCTGTCTTGCGCCCACCGCTGAACGAGAACTCTGGTGAAGCGCGCAAGGCAGCGCGATAGCCGTGCGTCGGATCGAGCAGATTATCCGTGGTGTCGAGACCGCCGCGAAGCGGCAATGCGACAACGTAATAGGTCTGCGGCGTAGTGGTCAGGCCGTTGATGCCGCCCTCACGTTCGTTGGTCGCCACGGCCTCAAGCCCAACAGACCAGACCCAAGGCTTTTGGAAAATCAGCGTGGTCAGCTTTTCGTAGCTGGCGGAAAATCCGGCGGTCTTGGCGACATAAGCTTCGCGCTTGACCGAACTGGCATAGAGATCGAGCGTGAGCACCTGATCACGGCCGCGGAAGTTGTTGCGGCGAAATGTTACCCCAGCCAGCTGCTCTTTGGTGCCCGCGACCCCGCGCGCGCGCAGCATGCCCTCGGGTGGAAACAGGTTGCGATGCTCCCAGCTTGCCTCGACCCTGAAGCCCTCACCGGAATCGTAACCGATCGCTCCCGCCACTGTGCGCAGCGGGGCTGTGGTCATGGCCACATCCAGCGCGACTGAGCCCGGCACCTCACCCTGTGGCGCGCGGGTTTCACGCGGGGTGATCGTGACACTCGATACCAGACCGGTCGCTATGATCGCGCGGCGCAAGTCTTCAGACAGGCTACGCTTGTATAGATCACCATTCTTGAACCGGGCGATATCTTCCAGATGCCCGCCCGGCAGGAACCTTGGCAGGCCGCTCACCACTTCGGCAAAGGTATAGCGCCCGCCAGCGGAGACGAGCTGGGTAAGATCGCCTTCCTCGCGCGCATGATCAATCAACAGGTCGGGCTCGCCGAGTTTTGCAAAGGCAAAGCCGCTTTCGCCAAGGGCAGTATCCAGCACAGTCCGCGATGCAACGATCCGGTCGCTGTCAAGCGGATCGCCGCTCTGAATGCCATAGGCCGTTCGCAGTTCCGCAAAGTCCGAACCAGTCGACGGCAGATCGTCAAGATTGATCGCACCGAATCGGAAGCGAGGGCCGGGGACCACATCAAAGCGCACCGACGGCTTGGCGGCGGCAGTCGCACTGCCGATTTCTAATCCGCTGATCGTCTGGATAACTTCTGCGTCGTAATAGCCATAGATGCGCAGCATCCGGCGCAGCAGATTGCCATCGGTGCGCGCACGCGCAGCAAGCTGCGCCGCGTTGTCGTCCCCCTCACCAGACAGGCTTTGGATTGTCGAAAGGCTGGCAAAGCGGTCAACAAAGGCACTGCGCACCGGGAAACTTGCAGGATCTGAAGGAAAGACCAGAGCCAGCTCGGACGAGATACGGGCCACATCGCCTTCTGCGCGCTCCACGATCACTGCATTGCCCTCGGCCTTGAACGCATCGGCAAGGTCGGGATCGGGTTCGAGCGAGACCAGCGCAGGCAGTTCAAAACTTTCGTCTGGCCAAGGCAACTGGAACTGGCCCTCGGCCATCGGCGAATCCGGCGCCAGCTGCGAAACCGGCGTTGCATTGGTTTCGGCAGGCGTGCCTGGCGCAGGCTCTCCTGGAACAGCCGCCTTCGCCCATGCCTCGGGATTTTCGATCGCGCTATCGGGGATCAGGGCCTTCAACTCGGCATCGGTATCCCGGTTCTGGGCCATCGCGGGCGCAGCCAGCAGCATCAGAACTGAACAGATCGCTGTTTTCACGCCAACCGAACCCGGCCGCAGCCTATTCTCCGACGCGGTACTGGCCTTGCCCGCCAGGCACACCGTCTTTGCCGCTGCCGTCGGGCATCGGCACCGCTTCGCGCCGCAATTCGGCTGCCGCGACGATAAGCCGGTCATGTTCAGCGGGGGCAATTCGTTCCCAGCCGCTACGGGTAAGGCGTTCAAGTGGGCGATAACGCACTTTGTACTGCATCCGCGCAGATCCATCGACCCAATAACCGAGGTAAACGTACGGTAGCCCGCTTTCGGCAGCACGGCGGATGTGATCGAGAATGATGAAATTGCCAAGTCCCGTCCGCGCCTCATGATCCGGATCGTAGAAGCTGTAAATCATCGACAATCCATCAGCCTGGCGGTCAGTCAGGCACGCACCCACCAGACGGCCAGGCGTGACTCCATCGCGCGAAGGCTCACGATATTCGACTACAAAGCTTGTGACGGGTGTATGTTCCACCATGTCGGAAAAATCGACTTCGTCCATCGATGCCATGCCGCCGCCAGGATGCCGCGCACCGAGATAGGTTTGCAGCAGTTCAAACTGTTCCGCTGTCGACCAAGGACGGCACATCGAAACCTCAAGGTCAGAATTGCGCTTGAGATTCTTGCGCTGCGTTGCCGATGGCAAAAACTCTTTGGCCACCACCCGAACCGAGACACAAGCCGAACAATCGAGGCATGACGGACGATAGGCGACGGTCTGGCTGCGGCGAAAACCGATCCGGCCCAGCGCATCGTTGAGTGCATCGGCATGCGGTCCGCGCAGCTCGGTAAACACCTTGCGCTCGCTGCGGCCCGGCAAATAGGGGCACGGCGCCAGGCTGGTCACGAAAAACCGGGGAAATCGAACAGGTGCCGTCACGACCAAATGGTTTCCTGATTTCGTTGGCGCTGAGGAATCGGCGCAGACCAACCTATGCAGCCCCCCCCAACACGTTGAAAGGGTTTTAACCAAGAAACAGGGTAAACGAAGTCTTATTTTGCACAAGCATGACAACAGCCGCGCCGACAGGCGTCTCGCTTCTGGACAGTGCGGCGGCGCTTAGTTGAGTTCCACGAGGCTGACTTCGAAACCATCGGCGCGCAGCGCTGTGATCAGCGAATCGATTTGCTCGGCATCGCGCGCCTCGCACTCGATCTCGGTCGCAAGCCCCTTTGCCGGAAGATGCGTAAAAACGCGCTGGTGGACGATCTCGACGATATTGACGTTATGATCAAAAAACACCTTTGCGACCCGTAACAGCGATCCCGGCCGATCCTGCAAGACCAGTCGCAGCCGCGCCAGCCGTCCGGACCGCGCGAGATCGCGCAGCAGCACATTGGCAAGCATCCGCGAATCGATATTGCCGCCCGACAGGATCACGCCGACCTTACGCCCGGCGAACTTTTCAGGATGCGCGAGCACTGCCGCCAACGAAGCCGCACCGGCGCCTTCAACCGCAGTCTTTTCGATCTGCAGCAACAGGGCCACCGCGCGCTCGATCTGCGTCTCGCCGACCAGTACGAAATCGTCGAGCAGGTCTGCCAAGACCGCCGAGGTGAACGCGCCGGGCTCGAATACGGCGATTCCCTCGGCCAGCGTATCGCCGCCGATGGCGCGGTTCTCGCCCTTCAGGAGGTTGAACATCGAGGGATAAAGTTCGGCCTCGACACCAATCAGGCGGATATCAGGGTTCATCGCACGCGCGATAGTGCCCATGCCAGCGGCCAGACCGCCGCCGCCCACCGGGATTGCCAACACTTCAAGATCGGGCACATCCTCCAGCATTTCGAGCGCGACAGTCCCCTGCCCCGCCGCGACATGTGGATCATCGAATGGGTGGACGAAGGTCAGATCGAGTTCCACCTCGAGCTTGCGCGCATGGGCATAGGCCTCGTCAAAGCTCTGGCCGTGCAGCACCACCGTGCCGCCAACGCTCTCGGTCTGCATGACTTTGACCGTCGGTGTGGTGCGCGGCATGACGATGGTCACAGGAATGCCGAGTTTGCGCCCGTGATACGATAACCCTTGCGAATGATTACCCGCAGATGCCGCGATGACCCCACGATTGCAGCGCGTACCGCCCAGCAGCAACATGGCATTGAGCGCGCCGCGTTCCTTATAGGCTGCGGTAAACTGCAGGTTCTCAAATTTGAGATAGATTTCTGCGCCGGTGATCGCACTCAGCGTCTGGCTGTGAAGGGTAGGCGTCCGCACCACTGCTCCGGCGATGCGCGCCGCAGCGTCACGAACATCATCGGCGGTAAGCAGCGATCGGGCGCTGTTGCTGGAGGCGGCAGTTTTAAGCATCGCCGCGCCCTAGACCAAACGGGGGGGCTTGAAAACCGCTATCCCGCCGCGCTTTCCTCGCGCCGCAAACGCGGGACAATCAGGGTCAGGATCAAGGTGACCACCAGGATTGCCGCCGTATCGGCCATCCAGTCACGAATGTCGCAGTCGCGGTGAAGCCCGGGAATCGACTGCAACACTTCGATCATGGCACCCAGAAACGACAGGCGTTCAGCAATCCGCCAGCGCAGCGATTGAGGAAATCCGAGGCCCGCCAGCCCTGTCAGGGTCGCAAAGGCCAGCATATGGGCAAATTTGTCGCCATAGCTGTCAATCGGCAGATCTGGGGGGGCAGGCAGCAGCGCCAAAACCACAGCAAGTATAACCGCCAGCCAGAACAACAGGCGCATGGTGGACTGGAATCGCGGGTGTAATAGGAATTGCATCGTACACAATCGTAGCCGACCGGCACAGCAAGGCAAGGTCACACTGCGGGGCTGGCGGCTGGCGGCAAAGCGGCTAATGTAAGGGGCATGACGGAATCGAGAAATGTTGCCTTTCTGGGCCTTGGCGTGATGGGCGGGGCAATTGCCCGGCATATTGGCGCAGCGGGCCACCATCTGACAGTGTTCAACCGCTCGCCCGGACGGCTGAAGAAGTGGCAGGAGTCCAATCCGGGCCTCCAAGCGCGTGTCGCATCCAGCCCTGCCGATGCGGCAGAGGGTGCCGACATCGTGCTGACCTGTGTTGGCAATGACGATGACCTGGCCGATGTCGTGCTCGGCCCGCAAGGCGTTTTTGCGAGCCTGCGTCAAGGCGGCACCTTCATTGACCACACGACCGTCTCGGCGAAGATCGCGCGGCAAATCGCCGTCGAGGCGCGCGACAAGCACGTTCACTGCATCGACGCGCCGATGACCGGATCACAGATCGGCGCGGAAAAGGGCACGCTGACGGTGATGTGCGGCGGCCGCGCCGATGCCATCGAAGCCGCGCGGCCGATCATGGAGGGCTATACCTCCCGGATCGTCCATGTCGGTAAGGCGGGCGCGGGCCAGACTGCCAAGATGGCTAACCAGATCTGCATCGCAGGGATCGTTGGCGGACTGGCTGAGGCTGCGCGGTTTGCTCAGTCGGCACATCTCGACATGGCCAAGGTTTACGAGGCAATCTCGGGCGGTGCGGCCCAGTCATGGCAGATGGATAATCGCTGGATGACGATGGATGCCGGGGAATTCGACTTCGGCTTTGCCATCGACTGGATGCGCAAGGATCTTGGCCTTGCAATGGACGAAGGCCGCGGACTTGGGGTCTCGCTGCCCGTCACCGCGCTGATCGAGCAGTTCTATGCCGATGTGCAGGCACTGGGTGGCGGGCGACAGGATACCAGCGCACTGATCCGCAGGCTTCCCCGGCGGGGCAGCAAATGAGGCTTAACGTTTCGGCGATAGCCTCGGCTATCGCCATTGCCATTGCCATAACCGCCCCCGCACACGCGGATGTTCTGGTCGACAATGTCGATGGGCTGACGCTTGCCGCCGATGGCACTGTGCAGCGCTTTTCTGGGCTGCTGATCGACGACAATGGCCGTGTGCAGCAGATTTTCCAGCGCGGTGACAAGCGCCCCGCGCGCGCCGACTACCGCCTCGACGGCAAAGGCCGGGTGCTGATGCCGGGGCTGATCGATAGCCATGTCGAACTGATGCGGCTGGGCCTGTCGCGCATAGCCCCCACTGGTCCGGGTGCCCGCCCCCGCCCCGAAGACCGCGATCAGGCGCTGGTCGCGGCGCAAAAGCTGCTGTTCGAACGCGGAATCACTGCCGTGGTCGATATGGGCACGAGCATCGAGGACTGGCAGACCTATCGCCGCGCAGGCGATCTGGGCACACTTTCATTGCGGATCATCGCCTATGCCCGCGATACTGACGCGATGACGCTGATCGGCGGACCGGGGCCGACGCCTTGGCTCTATGACGACCGGCTGCGGCTCAATGGCCTGCACATCGTCATCGACGGCCCGCTGGAAACACGGCAGGCATCGTTGAAAGCACCCTACAGCGATGCTTCGACGGCCAGGGTCCAGGCCCGGCTGACGGAAATCCAGCTCAAAAACCTGATCAGCCGTGCCGGGATCGACCGCTTTCAAATTGTTGTCGAGGCGCATGGCGACAAGGCCAACTCCATGCTGCTGGATGCCATTGAAGAACTCGCGCTGACCTACAAGGGCGAGCGGCGCTGGCGGATTGCCGAGGCCCAGGTGGTCGATCCGGCAGACTTTGCGCGATTCGGCAAGAACGGCCTCGGACTGACAATGCAGCCGCGCCAGATGGCGGCAGGTCAGGCGATTGCCGAGGCCAAGCTGGGGCCACAGCGACTGGCGGGTGCCTATGCATGGAAATCGCTGTCCGCTGCCGGGGCGCGACTGGCTTTCGGCTCAGGCTCGCCGGATGCGCAGCCCGATGTCTTTGCCGGGATGGCTACAGCGATCACTCGTCAGAGCATCCAGGGCCAGCCTTTTGGCGGCTGGCAAGCGCAGGAGCAGTTGACGCGCGAGGCTGCGCTGGCGGCTTATACGTCGGGAGCAGCATGGGCATCCTTCGCCGAAGGGCGCATCGGGCGCATTGCCATCGGCCAGCGCGCGGATTTTGTGCTGGTGGACCGTGACCCGATGCTCGCCTCACCGGCGGAATTGCGCGCCATCAAGGTATTGCAGACATGGGTTGGTGGGCGGCTGGTTTATCAAGCGCAGGAAGGTGCAGTCAGGTAGAGACAGGAGGTTCCTCGGCGACCACTTCGTCCTTGGCCCGCTTTGCCTCGCGGTGTTCGGTGAAACGCATGAACAGCAGCGTCCCTTCGAACAGCAGCATCAGCGGCACCGCCAGCATCAGCTGCGAGACGACATCAGGCGGCGTCGCGACCGCAGCAACCACGAATATCCCGACAATCGCATAGCGCCGCGCACCTACCAGTTGCTGACGGCTGACAATCCCGGCGCGGTTGAGCAGCAGCAACAGGACCGGGAGCAGGAAACTGATCCCGAAGGCGAGGATGAACTGCATGACCAGCGTCAGGTAATCACCAGTGCCCGGCAGGGCTTCGAGTTTCAGACCGCCGCGATCGCCCTCAAAGCCGAGAAACCAGTGAAATGCCGTCGGCATGACAACATAATAGGCGAGCGCTGCTCCGCTGGTGAACAGCACCGGTGTCGCCAGCAGGAAGGGCAGGAACGCGCGCTTTTCCTTGGCATAAAGCCCCGGCGCAACAAATTGCCAGAGCTGGTTGGCGAGAATCGGAAAGCAGACGAAAAAGGCCGCGAACAGCGCCACCTTCACATTGACGAAAAACGCCTCGTAGAGCTTGGTGTAGATCAACCTGCCCTCGCCCGGAGGAAAAGCCTCGGTCAGCGGGCGCACCAGAAAGCCAAAAATGTCGTTGGCGAAATACATGCAGACGGCAAAGGCCAGTCCCAGCGCGAGCACGCAGCGCAGCAATCGCCCGCGCAGTTCGATCAGATGATCGAGCAATGGCGCCTGGCTCTCATCAATTTCCCGTATCTTGAGCATGTCAGGGCGGCGTCAAAGGCAGCTGAGGCTCGGGATCGGGAGCAGCCAGTTTCGCATCGACTGCAACCGCTTCAGCCTTGTTGGCGGGCGGCGGCGCAAGCGCGGCTTCGGCGGATGCTGCTTCATAGGAAGGATGCGGATGCGCCTTCATGATAGCCTCGTTCTGCGCTGCCCAGGTCTTTTCCATTTCTTCCAGCTCCGCCTCGCGGATCATGGTGTCGATGCCTGAGCGGAAATGGCCCGAGACCTTGCGGATCTTGGCAATCCAGCGCCCCGCCGCACGCAGCGCTAGCGGCAAGTCCTTGGGGCCGATGACGACAATCGCAACGACAACGACCAGCAGGAATTCGGACGCGCCGATGTCAAACATGGCTCAACGGGCCAATTACGAGCCGGTCTTCACCGAGTCTGTCGCGGCAGGTGTGGGGCTAGGATCTCCAGCCGAAATCTGCGCAGGCGGCACCGGCGCAGCGGGCTTGTCGTCCTCATTAAGTCCGGTCTTGAAGCTTTTGATTCCCTTGCCGAAATCACCCATGATTTCCGAAATCCGTCCGCGTCCGAACAGGATCAGGACGACCAGCAGCACGATCAACCAATGCCACAGTGAGAAACCACCCATGGTCTGAAACTCCGAAATTGACGGAGCATCGCGCTCCGCATTGCGCCCTATCTAGGCGCTTTCATCGCTGCTTGCCAGTGTGGGGTTTCATGAAAACCTATCCAAACTCGTCACCCTGAACTTGTTTCAGGGCCCATTGCGCCGTTTCCACAGTTGGTTCAGCTGATAACCGCACCCAAGCTTCATGGTTGCGGCGGAAAAGTAGCCCGGAACTATGCTTTCGAATATGCGGCCTGATGGGCCCTGAAACAAGTTCAGGGTGACGAAGAATTGATGGGCTCTTCGTGGACCAGTTCACTCATCGCCGCTTCCAGCGCATCATCCACCGGATCGAGCAAACCAGCCGCGCGCAGTTCGTCGATGCCCGGCAAATCCTTGCGCGACTGCAAACCGAAATGCGCGAGAAATTCAGGCGTTGTGGCATAAATCACCGGCCGTCCGGGCACTTCACGGCGGCCCGCCACGCGCACCCAGCCAGCCTCCAGCAACACGTCGAGCGTCCCTTTGGCGGTCTGCACCCCGCGAATGGCTTCGATCTCTGCGCGGCTTACCGGCTCGTGATAGCCGACAATCGCCAGAACTTCAGTGGCTGCGCGCGACAGGCGGCGCAGATCCTCGCGTTCGCGGCGCAGCAGATGCGCAAGATCGGGCGCGGTCTCGAAATGCCAGCGCTTGCCGCGCTCAACCAGATGCACACCGCGTTGCACATAGTGGGCCGCCAGATCAGCGAGCACCGGGCGCACATCCGCACCGCCAAGGTGGGCCGAAATTGCCTCTGCCGTCATCGGCGCATCGGCAGCGAACAGCGTCGCTTCGACCGCGCGGGTCAGGTCATCGAGCGGCGTCACGCCCTGACCTGCCGCAGCATGAGCGGCCCGAACGCCGTGTCCTGTGCCAGTTCCGCCTTGCCGGTCCGCGCCAGTTCGAGCGCTGCGACGAAACTCGACGCCAAGGCGGAGCGCCGCAACCGAACATCGGCCCATTCATCGCCCTGACGCGGCGGAAGGAAATCCTGAAGCTCGATCCAGTCCAGTGTCACCCCCAGCATCGCCGAGACTCGCGCCAGCGCGGAATCGAGCGTCATCACCATGCGGTCACGGACCATGTGGACCACAGGCCCGGTACGCGCCTTGACCTGTCCGTATGCCTGAATCAGCGCAAACCAGTCGCACTGCCAGCGATTCTTGCGGTCAATGCGCAGGCCCTCGGGCGCACCGCGCGCAAATACATCGCGGCCCAGCCGGTCGCGCGCCATTAACCGCGCTGCCGCCTCACGCATCGCGCCAAGGCGCTGCAATCGCAGTTGCAGCCGCAGCGCCAGTTCTTCAGGGCTGGGATCTTCCTGCTCCTCACGCGGCAGCAACAGCGCCGATTTGAGATAGGCCAGCCAGGCCGCCATCACGAGGTAATCAGCCGCCAATTCCAGCCGCATCGCCTCGGCGCGTTCGATATAGCCGATATATTGATCGACCAGTTCAAGGATCGAAATCCGCCGCAGATCGACCTTTTGTCGCCGCGCCAGATCGAGCAGCAGATCGAGCGGGCCTTCCCAGCCATCAAGTTCGAGATAGAGCGCGCTGTCCTCGCTCGCCGATGCACCAATGCCTTGCCAGTCATCGGCATCGGCCAGTGCGCCGGGCAATGAGAGAGCCAGTTCCTCGCTCAAGCCGGAGCCTCCGCCAGCCCGAGCAGCGCATCACGGCGTGCGAACAGTTCGGATTGGATGCCGCTCCCCCCATCGAGCCACGTCTCGGCAAGCGCGCGTTCCAGCCTCACCGCAGTATCGGCGCGCATCACTGGCAACCGCTTTGCGATGCCGGTCATGTCGTCCATTTTCGCCCAGCAATTCAGCGCAATATCGCAGCCTGCGGCAAGCGCGCGTTCGGCGCGGTCAGGCACACTGCCGCTTAGCGCCTCCATATCGAGATCATCGGTGAGCAGCAAGCCGTCAAAACCGATACGCTTGCGGATCACCTCACCAATCACGAAGGGTGATTGCGTCGACGGGTTTTCAGCGTCCCAGGCGGTGAACAGCAAATGCCCCGTCATGCCGATTGGCGCAGTTTTGAGCGCGCGGAACGGGGCGAGATCGATCTCCAGTTCTTCATCGCTGGCAGTAACGGTCGGTAGCGCCTTGTGGGTGTCAGTCGTAGTGCGTCCGTGGCCCGGCAGGTGCTTGATTGTCCCGGCGATTCCGGCGCGGGCAAAACCGTCGAGCACCGCGCGTCCCAGCGCCGCGACCCGCAGCGGCTCACTGCCCAGCGCCCGGTCACCTATGACATTGTTGGCATCGGCCCGGCGCACATCGAGCAAGGGAGCGTGATCGACCGAGATGCCGACTTCGGCAAGATCATGGCCCAAAGCCTCGGCATTGGCGCGCGCTGCCTCGATCGCGCTTGCCGGGGCCAGATCGTATAGCCGGTCAAACGCTTCGCCGGTGGGAAAGGCGGTCCAGTGCGGCGGCCGCATCCGCGCCACCCGCCCGCCTTCCTGATCGATGCTGATGAACAGGCGATCGCGGCCATGAATGGCGCGAAGACTGTCGGTCAGGGCACGCAGTTGTTCGCGGCTCTCGATATTGCGGCCAAACAGGATGTAGCCTGCCGGATCGGCGTCGCGGAAAAAGGCGCGCTCGTCGGCCGTCAGTTCGGTTGCGGAAAGGCCGAAGATTGCGGGTACCATGGCAGTAAAATCGCAGGAACGCGTGCCTTGTGCAAGCGCGCGTTCAACCGCGAATGTGCAAAAACCCTACTTTACCTGACAGGCGAGACCCGCTGATTTGAGCCTGCTGCACAGTCCCTGCGCAGCAGACGCATCGCCAGGGAGCGCCTGCAAGCGGAATACTGTGCCGATGTCGGCCTTGCCTTCAACGACCTGATGCCGGGTTCCCGAAAGCGCTGAATATTGCTGTGACAGACGGCCCCAGGCAGCTTCCGCCGAAGCACGGGTCGAATAGGCACCCACTTGCACCGCAGGGCCGCTGACGGGGGTCGCGGTGGGCGCAGCGGTTGCAGTGCCGGCCGGAGCGGAAGCCACGTTATTCGCGGGCACCTTAGCCAGATCTATGGTCGGCTTGGGTGCGGGTCCAGCTGCGGGCGTAGTAGTTTCACCGAGTTTGGCTGGACGGCTTTGACCTTCCGAGACGGCAAATGCCGTATTGCCAGTCCCGTCGAACGTCTTCCCGCCGGGATCCTTGGGTGCTTCCTTGTAATCGCCGGGGGGCGCCTGGATCGTACTACCGTCGGCAACCAGAGTTGCGTCGGGCGTACGGTTGGTCGACCACCAGATGCCGCCAACAATCGTCGCCAGTGCAATCAGCCCGAGGAGTACCAGCCCGAGGATCCGACCATTGTCGGGTTCTTCAACGTCATCGTCGTCGGCATCAAGCCAAGGCAGCCGTTCCGAATCGTCGTCCAGCGCCAATTCCTCAGCTTCATAGATATCATCCGCGCCAGCCTCAGTGCCGCCCACGACTGCCTCACGGTCATTGTCCGCCGAACCCGCGAAAGGTCCGCTCTCGTCAGAATTCTTGTCAGACGCCGCCATGATCACATTTCCTCTACTGCCTCGACACCCAGCAGCGCGAGGCCACTCTGCAACAGTTGCCCGATTTGTGCGCCAAGAAACAGCCGCGCGCCAGAGAGTTCAGCATCCTGTGCCAGGATGAACCGCTTTTCCGGGCGATCATTACCGACATTCCAATAGGCGTGGAATGCGGCGGCAAGGTCGCCCAGGAAGAAGGCGATGCGGTGCGGTTCGCGTGCCGCTGCAGCCGCTTCAACCTGCCGGGGAAACTGCGCCGCAAATTTGATCAGCTCAAGCTCCTCTTTGCCAAGCCGGTCGATATGGGCGGCAGATGGAGCAAGGCCTTCAGCCGCGCCCTTGCGCAGCGTCGAACGGATCCGCGCGTGGGCATATTGCACATAGAACACCGGATTGTCTTTCGATGCCTCGACCACCTTGGCGAAGTCGAAATCCATCTGCGCTTCGGGCTTACGGGTCAGCATGGTGAAACGCACGACATCTTTGCCAACTTCGCTGACGACATCAGCTAGCGTGACGAAATTACCAGAACGTTTCGACATTTTGACTGGTTCGCCATTGCGGAGCAGCTGAACCATCTGCACCAGCTTGACTTCGAACGGTGTTGGGGTGCCATCTGCGCCGGTCATTGCGGATACTGCCGCCTTGATCCGCTTCACCGTCCCCGCATGATCCGCGCCCCAGATATCGACCAAGGCATCGGCGCTTTGGGCTTTCTGGAAGTGATAGGCGAGATCGGCGCCGAAATAGGTCCAGCTGCCGTCGCTTTTCTTGATCGAGCGATCCTGATCGTCACCAAATTTGGTCGAGCGGAACAGCGGCAGGGCGACCGGCTCCCAGTCATCGAGCACCTTGCCTTTGGGCGCTTCAAGCTCGCCGTCATAGACAAGGTCGCGCGCGCGCAGCCACACTTCGGCCTCGGCGGGCTTTCTGGCGGCCTGCAATTCGGCCTCGGAGGAAAACACATCATGGCGGATACCGAGCAGTGCGAGGTCTGCGCGGATCATCACCAGCATCGCGGCCACGGCGCGCGTGCGGAACGCTGGTAGCCATTCGGATTCGGGAGCAGCCGCGAAGCTGTCGCCGAATTCCTTTACCAGCGCCTGACCGACCGGGACCAGATAATCGCCGGGATACAATCCCTCAGGAATCTCGCCGATAGTTTCGCCAAGTGCCTCGCGATACCGCAAATGCACTGAGCGGGCGAGAACATCGACCTGACCGCCCGCGTCGTTGACGTAGTACTCGCGGATCACCTTGTGCCCGGCAAATTCCAGCAGGCTGGCCAGTGCGTCGCCAACCACCGCGCCCCGGCAATGGCCCATGTGCATTGGCCCGGTGGGGTTGGCGGAGACATATTCGATATTGACCGTGCTGCCGCCGCCCATCGTGGAGCGCCCGTAATTCGCGCCCAGTTCTGCCAGCGCGCGCAGCTCATCCAGCCAGACCGCATCGGCGATACGCAAGTTTATGAAACCGGGCCCTGCGACCTCTGCTCCCGTCACTTGCGGCAACTTTGTCAGCTCCGCCACCAACGCCTCGGCCAGCGCGCGCGGATTGGTGCCAGCGGGCTTCGCAAGCACCATCGCCGCATTGGTCGCCAGATCGCCATGCGACGCATCTCGCGGCGGCTCGACGGTGACGGCAGCGCGGTTCAGGCCCGCAGGGAGTGTCCCTGCCTCTTCCAGCGCATCGAGTGCGGCGTTCAGGTGGCCAGCAAAGGCGGCGTAAAGTGTTTGGGTCTGGGACATGGGCGCGCGGTTAGCCTCTTTGATGCGGCAAGGGAACAGGTTGGTTTCGCGCCGAGGCGCAGAGAAAGAACAAGGCGCGGAGGCCTTGCAGCTGCGGCGAAGCCACTAAATACCCTGGTGAGCAGATTGAATCATGACGAAGCATTTGTGGCCTGCGGCGCAGGCCAGGCTCTTTGCGGCCTCTACTCCCTCTGCGCCTCTGCGCGAAACAAACTTTTCTTCAAAACCCCGCCAAACTCCCCTAAGTGCCCGGCAATGCCCCTCACCACTCCCCCCAAGACTTACCGGGTCAAGAGCTCCGGCTGCCAGATGAACGTCTATGATGGCGAGCGGATGGCTGAACTGCTGACCGAGCAGGGCATGAGCGCCGCAAGCGAAGGCGACAGCGCTGACCTCGTCATTCTCAACACCTGCCACATCCGCGAAAAAGCGTCGGAAAAGGTCTATTCGGATATTGGCCGGATCGTGAAGGAATGGGACCGCGATGATGGCTCCGCCCCGCTGATCGCGGTTGCAGGCTGCGTGGCGCAGGCCGAGGGCGATGAAATCATGGCGCGTGCCCCGTCCGTGCGCATGGTTGTCGGCCCGCAGGCCTATCACCGCCTGCCCGCGATGCTGGCCGAAGCGGCCAAAGGCAACCGTGTCACCGACACCGATATGCCCGCCGAGACCAAGTTCGATGCACTGCCGCGCCGCCGCAAGACCGGCGCTTCGGCGTTCCTCACGATCCAGGAAGGCTGCGACAAGTTCTGCACGTACTGCGTAGTGCCTTACACACGCGGCTCAGAAATATCACGTCCATTCAATGGACTGATAGACGAAGCGATAAATTTGCTCGAAGCTGGTGCCAAAGAAATCACCCTGCTTGGGCAGAACGTCAATGCGTGGACCGGTGAAGATGCCAAGGGCCGCTCTATTGGTCTGGACGGCCTGATCCGCGCGCTTGCCGATCTGCCGGATCTGCTGCGCATCCGCTACATGACCAGCCACCCGGCTGATATGACTCCCGGCCTGATCGCCGCGCACGGCGAAGTGGCCAAGCTGATGCCGTTTCTGCATCTGCCGGTGCAATCGGGCAGCGACCGCGTGCTCACCGCGATGAACCGCAGTCATAGCGCTGAGAGCTATTTGCGCATTCTGGAAAAGGTCCGCGCGGCGCGCCCAGACATCGCGCTGTCGGGTGATTTCATCGTCGGCTTTCCCGGCGAGACCGCAGCGGAATTTGCCGAGACGCTGAGCCTGGTCGAGGCTGCTGGCTATGCGCAGGCGTTCAGCTTCAAATACAGCCCGCGCCCCGGCACGCCTGCCGCCACATTGGATGGCCAGATTGCCGCCGAAGTGATGGACGAGCGCCTGCAACGCCTCCAAACCGCGCTCCAGCGCAGCAGCCTGGCGTTCAATCAGGCCAGTGTGGGGAAAACCTGCGCGGTGATGGTTGATCGTTTGGGACGGCGCCCCGGCCAATGGCTCGGCAAATCGCCATGGCTCCAGTCGGTGCATTTTATGGGCGAGGCAGCAATCGGGCAGATCGTCAATGTTGCGCTGACTGACGCAGGACCGAATTCGCTGACCGGGCAGCTAATTTAGGTGAACAATGCAAGACGGCACCGACCTTTTCAGGTCGATGCCGTAAAATATTAGCTATCGGGTCTAACAATTTACCAGTAAAAATTGCGGTAAACTCTGATAACCCGACCGTTACGTGTGTTCACCAGGATAACGTCGTTGCCATAACGAATCCAGCGCTGGAAACGCCCCGGCGCTGCAAGGCGATAGCGCGAAGGATTGCTCACCCAGTAACGGCTGGAATAGTAAGTCGGCTGGAACTGATATCCAATGCTCACCTGCCGGTAGGTATAGCCGCGCGGGCCATTGTAGCGTCCGCCGCGGAATACCTGGCGGTTGCGGTCACGGTAGTTCTGCCAATCTTCGCGATTCTCGCGGCGATCTTCGCGCAGTTCCCGACGATCTTCACGGGCTTCCTGATAGTCGCCACGGCGCATGTCATCACGGACTTCACGTTCACCGCGGCGGATTTCTTCCTGACCGCGCCGAACTTCACCCATGCTCTGAGCACTGGCGACACCTGAGATCATTGTTGAGGCGGCGAGTGCCGCTATCATTATTTTACGCATTTCCAACTCCTGAATAGAGCCGCGGCACGCCGCAGCCCGGTAGGCGGATTTTTCATCCGGCAGCGCACAAACGCATGACGCGCGATTTTGTTCATTCCGTTGTTGCATTCGCCGCACGCAATTGGGGAATTCCACAGACCTGATCGATCTGCCGCTTGTTTGTCACAATGGTCAGCATATCTTGAGGGCGAGTCACCCCTCCCCGACTCCATCGAAAGGAGCGCATGTCCCGCAAGCCAGCCCGCGCCCAGAATGTGGCGCAGTTTCGCACCGAGGTTCGCCAGCAGGCCAGCGGGGGTCGTTCCCGTGCTGAACTGGAGTTCGATGAGCCTGCCGTGCTCGGTGCCTTGTTCGGACAATTCGACGCCAATCTTGTGCTGATCGAGAACCGGTTGGGGGTTTATATCTCCGCACGCGGCAATCGCATCCAGATCGAAGGCGCTGAAGACGCCGTGGCCCGCGCCCGCGAAGTGCTGAAGGGCATGCACCAAAGGCTGCTGCAAGGCCTCGACCTTGATACCGGCGCAGTCGATTCGCTGATTGCCATGTCGAATGAGCCGACACTGGAAGGCATCATCACCGGCAGCCACGACGCGCCGCCGATCATGATCCGCACGCGCAAGAAAACCATCGTTCCGCGTTCGGCGATGCAGATCGAATATATGCGCGCGCTGGCGAAGGACGATATCATCTTCGCGCTCGGCCCGGCAGGCACCGGCAAGACCTATGTGGCGGTGGCGCAAGCGGTCAGTCAGCTGATAGCAGGCTCCGTCCAACGGCTGATCCTCTCACGCCCGGCAGTCGAAGCGGGCGAGCGTCTGGGCTTCCTACCCGGCGACATGAAGGAAAAGGTCGATCCCTACCTGCGCCCGCTTTATGATGCGCTGTATGATTGCATGCCGCCGGAACAGGTCGAACGCCGCATTGCCAGCGGCGAGATCGAGATCGCGCCGATTGCCTTCATGCGCGGACGGACGCTCGCCGACAGCTTTATCATTCTTGACGAGGCGCAGAACACCACACCCGCGCAGATGAAGATGTTCCTCACCCGATTTGGCCAGAACAGCCGGATGGTGGTCTGCGGCGATCCCCGGCAGGTCGATATCCCCGGCGGCGACGCGATGAGCGGATTGAAAGACGCGGTTGAGCGGCTGGACGGTGTCGATGGCATCGCGGTGACACGCTTTACTGTGGCCGACGTGGTTCGCCATCCAATCGTTGGGCGGATTGTCGAAGCTTATGAAGGCCCCGGCAGCTGAAGTCAGGATGATCGGACTAGCGGGGACTCACCCAAACCACGCTCAGCCCCGGACTTGATCCGGGGTTGTCGAAGCCCCCGCGTCGGCTTAGCCACGCTTCATGGAACTTGATCTGGATATTGATGCCCCGTGGCCGGACACTTTCGACTGGCCCGCACTTGCCTCGCAAGCAGCAGCCGCCTTCAACAGCGTCACTACGGAACTGGCCAACCCGCGACTCTCCGCCAGCCTGCTGTTCACCAGCGATGCAGAGATCCACACGCTTAACCGCGAATGGCGCGAAAAAGACAAGCCGACCAATGTACTCTCCTTTCCGATGCTTGAATCGCATGAAATCTCCAGACTCGCGCTGGAAGGCCCACCAGTTCTGCTCGGCGACATCGCCCTCGCCTTTGAAACCTGCGCCCGCGAAGCTGCCGAAAAAGGCATTCCAACTGAACACCACGCAGCGCATTTGATTATCCACGGATTACTCCATCTGGCAGGCCACGATCACGAATTGTCTCCGCTCGATGCTGAAGCTATGGAGGCGCTCGAGATAAAGGCCCTTGCGTGCATGGGCATCGCCGATCCATATTGCACTGCACAAACATCGTGAGGGGGTACAAAAGAACCAATGGCCGAACATGGCCCCGTTTCGGGAGAGGCGGACAGTAACGGCTCGCTGTGGCGGGTCTTTCGCAGACTATTCTTGCGCACTGAAGGCGAGCAATCGCTGCGGGCGCAGCTTGAAGAAGCTATTGACGAACACGAAGACGATGCCGGTGATACCGCCGGGATCAGTGGCGACCTCTCGCCGCTGGAGCGCCAGATGCTGCGCAATCTGCTGCATTTCAGCGAACATGACGCCGACGATGTCGCGATACCGCGCGGCGAGATTATCGCCCTGCCCGCCAGCGCGACGTGGGAAGCCGTGGTCGCCGCCTTTGCCGAACACGGCCACAGCCGCCTGCCGATCTATGCCGACACGCTCGATGATGTCATCGGCATGATGCTGATCAAGGACGTCTTTCCATTTCTCGCAACTGGCAAGCCGCCACCAAAGGACTGGAAAGTGCTGATGCGTCAGCCGCTGTTCGTGCCGCAGGCGCGCGGGGCACTCGATGTGCTGGCCGACATGCGCGCCAGCCGCGTCCATCTGGCCGTCGTGGTCGATGAATACTCGGGCACCGATGGAATCATTACCTTTGAAGATCTGGTCGAAGAAATCGTCGGCGATGTCGAAGATGAGCATGACGATGCGCCCGAGGCGATGTTTGTCCGACTGGAAAGCGGCATGTGGGACGCCGATGCCCGAGCCGAGCTGGACGACGTCGCCGAAATGATCGATCCCCGGCTCGCGGAGGTAGAAGAGGCGGTCGATACGCTTGGCGGCCTGGCATTCGTGCTGGCTGGTCAGGTGCCCGCTCCCGGCACTATCCTGACTCATGGTAGTGGGTGGCAAATTGAAATAACCCAAGGCAACGAGCGCCGGGTAACCCGTCTGCGGCTGCATCCACCTGCCGCGCCGGACGGGGAGGAATAGAGCCGATGTCCACTCGCCGCCTTCCCCCCTTGCGCGCACTGGAAGCTTTCGTCCGGATAGTCCGGCTGGGATCGGCCAAGGCTGCCGCCAATGAGCTGGGCCTCAGTCCATCAGCCCTGTCCCGCCGGATCGGCACGCTCGAGGATTTCACTGGCAAACGCTTGTTCACCCGCCAACATCAGGCCATGCGGCTGACCGATGAGGGGCAATCGTTCTACGACGCAGTTTCGCCCCGGCTCGACGAGTTGGCGCTCGCAGTCGAATCGCAGGTGGAGAGCGACGCGGTGCTGCGGCTGCACCTCGGCGTGCCATCGTTGTTCGGCGAGCAACGGCTGTTCCCGCGACTGCTAGAATTGCGCCAGTTGCATCCGCGGCTGCATATCGACATCGATACCGGACGCAATTTGAGCGAACGCGTCGGTGATACGCTGGACGCCGCGATCATCCTGTCACGCGATCCCGAGCCTTCGTTGCACTCAGTACGGCTTGACCGTAACCGCGTTTTTGCCTTCACCTCGAAGCAGCTAGCGGCAGAAATCGGCAGCAGCCCCGATGCGAAAGTTCTGGGGAAGCAGACATTCCTGATTCACGACAACCTGCCTGACAGCTTCGATGCGTGGAAATCCGCTATGGGGCTGTCCGAGCTGCAACCTGCCGCGATCGATCATTTCGATTCAGGCCAGTTGATCCTTGAGGCAGCAGCGCAGGGCCTGGGCATTGCGATCATGCACGACGATCACTTCACCCGCGCGCAGGACAAGCGGCTGGCGCGGCTATTCGATATCGACGTCGAAAGCCCCTACAGCTACTGGTTCATCTGCCGCCCGCGCGATCTTGAAAGCCGACCTGTTAGGATTTTTCACGACTGGGTGCTGAAGGCGGGGTTGTAGCGAGGCCCCTGTTAAAGCCGGAGAAAAACTTTGGCAGATCCCGGCCGGAAGCGGTGTCGGCATCGCCGCCAGCAGAAGTTTGTGTTGGAAAGCTGCGGATTGAGGAGTAGAATATCTGAATAGCATCAAGGAGATTTCCAATGAACGTTTTCACGTTGGAAGTCGCTGGCCGGGCACTCGCGTGCATTTGTGCCGATACTCGCGCTAGCGCACAGGAAACTATTGACGATCCCTGGTTCCGCGATGGGCTTCTCGGTCTCCAACATGACGGTCAGCCAATTTGGAATGGCGAAGCAGAATTGCAGATTCGCGAAGCCACACCTCTGGAATCGGCAAGTGTTCGCGAGCGCATCGGCACCAGCAAGCTAACCGGCGAGCCGCTTGGCGATAATGGCATGCTTGTGTTTTTTGCCACCGCCGAGGCGAAAACCCCAAATGATCATAGAGCGATCTTGGCCAGCCGGGTCGAACACACGCCGGTTTTCAACCTGGCAGGTGAGCGGATTGGCCACATCGAAGACCTGTCGATTGACCGTCGGGCGGGTCAAGTCGTCTACGCGATCATGTCGTTCGGAGGATTCCTGGGCATCGGCAAGAAGTTCCACCCCCTGCCTTGGTCAGCCCTTCATTTCGATCCCGACCGTGGTGGCTATGTCATTCCTTTCGACAAGGCAGTGCTTGAAGACGCTCCGTATTATGAGAAGGCAGAGCTGAGGGAATTGGGAGGTCCAAGCTACGACGACTATTGGCGGCAAATCCCCGAATATTATGGTCCATACGGTGGACCAATGATTTAAGCCCAATCGCGTCTATACTCAGCCATCGGCTGGTCCCGAAGTACGAGCCAGAACCGGTTAAACCACTGTTCTAAAAGTCGAGGGACGGGAATTCCCCGCCCCTCTTGATGTCTCGACTACAATCCGGCCTTAGCTCACTGTCGCTTTGATGATCTTGCCCGGCTCGCGCGGCGGCTCGCCCTTGGGCAGGGCATCGACATGATCCATGCCGCTCTCGACCACGCCCCAGGCGGTGTACTGCCGGTCAAGGAACCGGGCATCGTCAAAGCAGATGAAGAACTGGCTGTTCGCCGAATCGGGGTTTGACGAGCGCGCCATCGAGCAGACACCGCGAACGTGGGGTTCGGCGTTGAATTCGGCCTTGATGTCCGGCTTGGTCGAGCCGCCCATTCCGGTGCCATTGGGGCAGCCGCCCTGCGCCATAAAGCCCGGGATCACGCGGTGAAAGGTCAGGCCATCATAAAAGCCCTCGTTCACCAGCGCGCTTATGTGTGCAACGTGGCCTGGGGCAAGGTCGGGGCGCAATTTAATCACGACATCACCGGTTGCGAGCGTGAGTGTAAGTGTATCAGACATGGGATTCTCCTGAACTTCGCGCGCCGATATAGGCATCCCGCTGACAATGTCACGCCCCACATCTGCCTTGGCACCGCACCCGGTTGCTTTTGCCATCGGTGGCCCTAGACCGGCGCAAATGACTCCCGAGGATCGCCACGACACGCTGCTGGAAAGCGCCGCGACAGCGGAGCATGAAACGCGCACGCCGCAGGCACCTTCGCCCGACACCTCGCACTTCGACGAGGACAACCGGCTGAGGCCCGAATTCGTTCGCCGCGTCGCCGACGCGCTGGGCCGCGATGATGCTGACGCGGTCTATGCGCTGGTCGAACCGCTCCATCCTGCCGATATCGCCGATCTGTTCGAACTGATCGACCGTGACGACCGCCGCGCGTTGGCTCGCGCGATCAGCGATCTGATGGGCGTTGAGGTCATCGCCGAACTGAACGACCACGTCCGTGAGCTGTTCGTCGAGAATCTGCCCGCAGAAACCGTCGCCGATATCGCCGAACTGCTCGACACCGATGATGCCGTCGCGATGATCGAGGATCTCGATGAGGACGACCAGCAGGCCGTCCTCGCCGAGATGGAGCCTGAAGACCGCGCGGCCATCGAAAGCGCGCTGGCCTATCCGGAAGAAACCGCCGGGCGGCTGATGAGCCGCGACTTCGTGGCTTTCCCCGAGCATCAGACAGTTGGCGATCTGATCGACTATCTGCGCGACCATCCCAATCTGGCGACGGAGTTCTGGGAAGTCTTCGTCGTTGATACCTCACACCATCCCGTGGGCAGCTGCGCGCTGTCCTGGATTCTGCGCAGCCCGCGCCATGTCACGCTTACCGATGTGATGAAACGCGACCAGACGCTGATCCCGGTGACGATGGATCAGGAAGAGGTCGCGCTGCGGTTTCAGAAATACGCGCTGATTTCCGCCGCTGTGATCGATGCCAACGGGCGGCTGGTCGGCCAGATCACCGTCGATGACATTGTCCACATCATCCAAGAAGAGGCAGGCGAGGATGCGCTGCTGCTGTCAGGCGCGGGCGACGGCGACATCAATGAGCCGATCCACCTGACCATCCGCACCCGGCTGATCTGGCTGGTGGTCAATCTGGGCACGGCGATGATCGCCGCCAGCGTCGTCGGCATGTTTCAGGGCGCCATTGCCAAATTCGCGCTGCTCGCGGTGCTGATGCCGATTGTCTCGGGCATGGGCGGCAATGCGGGCACTCAGACGCTGGCCGTGGTGGTGCGCGCCATGGCGACCAATCAGATTACCGATGCCAACACTTGGCGAATGATCGGCCGCGAATTTGCCATTGCCAGTGCCAATGGTCTGGCCTTGGGCGCGCTGATCGGCAGCGGCGTTGCACTGGTGTTCGCCAATCCATTGCTTGGACTGGTGATTGCCTCGGCCATGCTGATCAACAATCTGGTGGCGGGCCTCGCAGGCATTCTGGTGCCCTTGACGCTCGACCGGCTGCGCATCGATCCGGCGGTATCTTCGGCAGTTTTCGTCACCATGGCGACCGATGTCATGGGCTTTTTCAGCTTCCTGGGGCTTGCCGTGCTGAGCGGCCTGGCCGGCTGAGCCCATGCCGCTGCACATGACCAAAGTGGCCTATGGCGCGACCTCGCTGGAAGATTTGCAGGGCTGGTTTATCACGCGCGGCGACGAGGCTTTTCTGACCACGCGCTATATGCCCAAGCGGCATACAGAAATTGCAGGCGAAGGTTCGCTGTTCTGGATCCTCAAGCATCAGCTGGTTGCCCGCTCGCCGATCCTGCGGTTTGCGGAGGCGGAAGGCGGCAAGACGAACATCGTCATTGGAACCCAACTCATCGCCATCCACCCCCGGCCGCGCCGCGCGCATCAGGGATGGCGCTATCTCGAAGACAGCGACGCACCGCGCGACCTTGTGGGCGGCGATGCAGACGGAGAGCTGCTGCCAGCCGCGCTGGTGAGCGAGCTGGCGAAATTGGGACTGGTTTAGAGACTGCTTAACCTGCCCCTCTCACCGAACGGGGAGAGGGTACGAAGGCTTGCAAGCTTGCTTGCTAGCCGCAGTTGGAGAGGGGCTTCTGCCCTCGAAAGGCCGAAACCCCTCTCCCCGCACAGGGAGAGGAGAATACAAAACCACCGTGTCGCTTAACGCGCAGGACGGCCAGTCCGCGCGGCATAGCCATTGCCTTCACGGCGACCACCCTGAGGCTTTGGCGCACCGCGATCTCCGCTGGGGCCACCTGCCGGACGGCGATCCCCCTCAGGGCGTGCGGGGCGATTGTCGCTGTGCGGACGGCGCTCGCCCTGCGGTGCAGGACGACGGTCACCGTGCGGAGCCGGGCGGCGATCACCATGCGGCGCGGGACGGCGATCGCCCTGCGGTGAAGGACGGCGATCACCCTGCGGAGCCGGGCGGCGATCACCCTCAGGGCGAGACACAGAAATCCGCTCTTCGTGTGCCAGTGGGTTATGGACCGGACCACTCGTGCGCGGTGCCCATTCCTTGCGGACGTGCTCATTGCGGGCGTGCTGGTCACGGCTTTGGCCGTCACGGGCCTGTCCGCCGTTGCTGCGGTTGTTGTTGGGACGTCCCTGCCCGCCACCGCGGCCTTCATTGCGTCCGCCGCCAAAGCGGCCCTTGCGATCACGCTCGTCACGCCGCGCGTCCTGCTCCAGCTCGGCGGGCTTGCGCGAAGGCGCGGGAAGCTTGGAGGCTTCCTTGGCAAAATCTTCGGGCAGCGACAGCGGCATCAGCTTGACGCCGGTCAGCTTTTCAATGTCGCGCAGGTAAGGTTTTTCATCGGCGGCGACGAAGCTGATCGAGGTGCCATCGGCACCGGCACGCGCGGTCCGCCCGATGCGGTGAACATATTGCTCAGCCACGTTAGGCATTTCGAAGTTGAACACGTGGCTGACGCCTTGAACGTCGATACCGCGCGCAGCGATATCGGTCGCCACCAGCACCGGGGTCGTGCCCTTGCGGAACGCGAGCAGTGCGGCGGTGCGCTGGGCCTGGCTCTTGTTGCCATGGATCGCAGCGGCATTGACACCGGCAGTGTTCAAGTGGCGCACAACGCGGTCTGCGCCATGCTTGGTGCGGGTAAACACCAGCGCGCGTTCAATCGACTGGTCACCCAGACCAGCGCGCAACTTGATCGTCAGCAGCGCCTGCTTCTCGTTCTGGTTGATATGGGTAACGAACTGATCGACGCGCTCTGCCGTGGTGGCCTGCGGGGCAACCTCGACCCGGACCGGATCATTGATGAACTGGCGGCCCAGATCGGCGATAGCCTTGGGCATGGTCGCCGAGAAGAACAAGCTCTGGCGTTCCTTGGGCAGCATGTTGGCAATGCGCTTCAAAGGCACGATGAAACCGAGGTCCATCATCTGGTCGGCTTCGTCGAGCACAAAGATTTCAACGTTGCGCAGCGTCAGCGCGCGCTGATCGATCAGATCGAGCAGGCGGCCCGGGGTTGCGACGAGCACATCGCAGCCGCCAACCAGCGCGCGCGATTGCTTGCCGACAGGGATACCGCCGAACACGCACTGTACGCTGAGGTTGAGGTACTTGGCATAGCCGCGCATGTTCTCAGCAATCTGCGCCGCCAGCTCACGCGTCGGTGAGAGCACCAGCATCCGGCAGGACGCATTCTGGCGAGCCTTGGGATCGGCGGCGAGCCGGTGAAGCGAAGGCAGCGAAAAGGCCGCGGTCTTGCCAGTGCCAGTCTGGGCGATACCCAACAGGTCGCGGCCCTTGAGCAGCGCCGGGATGGCCTGCTTCTGGATCGGCGTGGGATCGGAGTAGCCCTTGGTTTCGAGCGCACGGATGAGAGGCTCGGCAAGGCCAAGATCGGAAAAATAGGACATTTTATACTTTCAGTATGGACTGCGGACGCGCTGCGTCATGCATGCGCGAGGCAAGGGTTCGTAAAATGCGACCCTGCGTGAAAAAGGAAGCTTGGAGCGATTTCGGCGACCGTAAGTCCGGGCAGGTCCTGCGTTGAAACGCTGACCTCACGCTGCCGGGACTGCGGCGGGATAAGACCCGCGCGCCGATTGCTGGAAAGGCGTTTAAGGTGCGTTGCAGCAAAAAGCAAGATAATTGCGCTGCATGATCACATTCCACCTCAAACTGGCGCAACTTTTCAGCCAGTCTGACGCGCGAAATGGGGCAGAATCGACTGTCCGAAGTCCTGTCTTGGCACGCTATGCCTCGGTTCACCGCATGATGCGCCCGAACTAACCGGACAATCAGTGCTGCCAGCTAGCCTTACCCTGCCAGCTAGGTAGAGCCGCCCCAGCACGTCCGTCAGGGCAGTTTGAAGGAGCACCGATATGAACGTCGCAACCCACACCAGAACCATCAAGCCGGGAATGATCTTCCTGCTAGCTTCGCTCGCCCTGCCCGCTTCGGCCAGCTTGTCGGCGCAGCCGCAAGACCCGGCTGCGGCCAATATTATCGTAAACGGCGACCCCGTACCTGATATGACCGCAATGACAGCGGGGCCCGAGATCAAGGGGGTGATCACCGCGCGTAGCGGAGACAAGCTGAAAGTCACCAGTCCAGACGGCCGGGACACGCTCATCTTTGTTAACGAGACCACGCGCATTCGTGGGGGCGGCGGCCTGTTCGGCGGGGGTGGCGGTAGCCTTACTGCTGCCAATCTGCTCAACGGTATGCCTGTCACGGTCAAGACGATGCAGGCGGGCCAGGTACTGTTGGCCAGCCAGATAAGTTTCAAAAAGAGTGACATGCGGACAGCAATGATGATCCGCAATGCCACGAACCAGCGCTTCGACGAGCAGACCGCAGCAACCGAGGCGCTGCGCGGACGCATGGGCGATATCGACAAATACAATATCCGCGGCACCACGAATGTGTATTTCGACACCGGCAAATGGGCACTTTCGCCCAATGCCAAGGCTGAACTCTGCACCGCCGCGACCACAGCCGAGGCGACCGAAAATGCGCTGATGCTGGTGGTGGGCTACACCGATTCAGTCGGCAGCGATGATTACAACCAGCAGCTCAGCGAACGGCGCGCCAGCAGCGTGATCAATTTCCTCCAGCAGACCTGCCGCTGGAAACCATACCGCATGCTCACGCCTACTGGCATGGCCGAGTCAGACCCCTTGGCTGATAATTCCACCTACGAAGGAAGGGCCCAGAACCGCCGCGTTTCGGTGAATATTCTGGTCAGCAAGAGTGTCGACGGGATGTGACGACGGGAGGGCGGGGTAATCGGGCAAGACCCTAACCCCGCCGCACCCACCAATTGAGCAAATGATGCGCCACCGCAAACGGTGGCGGTGCGCCAAAAGCTTCACCTCTGCCCCCTGACTGCGCTGCACGCATGGCGTCCTCGACTTCGGCCCGGGTAAACCAGCGCGCATCGTCAAGCTCAGTCTTGTCGACCGTGATCGCCGCATCGTCAGCATGGGCGAGGCAGCCTATCATCAGCGAAGATGGGAACGGCCAAGGCTGGCTCATGATGTAGGAGACATCGCGCACCCGCACGCCTGCCTCCTCGAAAGTTTCGCGCGCAACCGCCTCCTCAATGGTCTCGCCCGGCTCGACGAAGCCCGCCAGTGCCGAATAGTTACCCTCGGGAAAGCGCGGCTGGCGGCCCAACAGCACACTGTCCTGATGCTGCACTAGCATGATCGTTACCGGATCGACGCGTGGGAAATGCTCTGCCTTGCAGGCCTCACAATTGCGTTGCCAGCCGCCCTTAGCGATCCGCGTTGGCCCGCCGCAGCGCGCGCAAAACTGGTGCCGCGCGTGCCAATCAACTATACTACGCGCGCCGCCATAGGTGGCGAGGTCTTCGCCCGAGAGGGAAGCCATTGCCTGCCACATACGCGGATTGGCCGGGGCGGTGCTGCCTGCGGTGGGCACTGCGGCGAAGCAACCGCGCCCTTCGCCCAGTCCCAGAAACACCAGTTCGGCATCAGCATCGGCATCAGCCAGACTGCCCCAGCGCAACATGCCGTCTGGCGCGATCACGGGGTCCAGCCCTTCTAGCATCAACAACCGCGCACGGTGATCCATCAGGCTTGCCAGTGCATCGGGACTTTGCCGGATATGATCAGCCCGGTCGATCCTCGAACCGGCAAACGCAACGGTCGCCACGGTCAGTTCGGCCTCGCCAGGGGCTGCAGATCGGCTTGCAGCGCGCGCTGATATTCGCTGAGCAATGCATTGGCGTTAGGCGGCATGAACTGAACGAAGATCGACGAACGAATGCCACGCCGCATATCGACCGTGCCGACAGTCCCTGCCGCCCCTGCCCAGCCAAAAATCCCGCGTTCAGGGCCGATCCCGACCCTTCCGCCCGCGCCAAAGTGGCTCACCGGGCCCATCATCGCTGGCCCCGCAACGCCTTCGGGAAGCAAATCGTCTGTGCCGACGCGAACAGCCAGTTCACCCATCACCCGCTCGCGCCCGATGCGGCCGTAATTGGCCAGCATCGTCAGGAACCGGTCGTAATCGCGCGGGCTGCTGACCAGTCCCGATCCACCGAATGGAAACGCCGGCTTGTCGAGGAAGATCGAATCCGCACCCTTGTCGATCGGGAACAGGTTGTTGCCCATCGCGCCGTAATTGGTGGTCAGCCGTCCGGCCTCGCCGCGGGGCACCTGAAACCATGTGGAGGCCATGCCGCAGGGATCGAAAATGCGGCGCTTGAGGAACACATCGAACGGCATCCCCGACACCACTTCGATCACCCGGCCAAGCAGATCGAGTCCGACAGAATAGGACCATGTGGTCCCCGGCTCGTAAACCAGTGGCATGTCGGCCAACCGGTCAGCAAACAGCGTCAGGCTGGGCACGGCTGCACCGCGCTCAAGACCCGGAACCGGTATGCGGCTGATTTGACCTGCGATCAGACCCGCATCTTCATAGGCCTTCTTGATCGGCCCCTTCTGGATGATCGTGTAACCGATGCCCGCCGTATGCGTCAGTAACTGGCGAATGGTGATCGCATTTTTCGCCGGGCGCAGATCGGTGATCGAGCCATCGGGCGTAACTTGCACCTGCATCTTCGCAAACTTGGGCAGGATGTCAGAGAGCGGCTGATCCAGCCCCAGCTTGCCCTCGCTGATCAGCAGCATCACCGCCATACCGGTGACCGGCTTGGTCATCGAATAGATCCGGAACAGGCTGTCAGGAGTCACGGGATCGCTGTCAGTGAAACCCTCCACCCCGCGTGCGGTAAATTGCGTTGGCTGTCCCGGAAGCCCGACGGAGGTAACGATGCCGGGAAACTTGCCCGGTGCGACCCAGCGGTCGAGGAAGGCTGCCTGGTTCGCCATGAGATTCGCCGCGCCGCCCTGCGCCAGCGCGAGCGAAGGTGCTAACAGCGCTCCGCATGATGCCAGCGCGCCAAGCCGCAAAAGCTCCCGCCGGGTGGGCGCTGCATAGTTATCCATCTGTGCGGGCATCCTGATCCACTCCCTCTAACGCGGAGGCCATTCGTGCGGCCTTGGCAAACAATGTTGGCAGCCCGGCGTCGTCTATCCGGTCAATCGGCCACCATTCGCCATCCTGTTCGGCGAGACTAGCCCAATCGTCGCCCGAATAAAGCCGCAACTCAAGCGCGAGCGAAAAATGCGTGAATGTATGCCGAACCACCCCGCCTGCCTGCCACTCCCCAACGACTGGCGGCGCGCCCGAACCATCGCCGCGCGCGCTCCAGCCGTCATCGGGCAGCGCGCGCATGCCGCCCAGCAATCCCTTGTCCGCCCGCTTCACCAGCCACACCGCTCCGTCGCGCGCGATCCAGAAGGCCGTGCCGCGCCGCTCGGGCTTTGCGGCTTTGGCGGGCTTGACTGGATAGGCTTCGCCTTCGCCTGCACGGTAGGCCGCGCAGTTCTCCGACAGCGGACACAGCAGGCAGCGCGGCTTGCGCGTGGTGCAG
>JANPPM010000183.1:0-7788 GCA_031428495.1 Novosphingobium sp.
GTTTCAAGTTTACTGGGCGAATATGCTAACCCGGCTTTCCATTCGCAATGTCGTTTTGATCGAAGCGCTGGATCTGGATTTTTCCGGCGGTCTGGGCGTGCTCACGGGTGAGACGGGCGCGGGAAAGTCGATCCAGCTTGATGCGCTGGGGCTGGTGCTGGGCGACAGGGCTGACAGCGGGCTTGTTCGCGGCGGTGAGGACCGCGCGAGTGTGACGGCTGTCTTCGAACGTCGTCCCGGACGTGATCCGGAACCCCTGGCTGATTCCAGCGAGATCGCTTCAAGGCCTCCAGCGGTCCCGGATCAAGTCCGGGACGACGCGGTGCAGGCACTGCTCGGTGATGCAGAGGTCGAAATTGAACCCGGCGAGCCGATCATCATCAAGCGACAGGTCAAGGCCGATGGCGGCAGCAAGGCCTTTATCAACGATCAGCCGGTGGGGGTTGCCCTGCTGCGCGAACTCGCGGGTCATCTGGTCGAACTGCATGGCCAGCATGATGACCGGGGACTGGTGAACCCACGCGGCCACCGCCAGTTGCTGGACCGCTTTGCGCGGGCTGACAGTGCTGGAGTGGAAGCCGCGTGGCGGACCTGGCGGCGCGATGAAGATGCGCTGGCCTCGGCACGTGGAACATTGGCACAGGCGTCGGCGGACCGTGACCTTTTGCTTGCCCACCTTGCAGAATTGACCGCTCTGGCCCCCGAGGCAGGCGAAGAGGAAGAACTGGCCGGTGCGCGTGCGGCCATGCAGAAGGGCGAGCGACTTTCCGGCGATCTTGCTGAATTGCAGCACCTGTGGGCCGGTTCGGATTCGGCGCTGGCCGGATTGCGCAGTGCGGCGCGGCGGCTCGACCGGATCGCCAATGAACATCCCCTGCTGGCTGAGGCGCTCGCTGCGCTGGACCGTGCAGTGATCGAAGCGGGGGAGGCCGAGGACAAGCTGGCCCGCGCCGCCGAGGCGTTGGTCCACGATCCCGCCGCACTTGACCGGTTCGAGACCCGGCTGTTTGATCTGCGGGCGGCGGCGCGCAAGCATCAGTGCACGGTGGATCAATTGCCGGAACGCATGCTGGCAATGCGCGGTGCGCTCGATGCCATCGAGGGCGGCGAAGCGGAGATCGCGGGGCTGGAGCAGGCAGCGCAGTCATCCGGGCTCGATTACCGTGCGCGGGCAGAAGCTCTGTCGGCGACGCGCGCCGAGGCGGCGGTGAAGCTCGACAAGGCAGTCGCAGGCGAGCTAGCGCCGCTCAAACTGGACGCTGCGCGCTTCCGCACTGCGATCATGCGACTGCCAGAGGATCGCTGGGGGCCGCAGGGCGTCGACGCGCTTGAGTTTTTGATTTCCACCAACCCCGGCGCAGATTTTGCCCCGCTGGGCAAGATTGCCAGCGGCGGCGAGCTGTCGCGCTTCATCCTCGCGTTGAAGGTGGCGCTGGCCGAACAGGGCGGTGCAGCGACGATCATTTTTGACGAGATCGACCGCGGCGTCGGCGGCGCGGTGGCGTCGGCAATCGGCGACCGGCTGGCGCGGCTGGCAAGCGGCGGGCAATTGCTCGCGGTGACGCATAGCCCGCAAGTCGCCGCGCGCGGGAACCGGCACTATGTCATCGCCAAATCGAGCGAAGGAGTTGTCACGCGGACCTCGGTCATGTTGCTGGACAGCAGCGGGCGGCAGGAAGAAATTGCGCGGATGCTATCGGGCGCGGAAATAACCGCCGAGGCGCGGGCGCAGGCGGATCGTTTACTGGAGGGAGTGTGACATGACGGATGCAGGACAATGGGGGCTTCTCGGGCGGATGACGGCAAAACCCGGCAAGCGCGACGAATTGATCGCCGCGCTCAAGGAAAGCTCGCGCGATGTGCCGGGCAAGTTGCTTTATCTCTTCCAGCTTGAACAGGATGATCCTGACGCCTTCTGGATCAACGAGATTTGGGAGACCAAGGCCGCGTATGACGCATGCCTTGCCATGCCAAAGACAGGCGACTGGGGCGCCAAGCTCGCGCCCTTGCTGGCCGGGATCGAGCACCGGACCGAGACGATCCCGCTTAGCTGACGATGACTGTGCAGGACCGATCTGAAGCCGACGCTGCCATTGAGCTGATGCGCCTTGCCAAGGCAATCGCGCGGCATGACCGGCTTTATCATGCGCAGGACGCGCCCGAAGTGTCCGATGCCGAATACGATGCACTGGTTCGGCGCAATGCTGAGCTGGAGGCGGCGTTCCCGCATCTGATCCGCGCGGACAGTCCGAGCAGGAATGTCGGGCATGAGGTCGCGGCCTCGCCGCTGTCAAAAGTCCCGCATGAAGTCCGCATGATGAGCCTCGACAATGCTTTTTCCGATGAGGAAGTGGCGGAGTTCGTGGCAAAGGTGAGGCGGTTCCTGAACCTGGCCGAAGACGCCGAAGTGGCCCTGACGGCGGAGGACAAGATCGACGGCCTGTCGTGCTCGCTGCGCTATGAGAACGGCAAGCTGGTGCGCGCGGCAACGCGGGGCGACGGGCAGGTGGGCGAGGATGTGACCGCTAATGTCGCGCATATTGCCGACATTCCGCAGGCTCTGCTCGGCGATGCGCCCGAAGTTTTTGAAATTCGCGGTGAAGTTTACATGGCCAAGGCGGATTTCCTCGCGCTCAATGCGACGCAAGCGGCCAAAGACGAAAAGCTCTTCGCCAATCCGCGCAATGCCGCCGCTGGATCGCTGCGGCAAAAGGATGCCAGCGTCACCGCACAGCGCCCCTTGCGGTTCTTCGCGCATGGCTGGGGCGCGGCGAGCCCGATTCCGGCGAGCAGCCAGCTCGAGATGATGCAGATGATCGCAGGCTGGGGCGTACCGGTCTCGCCGCTGCTGGTGCGATGCGCTTCGACCGAGGCCATTCTTGCCCATTACCGCAGCATCCGCGATGCGCGCGCCGACCTGCCCTATGACATCGACGGCGTGGTCTACAAGGTCGATAGCCTCGCCTGGCAGGCGCGGCTGGGCTTCGTCGCCAAGGCACCGCGCTGGGCGCTGGCGCACAAATTTGCGGCCGAGCAGGCCGAGACGATTATCGAGTCAATCGACGTTCAGGTGGGCCGCACCGGCAAGCTGACCCCGGTCGGGCGGCTGCGGCCGGTGCTGGTCGGCGGGGTGACGGTGACAAATGTCACGCTGCACAACCGCGACGAGATCGGACGGCTGGGTTTGCGCGAGGGGGACCGCGTAGTCATCCAGCGGGCGGGCGACGTCATTCCACAGGTGGTGGAAAATCTGACGCGGGGCGATCTGCGCGATCCTTTCCCGTTCCCCGATCACTGCCCCGAATGCGGCAGCGAGGCGGTCGCCGAGGAGGGCGAGGTTGATGTGCGCTGCACCGGCGGGCTGATCTGCCCGGCGCAGCGCACCGAACGCCTCAAGCATTTCGTCAGCCGGGGAGCGCTCGACATAGAAGGGCTGGGCGAGAAGACCATCGACGAGTTTTTCGCGCTGGGCTGGCTGGAAAGCCCGGCCGATATTTTCCGGCTTCGCCAGCGTCGCGCCGAGATTCTGGGCCTTGAGGGCTGGAAGGATAAGTCTGTCGATAACCTGTTGGCAGCGGTGGAAAACAAGCGCGCGCCTGACGCTGCGCGGCTGCTGTTCGGGCTGGGCATTCGCCATGTCGGCGTGGTGACGGCACGCGATTTGTTGAAGCGGTTTGTGTCGTTGGAACAGCTCAGGGAGACAGTCAGCCAAGCTCGTGCTCCTACTGAGCCGGAAGACGGAATTACTCCAGCTAAAGACGCAGAATTCGAAATTTTGTCGATTGAAGGGGTCGGTTTTGCCGTTCTTCAATCGCTCTTCGACTTCTTCCACGAACCCCACAACCTAACCGTCTGGGAAGACCTGCTCAGCGAAGTCACCCCGCCGCCCTATATCGTCGAAACCCGCGAAAGCCCCGTTTCCGGCAAGACTGTGGTATTCACCGGCAAGCTAGAGACCATGAGCCGCGACGAGGCCAAGGCCCAGGCCGAGGCGCTGGGCGCACGCACTGCCGGGTCGGTCAGTGCCAAGACTGATCTGGTGGTCGCGGGGCCGGGCGCGGGATCGAAGTTAAAGCAGGCGGAAAAACTGGGCATCGCTGTGATTGACGAGGCGGCCTGGGCAGAACTGGTCAAGGCGGCAGGATAGGGGATTGGCATGATCGCTAAATTTTTCAGCCGGTTGGAGCATGATCTTGGCGCGCCGATTGAAACGCGGGGGTTTGGCTCGGGCTGGTTCGCCGGCTTTTTCGCGCTGCTGTTCGCCATTTCCGGCTTCGGCATGGTTATGGCGCTGCGCTATCCTGAATGGTTCGCCATGCCTGAATTGCAGGTGGTCAAGAACTGGAGCGGCTTTCGCGGCGCGGTGCATCTGATCCTGCTGGCCTCCGATGCGCTCGCCCTGCTCAGCCTGCTGCTGCGGCCGCGCAAGGCGCTGGGGTTCACGGCGCTGGTGATCGGACTTACTGCGACGCTGCTGGGTGGCAGCAATGTCCAGCCGAGCGAAACGCAGAGCTGGGGCATTTTCTTCGGGCTCGACTTTTTCATCGTCAATCTGCTGGCCACCGGTTTCATGTTCGCGCCGATCGAGCGCTTCTGGCCGCATCGCCCCGGCCAGCGCCTGTTCCGCATCGAATGGCGCGAGGATCTGTTCTATTTCCTCGTCAGCACGATGCTGGTGCAGGGCTTTGCCTTCCTCGCGCTGGCCCCGCAGGCCATCGTCAACGCGAATACCGGCGGCTGGGATGGCTTCCGCACCTGGGTGAGCAATCTGCCGTGGATCGTTCAATTCGTGGCGGCGGTTATGCTGTCGGACCTGTTCCAGTATTGGTATCACCGGCTTTTCCATAAGGTGCCGTTCCTGTGGGGTTTCCACGCGGTGCACCATTCGGCCAAGGCTATGGACTGGCTGGCAGGCGCGCGGATGCATTTCGTCGAGATCGTGCTGCTGCGCGCGGTGACGTCGCTGCCACTGTTCACGCTGGGCTTCGCGCCGTCTGTGCTCCAGGCCTATATCGGCTTCGTCTATATCTACTCGTCGCTGCTGCACGCCAACCTTGCGGGCGATTTCGGCCGTCTTGGCCACTGGCTCGCCACGCCGCGCTTTCATCACTGGCACCATGGGCTGGAGAAGGAAGCGGTGGACGTGAACTTCGCGATCCACCTGCCGCTGCTCGACAAGCTGTTCGGTACTTTTTACCTGCCGGAAAAGCGCTGGCCGGAAAATTACGGCGTGCCCGAGGTGGTGCCACCGGGATACTGGGCGCAGGCGAAATATCCTTTCGTGCGCGAGGGTTAGCATGAGCGTCGCATTCCGCCGCGAGGGCGATGAAGAGCATCTCGAACCCAAGTTCGAAATTCCCATTCCGATGGGGCCAAACCTGGTCACCGCGCGCGGCTTCGCCCAGATCAGCGCGCGCATTGCCGAGATCGCGGCGCGGCTAGCCACGCTGACAGACGAGGCCGAAATCAAGTCCGCAAAACGCGACCTGCGCTATTGGCAAACCCGCGAAGTCACCGCCGAACTGGTGCCCGAGCCGAGCGGCAAGACCGTCGAAATTGGTACCACGGTCAGCTTTCGTCTGAACGGCAAGACCCGCAGCCTCAGCATCGTCGGCGATGACGAGGCCGATCCGGCCAAGGGTCTGGTTAGCTTCTCCGCCCCGCTCAGCCGCGCGCTGATGGGGGCCGAGGCCGGGGATATGCTGGAATTCGGCGGGGTGGAGGATGCGATCGAGGTGCTGGGGGTTGGGGTGATTGGGTGAGACATGATGTCAGAACGGCTCGCATTGTCGAGAATCTGGCCCATGTCATTGAGGCAATTTTCTGCTGAAGCCGCGAAGAATGCCGCCGTTAGTTCAGACTTTTGATTGCAATAAGGCACAACTGGATTTGCCAGCTGAAGGTTGGGGATTCTCCAGCAATACGTCGCTTCAACTGTTCCGTAGATTGATAAGCGGCAGCGCCTGCTCGGCGAAAAGCTCAAGCGACTTCCAGCCGATCTCTGGAGGAAGCCCCGCTATAAGAGGGACCAGAGCGAGTGCATGATCCTTGGCAACCTCAACACATTGTAACGGAGTGAGGACTTGAACAACACCTGATGCCCTGACTGCCTCAAGGGTATCAAGTCCGTGCATCGGGGAGTTGGAAGAAGACACATCCGCACTAATCGCAGCATAGGCGCGCATCAAATGGAGAGCATAGGGCCCTATCTCCTCCCAGCCGCCCTCGACATCTTCGGAGACATGCACACCCACTGCCGTCGTCATAATTGCGCCGGGCATTCTGCCCAGCTGCTGGCATGCTTCCTGATAAACTGGGATGAGGTCGTTCTTCATCGGCCAGAAACCCGTGTCGAAACGGGCCGCGCGTAGAGCGGAAGTCCGTATTCCTCCGCCGATGAACAAACGCGAGGCGAGACCTTCGGACAGCGGCCGGACGAACACGACGCGATCGCCATCGGTGAAGCGGTCTCCATTAATCGCTCTGATCAGAACGCTCAGACCATTGTCCAGAAGTTCGCCACGTGCCGCGAATGATTTGCCAAACGCTTCGAATTCATGACGTGCGTATCCCGCCACGAAGACTGGATGAAGCCTGCCGCCGCATATGAGATCAGTCACAGCAATCTGTTCGGCAACTTTGACTGGGTCGTGGAGGGGAAGAACAATGGCCCCGAGTGTGATTGCGATATGTTTGGTTCGGGCGCCAGCAGCCGCAGCCAACAAGGCGGGTACCGGAATATAGCCATCTTCCGAACAATGATGTTCCGAGATGATCACATTTTCGATACCTTTTGAATCGGCATACTCAATCATATCCAGTGCAGCCCGGTACAGTTCTGGCTGTGGTCGGCCAAACGGGGCTGAACGCATATCGAAACTAAGTGCTGTTTTGAACATGATGGCTCTCAGAATGCATAGACCACGCAGTGTGTATGGCCGTGATGGCACTTCGGCATGAAGTGCGGACGGGCAGACTTTATCAGCCCCAAACCGCTATCCAATCTGCAAGTGTTTAAGGGCCTAAGTATCTTTATCTGGTGCTGGGCAGAAAATCACGGCTCATCAGGTCGTGTAAATTTCCGAGAGCACACTCGATCAAATCGCGGTCGTCGCCGTTTAACTTGGCAAAAGCATTGGCGAACTTTCCTTCCCTGCTGATCTGCGTGATGGCGAGATCCGCCTTTTCACTTCCTGTTCGCGTCAGCGAAAGAACATACGAGCGCCGGTCATCGTTCACAGGGCTGCGTTCGATTAGGCCAGCTTTGACCATTCGGGTCACGCGTGCGGAGAGTGCTGCGTTGGAAATATGCAGCTTGAATGCAAGGTCGGTTGGCCGAAGCGGTTGCGGTGCCGCGATCCGCAAGGTTCCAAGGACCAACAGATCGGCGATCGATAGCCCGTGATCCTTTGCGATCCGGTCGAGATCGACCGAGACCAGGTGGCCAAGGCTGATCAGGTGCCAAAGCGATGAAAAGAAGCCGACATCCAGATCCGGTGCCATGGAAGCGTAAAAATTGCGGCCAGCCAAAGCCTCAGCAGTCGGTGACTTGACGATGCGGTTCATTGGATTTCTCCATTGCCCCATGTAAGCCGCCGCCTCAACCACAGCACCGACCAATCTCCCTTAACCAACCGCCGTGCCAGCCGCAGCCCGGCCTTCCGGCAGGCGCTGCGCACCGCAGCCTCCTGCGTCTCCAGCAGTCCAGCGAGCAGCAAGCTCCCCCCCGGCACCAGTGCTCGTCCGAAATCCGGGGCCAATTCGATCAGCGGTCCGGCTAGGATGTTG
>JANPPM010000184.1:0-19765 GCA_031428495.1 Novosphingobium sp.
AGCTTCGATCACCGCGCGATTGATGGGGCTGACGGGGCACGGCTGATGGCGGCATTCCGCGAGCTCGTGGAGAAACCGCTGGGTCTGGTTGCGTAGCTTGGCTGTGGCTAAATTGCTCTTTGATGTGATCGCAGGTTTGACGGCACTTGTTGCTGCCTATTTTTGGTATCGCTCGGCTAGGACCAACCCTCCTACTCCCACCTCAGGTTGGGGTGGAGTGACGTCCGAAACAGATCCTGCGCTCGTGTCCGCTAGGCACTCTGCAAAGATGAATCGTTTCGGTGCGACGTTTGCGGCTATTTCAGCTTTTGCGATGGCCTGTTCAACAGGTCTTGGCATTGTTCAAAACAAAGTTGGTGATTTGCCTGCCACGCAACTTGAACGGGCATCGAAAATGAGTGTGGGTAGATGAACACTGGGCCTCCCACCACCGAACCCCTAATCCGCATCATCGCAATGCCGGCTGACACCAACCCGAATGGAGACATCTTCGGTAGCTGGCTGATGTGCCTGATGGACCTTGCGGCGGGCACCGTGGCCATGCGCGTTGCCAAGGGACGCGCAGTGACAGCGGCGATGGACGGGATGCAGTTTCATGCGCCGGTTGCCGTCGGCGATGAGGTTTCCGTTTATGGCCAGCTTACCGCAACTGGCCGTAGCTCGATCACCATCGCTGTTGAGGCCTGGCGGCGCGAACGGGATGAAGACCACACGGTGAAAGTCACCGAAGCCAATTTCACTTTCTTCGCAATTGACGATCTGGGGCGTCCGCGCCCGCTGAAAATCTGAGGAGTTTCCCAAGTGTCAGACCCTTACGACCTCATTGTCCTCGGTTCCGGCCCCGGCGGCTATGTCGCGGCAATCCGCGCGGCGCAGCTTGGGCTGAAAACCGCGATTGTCGAGCGGGAGAATCTGGGCGGGATTTGCCTCAACTGGGGCTGCATTCCGACCAAGGCCTTGCTGCGTTCGGCTGAAGTGTTTCACCAGATGAAGCATGCCAAGGATTACGGTCTGTCAGCGGACAATGTGACGGCCGATCTCGATGCCGTGGTCAAGCGCTCGCGCGGGGTTGCCTCGCAGCTCAACAAGGGTGTGACCGGACTGATGAAGCAGAACAAGATCGACGTCCATACGGGGCAGGGCAAGCTGACCGCGCCGGGCAAGCTGACGGTCGAGGCTGACGGCAAGACAACCGATCTGACCGCCAAGCACATCATTATCGCCACTGGTGCACGCGCGCGCGAACTGCCCAAGGCGAAGAGCGACGGCAAGCGCGTTTGGACCTATCGCCATGCCATGGTCCCTGCCGAATTGCCCAGCAAGCTGCTGGTCATCGGAACAGGTGCAATCGGGATTGAATTCGCCAGCTTTTATAATGATATGGGCAGCGAAGTGACGGTGGTCGAAATGATGGACCGGGTGGTTCCAGTGGAAGACGCCGATGTCTCCGCCTTCCTCGAAAAGGCGCTCAAGAAGCAGGGCATGACGATCCTCACCTCCGCAAATGTCGGCGCAGTCGAAGTCTCTGATAGCGGCGTCAAGGTGGCGATCAAGACCAAGGACGGGACCGAAACCACTCATGATTTCAGCCACGTCATCGTCGCGGTTGGCATCGTGCCCAATCTTGAGAACATTGGGCTGGAAGACCTCAAGATTGAACCTGACAAGCGCTATCACATCAAGACCGATCCCTTTGGCCGCACCAATGTTCCCGGTGTCTGGGCCATCGGCGACTGCACGGACGGGCCGTGGCTGGCGCACAAGGCGAGCCATGAAGGCGTTACCGCAGCCGAGGCTATCGCGCAGGAACTGGGTAATGCCGAAGTGCACCCGCACCCGCTTGACCGCGGCAACATCCCCGGCTGCACCTATTGCCACCCGCAGATCGCCAGCGTCGGCATGACCGAAGCCAAGGCGAAAGAAGCGGGCTTTGAGGTCAAGGCCGGAACTTTCCCGTTTATCGGCAACGGCAAGGCAATTGCGCTGGGCGAGGCCGAGGGCTTCATCAAGACAGTGTTCGACGCCAAGACCGGCGAGCTATTGGGCGCGCATATGATTGGTGCCGAAGTCACCGAGCTTATTCAGGGCTATGTCGTAGGCAAGACGCTGGAAACAACCGAGGTTGAACTGATGCATACCGTATTCCCGCATCCGACACTCAGCGAAATGATGCACGAGGCGACATTGGCGGCCTATGGAAGGGCAATCCACATCTGATGAGTTCAGGCCGATAGCGCCTGGCGGGCAATATGCTCGAAAACAGCAATATGCAGCTGCGTGGTGAATTCGCAGCCAATGGCATTCTCCCTGCGCCAGCGGATGTCTGCTGACAATACTTGCAGCCCCGGTATGCGGATGCGCAGGGGTTTGCCTTCCGCTACTGCGGGCATCCAGGCAATCCGAAATCCAGCCTGCGAGATGTCTTCAAGACGCACGACCCGCCACGGCCGCGTCCCCTGCCGTACTTCGCACAGCAGAGTAACTTCAGCGCGTGCGGCGAATTCACGGCTGCAGGCATCAGGAAGTGGAATGGTTTGATGCTTCACGATGCCCCCTTGGTTGAGGGACACATAATCCTGCACAGGTTGCCAATCAGTTAGCATTAAACCGCGTAAACAGAATCATTGCGCAAAAGCGTCCCCGCCTTTTGCTCCATTCTCTGGCGGACCCAGCAGGGCGGGCTCGAAGATCAGCGCGCAAATCAGTGTCCAGACGAGCGAAATCATCAGGATCAGGCCCATGCTGGCGGTTCCGGGGTGGCTTGAAATCCACAACGCGCCAAATGCGCTGCCTGTCGCCAAAGCGCTGAACAGCACTGCCCGCGCCAGACTGGTCTGGAGGAGATCGCGCGCGCCGCTCCGCCATGCCATGACGAAATAGATGTGAAATGCCACGCCGACCCCGAACAATAGTGGAAACGCGATGATGTTGGCGAAGTTGAGCGACTGCCCGATGACGACACAGCTACCCAGCGTTAAAAAGCCAGAGAGAACCACCGGCGCCAAGGTAAAGGCGACCTCTCGCACGCTGCGCAGCACGGCATAAAGCAGGAGGCTGACGAGAATCAGCGCGAGAATGCCCGCCTGAATGAATGCACCCGAGATTGTCCCTGCAGCCTCGCGGGTCGAAACCGGCATGCCGGTGGCGGCGGGCGCAATCTTTTGCACAGCATCCGTGAAGCGCGCCAGAACCTGTGTATCCGCGCTGTCACCCTTGGGCACCACCTGGACCAGCGCGCGGCCATCGCGGGCGATCCATTCGCCGATCATCTGCGGCGGCAGGGTTTCGCGGCTGATCGCGCTCGCCTGAAGCGACAGGCGCAGCTTGTCGAGCGTCAGGCCAAGCGGCGGAACCAGCATGCTTTCGATCTTTTGGCGCACTTCCGGCGGCCCAGCTGCAAGCCGTTCAAAATCACCCGCGAGCAGAGCCGCCGACTTGCCCAGCGCGCCGGGATTCACCGCAGCCAGTCTGCGCAGTTCGGCAGCAGACTTCTGCAAGGCGGCTACGGTCGAGGCGTCATCGACTTCGGGAGCCAGCTCGAACGGGTTGATCGCCGGATCGAGCAACAGCGCGGCGTCTTCAATCAACGCCAGCTTTTCCGCCTGCTCGCCAGGCACGAAACTGTCTAGCGTGATCGCATCGCGCACTTCGGGAAGACCAGAGAGCTTCTCCGCTAGCGAGCGCGCAGCATCCTGATTGGCCGCCAAGACCGAGATGGTGTTGGGGGTGCGATCAGGATCAGAAATCAGATCGCGCAGCATGCGCATCGCGGGAGCATCGGGATCGCGCAGGTTGAGCGGGTTGAAATCAAAGCGTACCAGCGGCAGCGAGGCGATGCTCAGCAACATTGCGACAACAAAGGCCCACAGCACCTTGCGGCGATTGCGCTCAAGCCAATGGTCGAACGGGGCCGCCGCGGCAAAGCCGACCTGCCCGGTGGGTGCGGCGGGCTTGAGCAACATCAGCAGGGCAGGCAGAAGCGTCACGTTCAGCACCAGCGCAATGACCATACCCAATGCCGAGATGATCCCGAGTTCTGCCAGGCCGATATAATCAGTCGGCAGGAACGCCGCGAGCGCAAGGCAGATCGCGCCCGCAGCGAGCAGGATCGGCGCACCAACCCCCGCAGCTGCGCGTTCGAGCGCATCGGCCATGCCTGCGCCCTGCCAACGCTCATCGTTGAAGCGCACGCTGACCTGAATGCCGAAATCAACGCCAAGCCCGACGAACAGCGGAATGAAGGCAATCGAAATGACGTTGAGCGAGCCGGCAGCAACAAGCCCGGCTGCAAGGGTGATAACCAGTCCAGCAATGATCGTCACCGCAATCGCAACCGTGGTCTTCGCACTGCGTGTAGCGAACCACAGGGTCAAAAGCATGGCTACGGCCATCAGCAGGCCGACGAGGCCGATGTTTTCCTCGATCGAACCGAATTCCTCATCGCTAAGCGGTCCGTCGCCGGTAATGCCTAGGCGCAGACCATTCTGGGCATCGATACCTAGCTCTGCAGCGTGCTTGTTCACTGCGGCCACCGCACGTGAAGCAGGCTGGAGATCGGCGAAATCATAGTGCGGACGGGCCAGCACCACCCGGCGCGTTTGTGGCTTAAGGTCGCCGCTGCCGCTTGAAAACAGCTGCTGCCATGAAAACCATACCGGTTGGCCGCCAAGTTGCCCCGAAATTGCCCTGTGAAGGCCCCCCAGTGGCGCCTCGAGCTGTGCGGTTGCCGGATCAGCGGGATCATCCGCTGCGCCGCCAGCGGCCGTCTCCAGCGAACTGGCAATACCGCGCAACGACGGGTCGAGCGCCAGACCGCCAAGCAGCGGCTGCGCGTCGATCAGCTTCTGGGTGGTCTGACGGACATCCTCGATTGACCCGAACAACAGGCCGTTGCGGTCAAAGAACTCGCCGCCATCGGGGCGAGAGGCGCTGACAAAATTAACGGTGTCTGAGGCCAAAGCCGCTGCAAGCCGGATCGAAGCATCTTCGGCCAGTTCCGGCGTCTTGCCGTCGATGACGATGGCCACACTGTCATCAACCCGCGGAAAGGCATTGCTCACTGCCGCCTCATTGCGACGCCATTCGGTATCGGGAGAGATCAGCGAAACCGTGTCCGTGCTCATGTCGAAATTGCGCGATGCAAACAGTCCTGAGCCAAGAACCAGCAAAAGGCAGGAAGCCAAGACCTGCCAAGGGCGGCGCGAAGCCAAGGAAACCGCACGGAGGAGGAGCCGGGTCAACATCGCCGGGAGCCATAAGGCGGCAATGGGCAAAGGGGAAGCTGCCGCCTTGCCGACTCTATCATTTGTCCGGATGTCGCTGTAGGGAGCCGTCCCATGACGATAGGAGCGGCGATCTGGTGGGCAGCATTGGCGCTTAGCCTTGCGGCAGTTGCCTATCGCCTGCTTGCCTTGGCGGCGGTCGCTTTGTGGCAGCCTGAGCAAGGATCGCGTTGGCAGACTGAACCCCGGGTTACCCTGCTCAAACCCCTGTGCGGGATGGAAGACGGTCTTGAGGAGGCGATTGCCAGTTTCCTGTCGCAGCGCCTCACTTCGTCGGTGCGTTTCGTTTTCGGCGTTGCGCAGGCTGGTGATCCTGCGCTCGCGCTAGCGCGGCGGGTTGCTGAACGATTTCCTGATTGCGACAGCGTGTTTGTTGCCGACGCGGAGGTCCACGGAGCCAACCCCAAGGTCAGCAATCTGATCAACATGGCCAAGTCCGGTCTTGGCGATGTCGTAGTGATTTCGGACAGTGATGTGGTGATCCCGCCCGGTGCGCTGCAGGCGGCGATTAATGCGCTGTCGACGCCGGGCATCGGCGGGGTGACCTCGCTCTATCGCGGTAGGCCGGGCTTGCCCGATAACCGCACCCGTTCATTCGGGGCCTGGTATCTCGACTACTGGTCGCTGCCGATGGCGGCATTGCACGCGCGGCTGGGCGCGCTTGATGTCACCTATGGGCCGCTGAGCGCCATTCGCGGTGATGTTCTTGAACAGGGCGGCGGGCTAAAGGCGCTTGCCTCGCATCTGTGTGACGATGCGGCGCTTGGGCGACGGGTCTTGGCCAGTGGGATGAAGCTGGCCTTCGCACCGTATGTCGTCGAAACGCTGGTCAACGACGCCAGTCCGCGCGCCCTGTTTGCTCACGAATTGCGCTGGTCGCGGACGGATCGGGGAGAGCATCCATTGGGCAATCTGGCGACGGTGGTTAGCCATCCCGGGCCACTCCCGCTGCTGTTGCTGCTTTATCCCGGCTGGATAGCGGCGATGGGCATAGTGCTTCCGGTATTGCTACGCTGGCTTCTGGCGAAGGTGGTCGAACGGCGCTTCGGGCGCGCGGAAAGCTTGCTGCCTATCGGTTTGATCGGCGTCTGGCTGCGCGATCTGGCTTGCTTTGCCGTCTGGCTCAACGGTCTCGCCGCAAGCAATGTCGATTGGCGCGGAGCAAAGCTGGCGGTCACGCGCGGCGGCCTGTTGACACCCAACCCGGAGCAAAAGGCATGAGCGCGCGGCTGATTGTCACGGCGGACGATTTCGGGATGTCACTGGAAGTTAATGAAGCGGTTGAGGAGGCGCACCGCAACGGCGTGCTCACCTGCGCAAGTCTGGTGGTTGCGGGCGACGCGGCAGAGGATGCTGTGCGCCGCGCAAAACGCATGCCAGGGCTGGGGGTCGGATTACATCTTGCGATTTTTGGCGCACGGGCCAGCGCCGAGGGGAAATCGGTCGTAGCGCCGGATGGAGCGAACCTCGGATACAACCCGGTTCGCGCAGGTTCGGCGATCATGGTTTTACCGTCGGGGCGCAAAGCCGCGCGCCGTGAGATTGCCGCGCAGTTCGAAGCGTATCGCCACACCGGATTGGAACTCGGCCACCTCGATGGCCACTGGCATTGTCATCAGCATCCCACCGTCTTGGCGCAAGCGCTGGATATCGGTGTACCGCTGGGTCTGAAGGCACTGCGTATCCCCTATGAACCCTTCGGCTTCTCGCGCCGGGTTGCGGGCAAGGGCAAGGCGGGCGCGCGGCTGAGCCATGCGATCTGCGGCCTGCCGCTGACGCTGACCATGCGGTTGCAGGCGCTGGCTGCTGGAGTTTCAGTCAATGACCGTTTTTTCGGCAAGACCGATGATGGTTTCATCACCGAAGACCTGCTGGTCAGTCTCGCCGAGAACCTGCCCTCTGGCGTAACCGAACTTGGCCTCCATCCCGCAACCGAAACCTGGGGCGGGGCGCATAGTCCGCCCGCACACTGGCGGCAGGCGGATGAACTTTCCGCACTCACCAGTCCGCGCGTGCGCGCAGCGATCGAACGACGTGGCATCGCGCTGATTCGCTGGGCAGACCTCGCTTGAGCGAAGCAGCGGCGGGATCGCGTTGGCGAGGTCCGGCGCTTGGCCTGCTGGTGGTGGTAGTCCTGCTTGGACTGGTACTGTCTTCGGCAAACCTGCGCCAATTGCTGATCGCCGCAGCCGCGCAAGTCACCGTGTTATCCGTTACCGCAACTTTACCTGCACAGCTTGCTGCCACGCTGCTCTGCGCTGCCGCACTGTTGGTTCTGCGTCCGGGCGTCGGCTTCTGGGGATGCCTGGGGTCGCGGGTGCTGCGCGATGCCAGCGGAAACCTGCCCGTTTCGTTGCCCGGCTTCAGCGCCGCAGTCGGAGCGCGAGCGCTGGTGCTGGCGGGGGGAGAAACCCGCGCGGCGATAAGCGCAAGTGCGCTCGATAAGACTGCTGAAATTGCCGGGCAGATACCCTTTATCCTGCTCGCAGCCGTTGTGCTTTGGCGCGAATGGCAGGTGCCATTTTCGCTGCCAGCGCGTTGGCCATTGATTGTCACCGGGTTGGCTGCGGCAGCAATGGCGGCGCTATGGGTGTGGTCACGTTTCGGCGCAGGGTCACGCCTTGCCGTCCGGCTAGTCGCGGAATGGCGCAAATTCGCAAGTGAAGCGCGGCGGCAACGCGCAGGCCTTCCCGCGTCAACTTTCCTCCACGCAATTGCCTGGCTCACCGGCGGCGTGCAGGTCTGGATGGTCGCAGGCGCGCTGGGTTTTGAACTCTCGCTGTTCGAGGCCATTGCAGTCGAAAGCGCCGCCTATGCGGGCCGCGCTGTGTTCTTTTTCATCCCTGCTGGCCTTGGGACGCAAGAGGCCGGACTGGTCGCTGCTGGGCTGGTGTTCGGCTTGTCACCGGAACAAGCACTGGCAATCGGCCTGGTGCTGCGGCTGCGGGATGTACTCCTCGCTGCCGGTTTGGTCTTGTGGCCGCTGCTTGAATGGCGAAGACGACAGTTTTCCTAGGGCGCGGGGTTTGTTGCAGATGGCGGCGCGCCTGCCTCTGGATCAAGCAGGGGATCCTCGAAACTTTCGACCGCCACTGGCGCACCGTCCTTGGCTTTCAATTCCGCAATTTCACCAGCCCGGTCCTGCAGGAAGCTGGCACGCAATGCTGCATAAGGATCAACTGAGTCCTGCTGAAATGACTGCAATTCCTGATCGTTCTCAGCGCGCTGGTCGAGGCCGTCGACCACTGTGATCACCGTTCCCGCTGTGCCGAGTTGGGCATCGTCGCGCAGCAAACGGCGACCACTGTTCGGAAAAAGCGCCTTGTCGAGCAAACGGTCGCGGAACAGCGGATCGACAAATTGCGCTGAGGTATCACGCAGCGTGGTTGGCCCCAGAACGGGGAGGTAGAGATAGAGGACAGGTCCGATGCCGTAATAGCCCAGTGTGCTGCCGAAGCTGTTGTTGCGATGCGGGAGGTTGAACGGCTTGCGCTTGGCGATATCAAACAGGCCGAACACGCCGATTGCCGTATTAATCACAAAGCGGGCAAGCGTGCGCAGCGCCCGCAGTGGCCGAAATTGCAAAAGATCATTTATGAAAACAATGGGTTGTGAGGCATTGCGAATGGCATTGCGCGCACCGTCGCGGGCAGGCTTGGGTAGGACCGTCTTATAGACCATCGCTGCCGGGCGCAGAATGAGGCGGTCGATTGGCTGGCTGATCGCATAGGAAATGCGGTTCAGGCCCTCGAGGGGATCAGAGAAGCCCTTTGGCTTTGCAAGATCAATATCATCGAGCGAGGCAGCAGCTGCGGGTTGAGAAACTGGCGGCGCGGCAATCACCGCTTCGGTGGTTGGAGTGGATAGTTCAGCCACATCCGGCACCGCAAAGTCGGGCTCTGGCAAGGCTGTCGCCGCAGGGAGGCTGGCCAGCGCACTGACCTGTTCAACAACGGCCGCAGGTGCGACGGCTGCAACAGCAGGAGCCGCAGTCAGCGCGGCAAGCGCAAGCGGTGCGGCGAGCATCGGCTCAGGTAACTTCCTTGCGGCGGCGCAGGAATTCGAAGAACTCTAAGCCCTCGCGCAGGCGGCGCTTCATCATATCCCAATCGCGCAGCATTTCACCGACAATCGAGCCGATCTTGCTCGGGCGGAAGTAGAAGCGTTTGTACATCACCTCCACCTTGTCAAAGATCACTGCGGAAGAGAGGTGCGGATAGGACAACTGGGCGATCTGGTTGCCGCCATCGTCGAGCAACATGTCGGTCCCCGAGAACCAGCCGTTTTCCATCGCCTGTTTGTAGAGGAAAGTGCCCGGATAGGGCGCGGCGAGACTGACCTGAATTGTGTGCGGGTTAAGCTCCATCGCATAGCGCGTGGTTTCCTCTATCGTCTCCAGCGTTTCGCCGGGGAGGCCCAGAATGAACGTACCGTGGATCTGCAGGCCAAGCGCATGCGCGTCCTTGGTAAACTCGCGGGCCTTGCTGACGAGAATGCCCTTCTTGATGTTGTGCAGGATCTGCTGGTTGCCGCTTTCATAGCCCACCAGCAAAACGCGGCAGCCGTTTTCCTTCATCACCTTGAGGACATCGCGCGGCACGTTGGCCTTGGCGTTGCAGCCCCAGGTGACGGGAAATCCGGGTGTGCCGAAACCCAGCTTGCCCAGTTCCACCGACAGGTCTTTCACATGATCGTGCGCGTCGGTCAGCGTATCGTCGTCGAAAAAGATTTCTTTCACTTCCGGCATTTCGCGCAAGATATAGGCGACCTCCTCAGCCACTTTCCCGGCCGAGCGGTGGCGGAAGTTGTGGCCGCTGATCGTCTGCGGCCACAGGCAAAACGTGCAGCGGCTCTTGCAGCCGCGACCGGTGTAAAAACTGATATAGGGGTGGCGCTGATAGCCGCCGTAGTATTTGGTGGTGTCAAGATCGCGCTTGTAGATTGGCGAGACCATCGGCAGCGCGTCCATGTCTTCGATCTGCGCGCGGTCCTTGTTGCGGACGAACCCGCCATCCGGTCCGCGCCAAGTGATCCCGTCGATCTCGGCAAAAGGCCTTCCTTCGGCCAGCTCAACGCAGGTGTAGTCATACTCCTCGCGGCAAACGAAATCGATCGCATCGCAGGCCTTGAGGCTTTCATCCGGCTGGACCGCCACTTTCGCGCCGACAAACCCGACCAGACAGTTCGGGTTGCGCTCTTTGATGAGCTTCGCAGTGCGGGTATCCTGCCCGAAGGATGGTGTCGAGGTGTGCAGGATCACCAGTTCGGCACTGTCGAATTCGTGGGCGATGTCTTCCCAGCTTTGATCGTGTGCAGGGGCATCGATCAGCTTCGATCCGGGGACCATCGCGGCAGGCTGGGCCAGCCAGGTCGGATACCAGAAGCTCTTGACCTCACGCTTCATCTGATAGCGCGCACCAGCCCCGCCATCATAGCCGTCGAACGAGGGAGCCTGAAGAAAAACTGTGCGTTTCATGAAATTTCCGTTGTCGAAGTAACCGGGTGCGCGATGCGGCGAGGGTCTGCCATTGTAAGCCGCCGGCCGCGCCAATCAATCGTCCTTGCCGCAAAACTGCCAAGAAATACCGCAAATTCGAGCAAGTCGGCGATTGGCACCAGCCAGATGAACCGCTGCCGAACACCTGAAATCCGGTTTACGACCAACGCGAGTGACAAACGAACTAGCAAAGCCGCAGCCACAAGCACGGCTCCAGCCATTGGCAGGAACGGCACTGTGATCAATGCGAAAGACAGTGCATGGGTCACCCCCGATCCAGCGTGGCGCATGGGGGCAACCCCGCGAATCGTGACAGACCACCGCAAGTGCTGACGCCAGACCTCGGCCAGGCTCCGCTGAGCGCAGGCATGGGTTAGCAGAATTGGCGGGACAACTACTTGGAGGCCCAGCGCAGCAACCGCTTCGCCAATCGCATAGTCGTCGGCAAGCTCATCAGCGAAGCGCTCAAAGCCGCCAAGGGCGTTTAAGGTCGTCCGGCGGATGGCGATGGTTGAACCAAGGCAAGGCTGCGCAATACTGGTGGCCAGCGCCATCACCATGTTGGGCATCCCGGTATAACTCATCGCCGCCGCACTGACCTGTGACCACAGTCCAGTATCGCCCCGCCCAGTGTAGAGACACGTAACCGCGCCAACGCCGGGCTGGTCCAGCTCCGCGATCAAATTCGTGAGATAGCTGGGCTGAACCGCCATATCGCTGTCCGAAATTACCAGAATATCGTGCCGGGCAGCGGGCAGCATAGCGCAAAGATTGCCGATTTTGGCATTGGCTCCAGGCGGGCGCAGACCGGTAACGAGTTCAATTGTCGCCTCAGGATTCGTGCGGCGCAGCTCGGCAACCGCAGGAATGGCTGAATCCTCTGCATTGCCGACCCCGCAAACCATTTGGATTGCTCCAGAGTAATCCTGACTCAAGAAAGTCGCGAGATTTGACGAAAGCTCCGGCTCAGCGCCGTGCAGTGGCTTGAGTATAGTTAGCGGCGCATCGCTCGATCCACGCAGGGCAGGGCGGCTGAAAAAGCGGCACAGTGCCGCCAGCGCGATCACCTGATAGGCGATTCCGATCACCGCCAGCGCCGCGAAGGCAATTCCTATCGAGGCGGGCGGCGTCATCGCCCGCGCCTCTACACCGCTTCCACGCTCGCGCAAAATCTTCTAGGGACCGCGACGTGAGTGGGGAACTGACTGTAGTAACCGGCGTGGCCGGATTCGTCGGCGCTGCGGTGGTGCGAGAACTCGCCGCCAGTGGTCGGCGCGTGCGCGGGGTCGTTCGCGCGAGCAGCCCACGCGAGAACTTAGCCAATTTCCCCGGTGATCTGGTGGAGGCCGACCTGCGCGATGCCGCGCAGGTGCGCGCAGCCATGGCAGGCGCGACCGAACTGTTCCATGTCGCCGCCGATTACCGCGTCTGGGCACCTGATCCCGAAGAGATCGTGCGCAATAATTTCGCGATGACCGAGGTGGTGATGCAAGCGGCCTTGCACGCGGGAGTTTCCCGCATTGTTTACACAAGCAGCGTCGCGACCCTGCTCCCCGATCCCGCAGGCGCTTCGGACGAAACCCGCCCGGCGCGGCCTGAACAGGCGACCGGGGCCTACAAGCGCAGCAAGGTTATAGCCGAGCGGCTGGTCGAACGCATGGTGGCCGAGCAGGGCCTGCCCGCAGTGATCGTCAATCCTTCGACCCCTATTGGCCCGCGCGATGTCCATCCCACCCCGACCGGCCGCATCATCGTCGAGGCAGCGCGCGGCGGCATGCCAGCCTATGTCGACAGCGGGCTGAACCTTGTTCATGTCGATGATGTCGCGCACGGGCACTTGTTGGCGATGGAGAAGGGCCGGATCGGCGAGCGTTATGTGCTGGGCGGGCAGGACGTCCCGCTGTCTGCGATGCTGGCCGAGATTGCCCGGATCGTTGGCCGCAAGCCGCCGACAATCGAATTACCGGTTGGGCCGCTGATGCCCTTGGCCTGGGTGGCGGAGCAGTGGGCGAGGCTGTCTGGCCGAGAGCCGTTCCTGACCCTCGATTCGCTGCGCATGGCGCGGCACCATATGTATTATTCGTCGGCCAAGGCGGAGCGCGAGCTTGGCTATTCGGCGCGCCCGTATCCTGATGCACTTGCAGATGCGCTGGCATGGTTCCGTACGCAGGGGATGATCGGATGATCGCGGTTGGCATAGTGTCATTGCTGATCTGGATCGGACTGCTGGTCAGCGGTTTCTGGCTGTGTCTGGAGCGCGACGACCGCCAAGTTGTCGCGGCCCCCCAGCATTGGCCCGATGTCGTAGCAGTGGTCCCGGCGCGTAACGAAGCGGATGTGATTACGCGCTCGCTGGGCAGTCTGGCGGCACAGGAATATCCAGGAGAGTTCCGCATCGTGCTGGTCGATGACAACAGCGAGGACGGCACTGGCACTCTGGCCAAGGCGATGGGCGCAAGCCGGATTGAAGTTATCTCGGGCAGAACACTGGCGTCCGGCTGGACCGGAAAACTGTGGGCATTATCGCAGGGCATCGCCAGTGCGGGGGCACCACGTTATCTCTGGCTCACCGATGCCGACATAGAGCACGCGCCTGATACGCTTGTCCGTCTGGTTAGCATCGCTGAGAGCAAAGAGCGCAAGCTCGTCTCGTTCATGGCAAAGCTACACTGCAAGACATTGGCAGAGCGCGCGCTGGTGCCTGCCTTCGTCTATTATTTCATGATGCTTTACCCGTTCAACTGGATCAATCGCCGTACGCCGCGGGCAGGCGCTGCGGGCGGATGTGTGCTGGTCGAGCGGATGGCTTTGGAGCGGGCAGGGGGGATCGCCGCGATCCGGGGTGCACTGATCGACGATTGCTCGCTGGGGGCACTGCTCAAGCGTCAGGGTCCGATCTGGCTGGGCCTGACGTATCGCTCGCGTAGCATTCGGCCCTATCGCAACATAAGCGAAGTCGGCCAGATGATCGCGCGATCAGCCTATGCCCAACTGCGCTATTCTCCACTGGTGCTGGCCGCTACGATGCTCGGATTGGGGCTAATGTTTGGTGCGCCGGTATGGCTGGCAATTGCCGGGGAGGGGACCGCCCGTGCGACCGGTATTGCTGCGCTGGGCCTAATGGCCGCAATGTATCAACCGATCCTGCGCTTCTATCGCCTATCGCCGCTGTGGGGGCTGGCGCAGCCGCTCGTGGGGGGATTTTACGCAGGCTGCGTGCTGTGGTCAGGTTGGCAGCACTGGCGCGGGCTTGGCGGCATGTGGAAGGGCCGGGTTCAGGCACATGTGGTGACCCAACCATGACTGAGCTTTCGTCCGGCAAGGACCATAAAGGTGAGAACTTTCCTGTCGCCTCGTGGCTGCTCAAGCGTGAGCACCGCGCGCCCATCATGGCCTTCTATCGTTTCGCCCGCGCGGCGGATGATATTGCCGATCATCCCGGCGCATCGGTTGACGAGAAGCTGGCACGGTTGGCCGAAATGCGCGCCGGATTGACGGGCGAAGGCGCGGCTGAGGCAATGGGGCTGGCTGCGGTCGCAAAAGAACGTGGGCTCGATCTGATCCATGCACAGGACTTGCTGGGTGCATTCGTGCAGGACGTCACCGTAAACCGTTGCCCTGACTGGGAAGCGCTGATTGCCTATTGCCGCATGTCAGCAATGCCAGTCGGTCGCTTCGTGCTCGACGTTCACGGCGAGAACCGGAGCATCTGGCCGCTGTCGGATGCGCTCTGCGCGGCTTTGCAGGTGATCAATCACCTGCAGGACTGCGGCAAGGACTACCGCGCTATAGATCGGGTCTATGTGCCCACCGCGAATCTCGACGCGGCGGGGATCGGCGTGGAAGCTCTTGCTGAGCCGCAGGCTTCGCCTGCATTGCGCAGCGTCATTGCCGGTTTGGCTGAGCAGACCGAGTTACTGCTGAGACGCAGTGCCTCTTTCGCGAGCCATATCCGCGACCGCCGCCTCTCCGCAGAAGTCGCAGTGATCCAGCGGCTCGCCAAAGACCTGACCCGGTTGCTGCTCACCCGCGATCCGCTGAGCGAACCAGTTCATCACAGCAAGCCTCGCGCAGCATGGTTGGCACTCGGCGCGATTGTGCGCAATGGGATCGGCGCATGAACGCCGCCGTGACGCCTAATCAACTCAAAGCCGCCGTCTCGGGCAGCTCATTTTATGCAGGCATGCGCATTCTGCCCAAGGCCGAGCGCGAGGCCATGTATGCGATCTATGGTTTTTGCCGGATCGTCGATGATATCGCCGATGACCTGCAAGGCGCACGCGAGGTCCGCGCAGCGGCGCTGGCGCAGTGGCGCAGCGACATCGAGGCGCTCTACACTGCGCGCGATCCGGGGCAGGCGTCCTTTCTTGTCGAGGCAGTGCGCGGCTTCGCGCTCGACAAGGCGGATTTCATCGCGGTGATCGACGGTATGCAGATGGACCTGGACGGCGACATCCGCTGGCCGCCCTATGCCACGCTCGATCTTTACTGCGACCGGGTGGCCTCGGCTGTCGGAAGGTTATCGGTACAGGTTTTCGGAATGGACCGCGAACCGGGACTGACGCTGGCTCACCATTTGGGCCGGGCACTGCAATTGACCAATATCTTGCGAGATATTGATGAAGATGCAGGAATTGGCCGGGTTTATCTGCCCTTTGAAGCGCTCGAAGCAGCCGGAATTTCACCGACTACGCCGGAAGCCTTGCTTGCTAACCCACAGTTGGACATTGCCGCACGTTGGCTCGCTGTCCGTGCGGAACAGCACTTTGCGCAGGCCCACGCAATCCTTGCCGCACGGCCAAAAGGGCGGCTGATTGCCCCGCGCCTGATGGACGCGGCCTATTCGCAGGTGCTTCGGCGTATGTTGACGCAGGGATGGCAAGCCCCGCGCCAGCGCATTCGCACCAACAAGCCCGCATTGCTGTTAACCATGCTGCGGCTGTGGTTGGCACAATGACCTTGCCTGCGGAGGCCCATGTCGTCGGTGCCGGGCTGGCTGGCCTGTCGGCAGCCGTCGAACTGGCGCGCGCCGGCGTGCGCGTACGCCTTGCCGACAGCGCGCCACGCGCGGGCGGGCGGTGCCGGTCATATCACGATCCAGCGCTGGGCATGGTGATCGACAATGGCAACCATTTCACCTTTTCGGGCAATCAGGCCGTGGGGCGCTATCTCGAAACGATAGGCAGCACTGGCGGTCTGGTCGGTCCGGATGATGCGACCTTTGCTTTTCACGATTTTGCCGATGATAGCCGCTGGAACCTTGCGATCAATGATGGCCCGCTGCCTTGGTGGATGCTCTCAGCGAAGAAGCGTGCGCCCGGCACCCGGTTTAGCGATCATCTGGCCTTGGCACGTCTAGCTCTGACGAAGCGCGGCAATCAAAGCATCGGGGAAATCATTGCACCTCAAGGACAATTCTGGCGGCGCGTGGTCGAGCCGATGATGCTGGCGGTACTCAATTGCCCAGCGGAGCAAGGCTCGGCAAGGCTGGCCGCACAGTTCCTGCGAGAGAGCTTCCTGCGCGGCGGGCAGGCCTGCCGGACTATGGTCGCACACCCCACGCTTGATGCGGTGTTCATCGATCCGGCGCTGGCCTGGCTCAAGTTGCGCGGCACCGCACCGCGTTTCGGCGAACGGCTGCGCGCCATCCGCTTTGAGGGCGACCGCGTGGTGGAACTCGATTATGGCGACCGCACCGAAATGGTCGGCGATGCGGCGGTTGTCCTCGTTGTGCCGCCGTGGGTCGCGGCAGAGCTGGTGCCGGGTCTGACAGTCCCGAACCGGTTTTGTGCCATCCTGAACGCACACTTCGCCTTTTCCCCGCCGCCCGGCGCGCCACCGATCACGGCCTTGCTGGGCACCACTGCCCAGTGGGTGGTCTGCCATCCTGACCGCATCTCGATCACCATCAGCGGCGCAGACGACATCATCGATCAGGACCGCGAAGCCCTTGCGAAAAAAATCTGGGGCGAGGTGTGCGCCACGCTGAACATTGAAGCTCCGCTGCCCGCTTGGCAGATCGTCAAGGAAAAGCGCGCCACGTTCGCAGGCACGCCCGATCAGGATGCGCTGCGTCCACCCACGCGGACCCGCTGGTGCAATCTCTTTTTGGCCGGCGATTGGGTCCAGACCGGACTTCCAGCGACAATCGAAGGCGCACTGAGGTCGGGCGACACAGCCGCTCGGTTGGCCTTAGGGCAGATGCCCCGCTACAGGGCGGCATAATGCTGACCAGAACCGACCCACGCCCTGCCGCCGCACGTGAAGCTCTCGATGCCGCCATTGCGCGGTCAAGCAAAGCTCTTTTTGATGTGCAGCGCGAGGATGGCCACTGGGTCTTCGAACTCGAAGCCGACGCCACGATTCCCGCCGAATATATCCTGCTGCGCCACTATCTTGGTGAGCCAATTGACGCTCAGATGGAAGCCAAGGTAGCGACCTATCTGCGCCGCCGCCAATCGAGCGAACACCACGGCTGGCCGCTCTACCACGAGGGCGCGTTCGACATCAGCGCAACGATCAAGGCCTATTACGCGCTCAAAATGATCGGTGATGCACCGGGTGCCCCACACATGGCCCGCGCGCGCGCCGCGATCCTCAAGGCTGGCGGGGCAGAGGCGGGCAATGTGTTTACCCGCATCCAGCTTGCCCTGTTTGGCGCAGGGCCATGGGACGCGGTGCCGACGATCCCGCCGGAACTGATACTCGCGCCGCGCTGGTTCCCCGTGCACCTCTCCAAGATCAGCTACTGGGCGCGCACCGTGGTTGTGCCCCTGCTGGTGCTTTGCGCGCTGAAACCGCGTGCAAAAAACCCTAAGGGCGTGATGATTGATGAGCTGTTCATCGGCAAACCCGCCAAACTCTCCAGTCAGGCTGATCATGTCCATCACGGCTGGAAACTGTTCTTCAACGCGCTCGATCTCATCCTGACCAAAGGCGACCGGTTATGGCCGCGCCGTCTGCGTAATCGCGCCATCCGACTGTGCGAAGAATGGGTGATCGAACGGCTGAATGGCGAGGATGGCCTTGGCGCGATCTATCCGGCGATGGCCAATTCTGTGATGATGTTCGCCGCGCTGGGCTATGCCGAGGATCACCCGCACCGCGCCATTGCGCGCAAATCAGTCGAGAACCTGCTCGTTGTCAAAGACGAGGAAATCTACTGTCAGCCCTGCGTATCGCCGGTCTGGGACACCGCACTCGCCGCCCACGCCATGCTGGAGGTCGGCAGCGACGAGGCGGTTGCCCGCGCGCACAAGGCGCTGGATTGGCTGAAGCCGTTGCAAGTGCTCGATGTTGCAGGCGACTGGGCGGATCAGCGCCCGCAGGTGCCGCCTGGCGGCTGGGCGTTCCAGTATAACAACGCGCATTATCCCGATCTCGACGATACCGCCGTAGTCGTCATGGCAATGGACAGGGCAGAAGGCCTGCGCGGCGACGCGGATACTCAGGCGATCACCCGCGCCCGCGAATGGGTCGAGGGCCTGCAAAGCAAGGACGGCGGCTGGGGCGCGTTCGATGCCGACAACGACAAGCTCTATCTGAACAATCTGCCCTTCGCCGATCACGGGGCGCTGCTTGACCCGCCGACTGCGGACGTCGGCGCGCGCTGTGTTTCGATGTTGGCGCAATTGGGTGAGCCACTCGACGCACCGCGGATGAAGGCTGCCCTCGACTGGTTGGAGCGCGAGCAGGAACCGGAGGGCAGCTGGTTCGGGCGCTGGGGCGTGAACTATGTCTATGGCACCTGGTCGGTGCTTTGCGCGCTCGGGAGGGCAGGGATAGCCCGTGACCAGCCAATGATCGTCAAAGCGGTGACTTGGCTCAAGTCTATCCAGAACCCGGACGGCGGCTGGGGTGAAAGCTGCGACAGCTACGCGCTGGACCGCAAAGGTCACCTGCCTGCGCCCTCAACCGCCTCGCAGACCGCTTGGGCTGTGCTGGGCTTGATGGCCGTAGGTGAGGTTGATACTCCCGAAGTGGCGCGTGGCATCGCCTGGCTGACCGAGAATCAGGAGGCAGACGGTCTGTGGGGTCAGGAACTCTACACCGGCGGCGGCTTTCCGCGCGTTTTCTATCTGCGGTATCACGGTTATCCCAAATACTTCCCGGTCTGGGCACTCGCGCGCTACCGCAACCTGATCACCGCCAATTCGGACATGCCCGCGTGGGGAATGTAGCGCCGATTATCGCCGTCACCGGCACGCGGCGCGAAGGCGCGATTCTGGCCGGTCTGGGCACCACTGTGATCGCCGGAGGAGGCGACCCTGTGTCGCTGACGGCCGAATTGACACGCACGGCAAAGGGCGCAGCAGGCATCGTCAGTTTCGGCATGGCGGGTGCGCTGAACCCTGAACTGACAATCGGCAGGATCGTTGTCGGGACGCGTCTGACCGGAAGCTGGGAAGGGGAGTGCGACCGTAAATGGGCCACCGTGCTGGCGTCGCGCATTCCCGGCTCAGTGCCGGGGTGCTGTTATGCCGATGGCCGCCTGATCGATGATGCGGCAGAAAAGCGCGCAGTCGGGCGCTCCACCGGTGCAATCGCCGCCGATATGGAAAGCCACATTGCTGCCCGTATCGCCGCCGAAGCAGGTGTTCCATTCGCCATTCTGCGCTGCATTTCCGATGAAGTGGACGCAGGCCTGCCGCCCGCGATAGCCGTCGCCATGCGCCCCGGCGGCAAGTTGAGCCTCGGCGCAATGCTGGGCTCGATCATTCAGCAGCCGAGGCAGTTTCCAGCGCTTTTTCGCACCATGACCCGCTTTCGCCTCGCCTATACCGCGCTACAGATTGGCGTGGGAGCAGCAGGCGTGCGGCTGGCTTTTGATCGGCGCTGATCAGGCGGCGCGGGTCGCCCGGCGGTAGGCCTCGGGATCCTCGATCTTGATCCGCTCGACCTCACGCTCGACCTGCGCCTCGTGGACCTCGACGGACTTGCGCTGCTTCGACAGGTCGATGTCCGGGGCCATTGGGCCGTCGGTCCT
>JANPPM010000185.1:0-26747 GCA_031428495.1 Novosphingobium sp.
ACCCGGATGATCGATCGCAACACCACGATCCCGACCAAGAAGAGCCAGGTCTATTCGACCGCCGAGGACAACCAGCAGGCGGTGACCATCCGCGTGTTCCAGGGCGAGCGCGAAATGGCAGCGGACAACAAGATGCTCGGCCAGTTCGATCTGGTTGGCATTCCGCCCGCACGGCGCGGCGTGCCGCAGATCGAGGTCATATTCGACATCGACGCCAATGGTATTGTCCACGTTACGGCCAAGGACAAGGGCACCGGCAAGGAACAGCAGATCAAGATCCAGGCTTCTGGCGGTCTTACGGACTCGGACATCGACCAGATGGTCCGCGATGCCGAAAAGTTCGCCGACGTGGACAAGAAGCGCCGCGAGGAAGCGGAAACCCGCAACAATGCCGACAGTCTGATCCATTCGACCGAGCGCCAGCTCGAAGAGAACGGCGACAAGATCGACGCCAGCCTCAAGGCCGAGATCGAAGCGGCACTGACCGAAGCCAAAGAGGCAGTTGCAGGCGGCGATCTCGATACCATGAAGGCCAAGACCCAGGCTTTGACAGAAGCTGCGATGAAGATGGGTCAGGCGATTTACGAAAAGGAGCAGGCCGCTGCTGCCTCGCCTCAGGCCGATGCGCCAGCTGGTGACGAAGACGTGGTCGACGCCGAATTCTCGGAAGTCGACGAAGGCAAGGGCTGACCATTCTTATCCCCTCACTTCGCGGTGAGGGGGTAAGCTGATGTTCGGGGTGGGAATGTCCGTGCAAACTGATTTTTACGAATTGCTCGAAGTTGAGCGGAGCGCCGATGATGCGACGCTAAAGACGTCGTATCGGCGGCTGGCGATGCAGTGGCATCCCGACAAAAACCCGGGCTGCGCCGATTCTGAAGCCAAGTTCAAGGCGATCAGCCAGGCTTACGATTGCCTCAAAGACCCCCAGAAGCGTGCAGCCTATGACCAGTTCGGCCACGCTGCTTTCGAAAACGGCGGAATGGGTGGCGGCGGGCAGGGCGCAGGCGGCTTTTCTGATCTTGGCGATATTTTCGAGAGCTTCTTCGGCGGCGCTTTCGGCGGCGGCGGACGCCAGCAGGCGCGGCGCGGCGCGGATTTGCGCTATGACATGGAAATTGGCCTTGATGAGGCATTCCACGGCAAGCAGGCCGAAATTGAGATCGAGGTTTCACAAGGCTGCGAGCCTTGCGCGGGTTCAGGCGCGCAGCCGGGAACCGGCGCGCGCCGCTGCAACCTGTGTGGCGGCCACGGCAAGGTTCGCCAACAGCAGGGCTTCTTCATGGTCGAGCGCACCTGCCCGACATGCAGTGGTCGCGGCGAGGTTATTGAAAAGCCGTGCCGCAGCTGCGGCGGCGAGGGCCGCGTCGATCAACCGCAAAAGCTGGAAGTCAACGTCCCCCCCGGCGTCGATACCGGCACCCGGATCCGCCTGACCGGCAAGGGTGAGGCAGGGCCATTTGGCGCGCCTGCGGGCGATCTCTACATCTTCATCCACATTCGCCGCCACAGCGTGTTTGAGCGTGACGGCACGACCTTGATCACCCGCGTCCCGATTACCTTCACCACAGCGGCACTTGGCGGTGAGATCGAGATTCCAGGGCTTGCAGGTGAGCGCCACGTGATCGCCATTCCCGCGGGCATCCAGTCAGGTAAACAGTTGCGCAAGCGCGGCGCGGGCATGCCGGTGCTGCAAGGTCGCGGGACGGGCGATCTGGTGATCGAGATCGCCGTCGAGACACCGACCAAACTGTCCGCGCGGCAAAAGGAATTGCTGCGTGAGTTGCAGGACAGTGAGACTGGCGACGAATGCCCCAATTCGAAGGGCTTTTTTGACCGGATCAAGGAGGCGTGGGAAGGGCTGACGGATTAAATGAGGGCACTCTGATTTATTGGTGCCCTATTTGCTTACCTCCAACTTGATCCCCGCGACCAAGCCCGGATCGGCCAGTAGTCGCCCTTCTTCCTCGTCCAGAATTGCCAGAAATGCGTCGCGTTTGAATTCCTGCATTTCCGCTGCCGATAGCGTTGTCCCTTCCGGCAAAGCCGACGCGACAATATCGATCATCCGCTCAGCCCCGTGCAGCCGCCCCCACAGGTAGTCATTCTCTCGGTAAGCGCGGCTGAAAAATGCGCCGAAATTGTAGAACTCGATCCCGCGTAAGCATTCCGAAGCGCCTCCCGCGCGAATTGAGGGCGCATCTTCGGGCGAAATCCGATCCACATTGACCGGATTGAACTCGGTCAGCCCTTCGCCGCGCAGCAGTGGCAGGGTCACCGTGTCGTAAAACGAAAAGCCGAGGTAGGCGAAGAGGATGCGGCGGCGCAGAGGCACGGGCATTTGCGCCAGCGTTTCGGCCAGAATTGCGTCAGCCATCTGATCGGCTTCGCGCAATTGGCGCCTTGCCGCGATGCCAGCCAGAACTGCACCGGGATCCTCAAACACGCGCGTGGCCAACGCCGGAAAATCGCCGCCAAGAGTCTCGCGCGCATCGCGCTCAAAATAGATGGCGAGCGCGCGATATACGCTCTCCCGCGCCAGTTCGCGGGCTGGATTGTTGACATCCTCGTCGCTCTCCCAGCTTTCCGAAAGGTGTCGGGCGAGCAATCTCAGACGGCGGATGCGAAAAGGCAGATCGTGATCAGCAAGAAACGCAACCGCCGCCGGGGTTGCGCCGCCCTTGGTCGCGGTGAGCTGTGCTAGCCCGGCTCCGGCAAGATGCAATTTGAGATGTTGGGCGATTATCTCAGGTGATACAGCGAGCAATTCGGGAGCTGAGCTCTTGATCAGTTTCGCAAGCGTATCAATTACTGCAGTGACTTTGACCTGCGCGTAGCCGTTGTAGGCATATCCCGCACGTTCTGCTGCAGCACGGTGAGCCTTCGCGCGCCATGCTGCAAGGCGCTTGATGGTCGGGCGGTCGAAGAACAGTGTGCGGCCGAAAAGCTTCTCCACTGTCCCCTCAATTTCCGGGCGGAGCGATTCGATGATCGCCCGCAGCCGCGCGGTTTCAGTGGATTGGCGTGCGAGCACCTCAAGGTTGTCGCGCACCGGCTGTTCGCGCGGGATCGAGGAGAGCGAGCCGAAAATCACCGAAAAAAAGCCCGGCGGGCGCGGATCATTGCGCCGGATGCCCCCGACCCGTTCGGGCTTGGGATCGATATAAACTAGCCGTCGGTCGATCTCGCGTTGCGCTGGCTTGTCGCGGAGGGCGCTGATAGCCTCGGCAAAGGGCGCGTTGACGAGCACCGAGCCGTCGATCAGTGCAACTCCCTCTATCTCGCCGCGCGCCGCATGCACCGGCATTTTCTGCTCGGCAAAGGCCTGGCGGCTCGGCCATGTCTCTTCGCGCTCGGCGAGCAAGGAGTCGATCTCGGCGAATTGCAGCGCAGGAAAGGCTCCGGGAAAGCTCGCTGTCGCACGCGCCGCAAACACCAGTTCGGGAAGAGCAGCAAAATTGCCGCCGCTGGCCTGTGGTGTTGCAGTGCGAAAACCGATCGACAGCCGGTGCTCGCCCTCTTCGATTACCGGGGGGCTGTGCAGGCGCACCGTGCCCAAATAGCCCTTGAAATCGGTCGCTGTGACAAACAGGTCAAGCGGATGTCCGGGGGGAAGCAGAGGCGGTCCCGCATCGCTCGCCGCCATCGCGTCGAGCGCTTCTGCGAGCAGCCGCGAAAAACCGATGCCACTGAACGGCGGCTCGAACCAGCGTGAGCGGATGAAGCGCGATAGCTTCGCGCGCACTTCCTTGCGGGTTTCTCGCGCGACACTGGCGGAAATTGCATTGCCCTTGCGCGAAAGAATCCAACTTACGAGCGGCTTTGCCCAGAACTTGGCAAAGCGAGACCACGGACGCGCATCTGGATCGAGCAGCACGTCGATGTCTGCACGTTCGAGCCACAGCCGCGTCAACGGTTCAAGCGATTGCCCCGAGTGCAGCGCCTGCGCCAGGAACACCCCGTTGATCCCGCCAGCGCTGGCCCCTGCAACCACATCGGTGAGAACCCGCAGCCGCAAGCCCTGACTGGCTTCAATATGTTCGAGTAACCGGCAATAGACCGCCTCAGTGCCTCCATTCGGGTTATCACCTGCCAAAAACGCGCGGCTGGCGCGGGCGAGCTGCCACACTTCCTTGGTGACGCCGTGCATATAGACAGCAAGGCTGATGCCGCCATAGCAGACGAGCGCAATGCGGAGTTCCTTCTGGCGCATGACCGCGAGATGGCAGACCATTGGCTTTGAGGCCAGCCCCCGTTGCTGCCAGTGATAGCTTAGGGCACTATCTGCATCACCGCTAAACGCAGGCTTGGGAATGGGCACTCAATCGATGGATAGTCAGCTGCTGGAAGTGAATGCTGCGATCGCGGATGACTACAGCACCTTTGTTTATGATCCGGTTGCCAATCCTCTGCTCGATATCGACCGGATATTCGGCCAGGCCGCGCTGTTTGGCGAACTCGGAAAGCCTGTAGATGTGCTCGATCTCGCCTGTGGCACCGGGGTCCAGCTGGCGCGGATCGCCGATCAGGTAAGCGGGCGACTCGTCGGGACCGACATTTCGCCGGAACCCGCGCGGTTGGCGCAAGAGCGGCTCACCCAATACGGGGCGCGAGCAGAGGTGCTGTGCTGCGACCTGCTTGATGTCGATCCGGAAGCACTTGGCCAATTTGATCTGATCTACAACATCGGGGTGATTTACGTTGTGCCACCTGCGGTGCAGCGCAAGATTATCGATTTGATCGGCAAATGCTTGCGGCCAGGCGGGGTTGCGGTGCTCAGCTATCATGCCGGAAGCCTGCCGGCGATCCGCACCAATCTTCACCGCTTGCTCAGTGCTGGCCTGGAAAACGCAGAACCTGCGGTAGCGATGCAGGAGGCCAGAGACCGCGCGCAGCAGCTCGCCGGGCTGATCGAGCATACTCCGGGAGCCGACCTGCTGCGAGCAACGGTTTCGGTGGTCGCCTCGCAGTCCGATGTCGTATTCTATCACGAGGTGTTCAACAGCTGCTTCGGCGCAATGCAGACTTCCGCTATCGCGCGCGAACTGGTCCAGTATGGGCTGGATTTTGCCTGGTACCTTTCGCCATTTTTCGGAGAGGTGCAGCAATCATCGCTGGAGCGCAGCATTTCTGCCGACGTTGCTGATTTTATCAGCGGCCAATATCGGTATGCAGTCTTCGCCAAGTATCACGCGGCGACACCCCTCACGCCCACCAGCCCGCAGCTGCGCTGGGGATCAGACCTGCACCGCGACAACCCCGGCGAGTTTGACGGCGAGCAGACCTTCATTCAGCGCGGCGGCACACTCAGCGCAACTGTTCGCACGCGCGCTTCAGCGGCAATGTTCGATTGCCTGGCCGATGGCTCGCTGGGGTGGGAAGAGCTTGTTGCAGAAACCGGCAAACGGTTGGCCGCCGAACTGGTGCAAACCGATCTTGATGCGATGAAGGCTGATATCGCTCTGATGTGGCAGCATGGCATGATGACACCGCTGTTTGTGCAATAGGTGGGACTTGCGTTCCCTATACGTTCTGTATAACTATCTGCCATGGCCAAGCCGAAACGTCGCTATGTCTGTGGTGCCTGCGGGTCGGTGTCGAACCGCTGGCAGGGACAGTGCGCAGATTGCAGCGAGTGGAATACGCTAAGCGAAGAAGCGCCCGCGACGGTCTTCTCTGCAAAGCATGACCTCTCGGGTGGCGGGCGGCCGATTGCCTTCGAGCCGCTTGATGCTCCAGGGCAGCGGTTGGCGCGGCGATCAACCGGGCTCGCTGAATTTGACCGTGCGCTGGGCGGCGGACTGGTGCCGGGTTCTGCGATATTAATGGGCGGCGATCCGGGGATTGGTAAGTCGACCCTGCTGCTACAGGCTGCGGCCAAGGTTGCGCTGGCTGGGGGTGAGGCAGTCTATATCAGCGGCGAGGAGGCGACCGGACAGGTGCGGCTTCGTGCCGAGCGTCTGGGGCTGGCGGGGGCACCGATCCGGTTGGCCGCCGCGACATCCGTCCGTGATATTCTGACTACATTGGCCAGCATGCCCGCTCCGGCCTTGCTGGTGATTGATTCGATCCAGACCATGCATTCGGACCAGATTGAAGGCGCGCCGGGCACGGTCAGCCAGGTTCGCTCGTCAGCATTCGAATTGATCCGCTATGCCAAGGAAAACGGCGTCGCATTGGTGCTCGTCGGCCATGTCACCAAGGATGGCAGCATCGCCGGGCCGCGCGTACTTGAGCACATGGTCGATGTGGTCATGAGTTTTGAGGGCGAGCGCAGCCACCAGTACAGGATTCTGCGCAGCCTCAAGAACCGCTTTGGACCAGTGGACGAAATTGGCGTTTTCGCCATGGTCAGCGAAGGGCTGGAGGAAGTTTCCAATCCTTCGATGCTGTTCCTTTCGGGTCGCGAAGAGCCGGTGCCGGGCAGTGCAGTTTTCCCGGCAATCGAGGGTACGCGGCCCGTTCTGGTCGAGGTGCAGGCGCTGATCGTGCGGCTGGCGAGCGGGGCGACGCCGCGCCGCGCAGTTGTGGGCTGGGACAGCGGACGGCTGGCGATGCTGCTCGCGGTGCTTGAAGCGCGTTGCGGACTCAGTTTTTCGACCGCCGAGGTCTATCTCAATGTTGCGGGTGGCTATCGGCTTGCCGATCCGGCAGCTGACCTCGCGGTGGCGGCGGCGCTGGTCTCCGCGCTGGCAGGCAAGCCACTTGCCGCCGACGCAGTGTGGTTTGGCGAAGTGTCGCTAGCAGGCGAGATACGCCCGGTGGCGCACGCGGCAATTCGTCAGCGCGAAGCAGCCAAGCTCGGCTTTGCCACCGCGTTCGGACCAACTGATGGCAATGGTGGGGGAAGGGGTGATTCTTACCGCGGGTTAACTTTGCTGCCAAATCTCGTTGACCGGATTCTGGGCGACGCGTAACGTTCGGCGCGCATGACCGGGTTCGACATAGCAGTAATGATTGTGGTCGGCGCCTGTGCGGTCGCCGGATTTTTGCGCGGTTTCGTGCAGGAAATCCTGGCGCTGGGCGCTTGGATTTTTGTTCTGTTTGCGATCCATTATCTGCATACACCGCTTTACGAGTTCCTGATTCCGGGCATTGGCACCACTTCGGGTGCATCTGTGCTCGCCTTCGCAATCCTGCTGTTGGTTCCCTATGCCGGGATTAAAGTGATCGCCAATAAGTTGGGCGAAAGCAGCCGTAATTCGCTGCTTGGGCCGATTGACCGGGTGCTGGGGTTTGGCTTCGGCATGGTCAAAGGGCTGATCATCGTCGTCATGGCCTTTTCACTTTTGGTGCTGGGTTTCGATCTCGCTTGGGGCGCAGGCGGCAGGCCCACATGGATCACTCAGGCACGCACCTATCCGTTCATCAATGCAGGCAGTGAAAAGCTGGTTGCGATGATTGCCGAACGCCGCAGGGAAGCCGGGCTGTCAAAGCCTGCCAAGCGTTAGGCTGTGGCAAGCGCGGCAACGCTTTACACGCCGCAGGTGTTGGCACTGGCAACCGGGCTTGCTGAATGGCCATGGAACGAGGCGCTGCCGCTGCAAGGTTCGGCTCGGTCGAAAAGCTGCGGCAGCACGCTGCAACTTGCCCTTGAGACAGACAGTGCGGGAACTGTGATCAGTCTTGGACTGAAGGCACAGGCCTGCGCGATCGGACAGGCAGCCGCGGCGATATTCGCTCAGAGCGCGATCGGCCGGAGCTCCGATGAAATTGCTAGCGCCGCAGAAGCTATATCCGCATGGCTGGGCGGGGATGCCCCGCGCCCGGACTGGCCGGGGCTGGCGCTGATTGAGCCCGCGCGCGCATACCCGGCGCGGCACGGAGCGATAATGCTGGCGTGGCAGGCTGCGCGAGACCTGCTTCCCACCGCGCCCATGGATCGCTAAGGAACGCGCCACAAACAGAGGCGGGGAGCGTTACGTGGCATCAGCAGTAAGTTCAGCCGGACAGGTCGAGCCGAGCAAGTCGGACATTCGCCTGGTCATTGCCGCATCGTCGGCAGGCACAATTTTCGAGTGGTACGATTTCTTCATTTACGGAGCGCTTGGCGCGATCCTGTCGAAGACGTTCTTCCCGACCGGCAATGCGACACTGGAAATGCTGCTGTTCTGGCTGGTGTTCGCCGTCGGTTTCGGATTCCGTCCCCTCGGTGCAATCCTGTTCGGGTATCTGGGTGACAAACTCGGCCGAAAATACACATTCCTAGTCACGGTCACCCTGATGGGCATTGCCACGGCTGGCGTCGGGATGGTGCCCTCGGCAGAGAGCATTGGTTATGCCGCACCGGTGATCGTGATTTTTCTGCGCATCCTGCAAGGGCTTGCGCTGGGCGGCGAATATGGCGGCGCGGCGATCTATGTTGCCGAGCATTCTCCGCCTGAACAGCGGGGCTATTACACGGGATTTATCCAGGCCAGCGTGGTGGGCGGATTCGTGCTGAGCCTGATTGTGGTGCTCGGCTGCAAGGCCTCCATGAGCGTAGAGACATGGAACGCATGGGGCTGGCGCGTGCCGTTCCTGCTGTCAATTTTCCTGCTCGCCATCTCGCTGTGGATGCGCGTCAAACTCAATGAAAGCCCTGTGTTCAAGGCGATGAAGGAGGAGGGCACGCTGGCCGCCAATCCCTTCGTCGAGAGCTTTACCTATCCAGGCAACAAGAAGCGGCTGTTCATCGCTCTATTCGGCGTGGCGGCAGGTTTGACCGTGATCTGGTACAATTCGATGTTTTCAGGCCTAAGCTTCCTGAAATCGGCAATGCGGATGGACGATACAATTGCTGAACTGATTGTCGGTATGGCGGCTCTCACGGGTATGGGATTCTACGTCCTGTCGGGCAAACTGTCGGACCGGATCGGCCGCAAAAAGCCGATTGTTTGGGGCTATGCCCTGACGCTACTCGCGCTATTTCCGCTGTTCTGGATGATTGGGGCCTATGCCAACCCGGGTTTGCACGCGGCGGCCGAACGCGCGCCGGTCGTCGTGGCAGGACCTGAATGCGACTATTCGGTATTCGCGCCTGACCAGTCGACACCCTGCGCCAAGATTTATGCCGACCTTTCCGGCGTCGGAGTTGCCTATAGTCGCGTCGATGCTGCCGAGTTTGCCGTCACGGTGGGTGGAAAGGCCCTCCCGCTGGCCGACTATGCCTGGGATGATCGCGCAGCGCGCAGCAAACAGATGAGTGCCTGGTTAGGTGATGCAGGCTATGATCTAGCCAAGGTAAAGCCGAGTTTCGGTGCGGCATTTGGCGTCTATATCAGTCTGGTGCTGATCATGGCACTGTCGGCCATGACCTATGGCCCGGTGGCAGCGCTGCTCACCGAGATGTTTCCGCCGCGCATCCGCTATTCCTCAATGTCGATCCCTTACCACATCGGAACCGGCTATTTCGGCGGCTTTCTGCCGTTCATTTCGGGCGTGATCGTCGCGATGACCGGCGATCCCTATTCGGGCCTGTGGTACACGTGGGGGGTAACTGCCTTTGCCTTGGTAGTTGCCTGGTGGGGCCTGAAAGGCGGCCCGCCGCGAGACTTTGAAGAGGCTGAAGCCGCCGACAATGCTGCGCGCTAGCGATTCCGGGCCGCCGCCCGCAGCACTAAGGCTGGACCTCGACCGCACGGCATTGGCGGCGAACTGGCGCACGCTTGACCGGCTCTCGGGTCAGGCGAGCGCGGGCGCAGCAGTGAAGGCCGATGGCTATGGCGTTGGTGCGCGTGCCGCAGTGCCAGTGCTGTGGGATGAAGGATGCCGCGATTTCTTCGTCACCTATTCAGCTGAGGCTGCCGATCTGCTCGATCTTGTCCCCGCCGCTTCGATTGCTTTGCTGCATGGGCCGCTAACCGGAGCGGATGCAGCATGGGCGGCTGCCAGCGGTGTGCGAACCGTAATCAATTCACTGGAGCAAGCCGCGCGCTGGCACGCGGCAGGCGGCGGGCTGTGCGATGTGATGATCGATACCGGGATTAACCGGCTGGGCCTGCCGATGACGGTGCTGGGCGATCCTGCGCTTGCATCGCTCAAGATTGATGTGCTGCATTCGCACCTTGCCTCGGCTGATGAGAATGTGCCGCTGAATGCGCTCCAGCTCAGCCGCTGGGAGGAAGCGCGCCGAGCGCTCCCCCATGCCCGCGCTAGCTTGGCCAACAGTGCAGGGATTGTACTGGGGAGTGGCTATCATGGTGATCTCACCCGTCCGGGGCTGGCACTCTATGGGGGGGTGCCACGGGCCGAATTTGCGGGCCAGATCGCACAGGTCGCGCGGCCGATGGCGGCGGTGATGCAGGTGCGCGCGCTCGCTGCGGGTGAGGGCGTGGGGTATAATCAGGTGTTCACCGCACCGCGAGCGATGCGCGCGGGGGTGATCGCACTGGGCTATGCCGATGGTTTCCTGCGCTGCTGGTCGGGCAAGGGCGTGGCGCGCTGGCAAGGACAGGCGCTGCCTGTGCTCGGGCGCGTGTCGATGGATATGACCGTGATTGATCTGTCGGAAGCACCGCTGATCCGCGAAGGGGACTGGGTTGAAATTGATTACGCCCTGCCAGAAGCAGCCTTCGCCAGCGGGCTATCCCAATACGAATTGCTGACCCTGCTGGGCACCCGGTTCGCTCGCTAATTTTTCGACCATTTGAGTTTCGTTGCTGCGCAGCAAAGCTTGTGTTGCACTGCGGTCGCTGCAAATGCTAACTTCTCCAATGGGACGAAGGAGCAAGCGGAACATGAGCGAGCAAAAGGCCAAGGACGGCGAGACGGTAATCATCAAAAAATATGCCAACCGGCGGCTTTATAATACGCGCTCCTCAAGTTATATCACCTTGGATCATTTGGCGAAAATGACGCGCGACGGCACCGATTTTCAGGTGCTCGATGCCAAGACTGGTGACGATATTACCCACCAGATCCTTACCCAGATCATCATGGATGAAGAATCGCACGGCGAGCAGATGCTGCCCGTCAACTTCCTGCGCGAGCTGATCTGCATGTACGGCAACTCGATGCAGTCGCTGGTGCCGCACTATCTTGAGGCCTCGATGTCCAATTTTCGCACACATCAGGTCAAGTTGGCCAAGGCATTTGAAGACAGTCTGGGCAACAATCCGCTGACCAAGCTGGCGCAACAGAACCTGGCAATGTTTCGCACCGCCGCAACCGCATTCATGCCGGGCGGCGCGAAGAGCGAGGGCGCTGCGCCAGAGGAATCGCGCGACGAACTTGCGGTGCTGCGCGCGCAGATGGCCGAGATGCAGCAAAAGCTGGACGCGCTGGCGAAGTAATCGTCGTCCCCGGCTTTCGCTAGGCGGGCGATAGGGCTAACGAGCGCCCCATGAATCAACAATCCAAAATCCGCCACGCCCTGACTGTTACCCGCGATGCCGACTTTGCCGCCTGGTATCAGGAGGTCATTGCCGAGGCCGAGATGGCCGAAGAGAGCGGCGTTCGCGGCTGCATGGTAATCAGGCCTTGGGGCTATGGCATCTGGGAGCGCATTCAGGCGCTGATGGACGCGCGGATCAAGGCGGCGGGGGTGGAAAACTGCTACTTCCCGCTGTTCATCCCGCTTAGCTATTTCGCCAAGGAGGCCGAGCACGTCGAGGGCTTCGCCAAGGAAATGGCAGTCGTCACGCATCACCGGCTGATCGCTGACGGCAAAGGCGGACTGGTGCCTGATCCCGAAGCCAAGCTCGAAGAACCACTGATTGTTCGGCCTACGTCCGAAACCGTCATCGGTGCGGCGATGGCGCGGTGGATTCAGTCGTGGCGCGATTTGCCGATGCTGACCAACCAGTGGGCCAATGTCGTGCGCTGGGAAATGCGCACCCGCATGTTCCTGCGCACCAGCGAATTCCTGTGGCAGGAAGGCCATACCGCCCATGCGGACAAGGCAGACGCGATGGAAGAAACCCTGCGCGCGCTGGAAATGTATCGCAGTTTTGCCGAAGAGGCGCTGGCGATGCCGGTGGTCGCCGGTGAAAAGCCTGAGAACGAGCGTTTCCCCGGAGCGGTTGCGACCTATTCGATCGAAGCGATGATGCAGGATGGCAAAGCCTTGCAGGCGGGCACTTCGCACTATCTCGGCACTGGCTTCGCTGAGGCGGCCGGCATCCAGTATCAGGACCGTGAAGGCAAGCAGGCACATTGTCACACCACCAGCTGGGGTGTCTCCACCCGGCTGATCGGCGGGGTGATCATGACTCACGGCGATGATGATGGCCTGCGCGTGCCGCCCGCGATTGCCCCGCAGCAGATCGTCATCCTGCCAATGCTACGCGACGATGATGGTGATGCGGACTTACTGGCCTATTGCGAAGCCCTGCGCCGCGCACTTGCTGCGCAGCATGCACTGGGCGAGCCGGTGCGTGTCCTGCTGGACAAGCGGCCCGGCAAGGCAACGGGCAAGCGCTGGGCCTGGGTCAAGAAGGGCGTGCCGCTGATCCTCGAGATCGGCGGACGCGACGCGGCAAACGGGCAGGTTTCGGTGCTGCGCCGTGACCGGCTGTGGCGCGAGGATGGCAAGCCGAATTTTACGGCACAGGCGAAGGATGATTTTGTCGCTGGTGCCGCTGCTGAAATCGCAGACATACAGCGCTCGCTCCATGACGAAGCGACTTCACGTCATGCGGCGAATGTGGTGCGTGACATTACCAGTTTCGACGCTCTGGCGAACTACTTTAGCGAAGACGCCCGCTATCCCGGCTGGGCTGAACTCGGCTGGTCACGCCCAAGTGGCGCGGAGCTCGACGAGGTCGTTACGCGGTTGAAAGCGCTCAAGCTCACGATCCGGAATACGCCGATGGACGGCGCGGAAATATCCGGAAATTGCATTTTTACCGGCAAGCCAGCTGTCGAGCGCATCTATGTGGCACGTTCCTATTGAGAGGGTGGTAATGCTCGACGCGATCAAACATGGGCTGACAAACCTGTTCAACGGCCAGGGTCGCGATGCGCGGCAGGCGTTCTGGTTTTACGTATTGTTCATCTACATCGTCACTACCGCTATCAGCATGGCCGTTTCGCTGCCCTTGACCTTGGAATCGGTATTCACCGGCATCCAGCAGGGAATTGCGCAGGGGCAGGGACAGCAAGATCCTGCGGTGGCGCAGGCCGCCGTGCAGGCGGCCATGGCGGGATCAATGGGCCGCATGATCCCAGCGATGATGTGGGTCAGCCTGATTGTCGGCGTGATTATGCTGGTTGGCCTCGCTGCCAGTCTGGTGCGACGACTGCACGATTCGGATCTGTCGGGCTGGTGGGCGTTGCTTCCCGGCGCTTGCCAAGTGGTCAGCATGGCGTCAGTGCCTACAATGATGAACAGCATGCAGCATCAGATGGAAACCATGGACTACACCAATCCCATGGCGGGCTTTTCGATGGTGAGCGGCGCATTTGGAGTGGGGCCGTTGCTCGCCTGGGTGGCGATTGGACTGGTCGTGATATTGGGCGTCCGCAAATCGACGCCGGGGCCAAATCGCTTCGGCGATGCGCCGTTTGTGGCGTGATGGTGCATTCGTCCAAACCAGCGCCTGGCCTCCCAAGCACCAGACAAATTCTCGAATTCGTCAAAAATTCTCCAACGCCCGCTGGAAAGCGCGAGATCGCGCGTCATTTCGGACTGCAAGGGCAAGAGAAGATTGCGCTCAAGTCTCTGCTCAAAGACATGGCGGACGAGGGCCTGATCGACGGCCGCAGGACTGCATTCCATCAGATGGGCGGCGTGCCGCGGGTCACGGTGCTGCGGATTGTCGCGATTGAGGACGGCGAAGCGATTGCCATTCCCGACAACTGGCAGCCGAGTGATGCCACGCCGCCGCCGCGATTGCGGATGATTGAGAGGGGCAAGCACTCCGCCCTGAAACTGGGCGATCGGGTGCTTGCGCGTACCGAAGAAGTCGGCGCAGGGCTTCGTGCGCATCCAATGAAAAAGCTGCCAGCCATGGCAGACCAGATGCTTGGCGTGATCGAGATCGACGGCGCTGGCAAGGCGTGGCTGGCACCGGTCGATAAGCGCGTGCGCAATTCGACCGCTATTACAGATATTGGCGGGGCGGAGGCCGGACAACTGGTGCTGGCGGAACCGTCAGGCCGGGGCCCACGTGCGGGCGCAAGGGTAACCGAAGTTCTCGGCGATCCGCTCGCGCCGCGCGCCTTCAGCCTGATCGCTATCCACAAGCACGGCATCCCCAATCTGTTTCTTGAAGAGGCACTGGCCGAGGCCGAACTGGCGGCAAAACTGCCACTGAGCGCCGACAAGCGCGAGGACCTGCGTCATCTGCCTATCGTTGCCATCGATCCGGTCGATGCGCGCGATCATGACGATGCAATCTGGGCCGAGCCAGACGGCGCAGGCGGTTTCCGCGCGCTGGTCGCCATCGCTGATGTCTCGTTTTACGTGCGCCCTGGCGGCGAGGTGGACCGGGAGGCCCGCAAACGCGGCAATTCGGTCTACTTCCCCGACCGCGTCGTGCCGATGTTGCCCGAGGTGCTCAGTGCGGACGTCTGCTCGCTGCGCGCGGGGCAGGACCGCGCGGCGATGGCTTGCCATCTGACGATCGATGCACAGGGCCGGGTGACTGAGTGGCGCTTCACCCGCGCGATAGTTCGGATTGCCGAAGTGATCGCCTACGAAGAGGCGCAGCGGCGCATCGATACCCGTGAGGCGGGGCCGGAACTACAGAACCTCTGGGCCTGTTGGGCTGCGCTGACCATGGCCCGCAATGCTCGTGATCCGCTCGCGCTTGAACTGCCCGAGCGCCGGGTGGTGCTCGATGAGCATGGCAAGATCGCTGAAATCCGCCTGCGCGAACCGCTTGATGCGCACCGTGTGGTCGAGGATTTCATGATCGCCGCCAATGTCGCTGCGGCCAAGGCACTGGAGAGCAAGGCCTCGCCGGTTGTCTATCGCATCCATGAGGCTCCGGGCCGTGAGAAGCTGGTGGCGCTCAAGGATTATCTATCAACCTTTGATATGAAGTTAGCACTGGGGCAGGTGATTACTCCAGGTCTGTTCAACCGTATGCTCAAGGATGTGGCGGATGAAACTGAAAAAGCACTGATTATGGAGGCAGTGCTGCGCAGCCAGACACAGGCTTATTACGGGCCGCGCAACGCCGGGCATTTTGGGCTGGCGCTGGGCAGCTATGCGCATTTCACCTCGCCGATCCGCCGCTATGCCGATCTGCTGGTTCACCGCGGACTGGTCGATGCCTTCGGGCTTGAGCAGCCTGCGCCCACAGGAAATCTGAAAGCGAGTTCAGGTCTGTCAGACCGCGACCGCGAAGACCTTGGCAAGGTCAGCGAAGCGATCAGCGCCGCTGAGCGCCGCGCAATGGCCGCTGAGCGCGACACCATCGACCGTTACGTCGCCGCTTGGCTTTCGGCACGGGTGGGCGAAGTGTTCGAAACCCGCATTACCGGGGTGCAGAAATTCGGCTTTTTCGCGACGATCATCGGTCTCGGCGGAGACGGGCTGGTGCCGGTTTCGACATTGGGCGCAGAACGGTTCGGCTATGATGAAAAGGCGCAGATCCTCTTCGGCGAGCAGAGCGGCACGCGCTATGCCGTCGGTGACCGATTGCCCTTGCGGCTCGCCGAGGCCAACCCGCTGACCGGCGCGCTGAAGTTCGAGCTGGAGGAAGGTGGTGGCCGGATCGAGCCGCGCGGTCGTCCAATTGTGCACAAGCGCAAGGGCGGACACATGGTTGGTCCACGTGGGCGGCCCGGCAATATCCGGCATCAGGGGCGGCGGAAGTAAGGTCTAGAGCGGCATACGTTTAATCTGAATCACCGTTCGTGGTGAGGAGGGACTGACCCCGGACTTGATCCGGGGAAGGTCCGTCTCGAACCACCAGGCACCGCGCCGGGTCCTTCGAGACGGCCTTTCAGCCTGCGGCTTCACGGCCTCCTCAGGACGAACGGATTTGGGTCAAATTAAACGCAATTTGCTCTAACCTACCGTTGCGATCCAGCAATCGAGCAGCGCCTTGGCCAGCCCCTTGTCGAGCGCTTCGGTGGCTTCCTCCACCCCGTCATGCCAGTCGCGCGCCTCGCCCGCGACGATTAGCGCGCCCGCGGAATTAAGCAAAACAGCGTCGCGGTAGGCGCCAGTCTCGCCCATCAGCAGACGGCGCAGGGCTGCTGCATTGAAATCTGCCTCACCTCCGCGAATCGCGGTGAGCGGGTGGCGAGGAAGTCCGACATCCTCGGGGGTGATATGCTCACCAAGGCCGGCCAGGCCGATCGCGGCAATCCGGCTTGGACCGGCAATCGATAGCTCGTCTAGCCCTTCCTCGCCCGAAACGATCAGCGCCGCCTCGGTGCCCAGCATGGTCATGGCATCGCGGTAGAGCGGCACGAAATCGGGGCTGGGGACGCCGACCAATTGTCGCGTCACACCGGCAGGATTTGCCAGCGGGCCGATCAGGTTGAAAATCGTGCGCCGACCCAGAGCCTTGCGGATCGGCGCGATGCGGCCAAGTGCTGGATGGTGCGTCTGCGCGAAAAAGAAGGCGATACCGATTTCCGCGAGAGTCGTCTGTGCCATGGCGCTGGCGCGGGCGAGGTCCAGTCCCAGCGCTTCGAGCGTATCGGCGGTACCCGCCTTGCTCGACGCCGCGCGGTTGCCATGCTTGGCAATCGGCACGCCGCAGGCCGCAACGACTATCGCGACAGTTGTGGATATATTGAGGCTGTGCTGGCCGTCACCGCCGGTGCCGCAGACGTCGATGGCATTGGGTGGCGCGGCGACGCGCTTCATCCGCGCGCGCATGGCAAGGACCGCGCCTGCCACTTCCTCGGCAGTCTCACCCCGGTCGGCCAGCTCTATCAGGCAGGCCGAAACCTCTGCATCAATCATTTCGCCATCGAGCATGGACCCGAACAGCGCCTCTGACTCCGTCACATTCATGCGACTGCGCGGGTCTTTATCCCGCAAAGCTCAAGAAAGTTGGCGAGCAGTGCATGGCCATGTTCGGTGGCGATGCTCTCGGGGTGAAACTGCACCCCGTGCACCGGGTGCATCGCATGGCGGAAACCCATGACATGCGCATCATCCGATGTGGCATTCACCAGCAGGTCGGCGGGCGTATCGACTACGATCAGTGAGTGATAGCGCGTTGCGATGAATGGCGAGGGCAGGCCCGCGAACACCCCGCTGCCGTCGTGCGTCACTGGCGAGGTCTTGCCGTGCATCAATCCGCCGCGCACCACCTTGCCGCCGAAATACTGGCCGATGGCCTGATGGCCCAGGCAGACGCCTAGCAAGGGCTTGCCCGCATCGGCGCAGGCACCCACCAGATCGAGGCTGATCCCGGCCTCATTGGGCGTGCAAGGGCCGGGCGAAATGAGAAAACCCTGCGCGCCGCTGGCCACGGCCTGCGCGGCGGTCAGCGCATCATTGCGCACCACTTCAACCACCGCGCCCAGTTCCATCAGGTAATGGACGAGGTTCCAGGTGAAGCTGTCGTAGTTGTCGATGACGAGGATCATGCTGTGCTTATTGCCCGAAACCTGCTTCGCCCGCTACCCTGACGGCTTCACGCGCGGCAGCGAACAGCGCACCGGCTTTGGCCTTGCATTCGGCCAGCTCATAATCGGGGTCTGAGTCGGCGACGATGCCTGCGCCAGCCTGCACATGCATCACGCCATCCTTGAGCACGGCCGTGCGCAGCACGATGCAGCTATCGACCGAGCCATCCGGCGCAAAATAGCCAACGCCGCCTGCATAGGCACCGCGCGTTTCCGGCTCCAGTTCGGCGATGATCTCGCAGGCGCGAACCTTGGGCGCGCCGCTGACGGTGCCTGCGGGAAAGCCCGCAAATACTGCGTCGATGGCATCGTGCCTGGCCGTGTCGAGCGTACCAACGACATTCGAGACGATGTGCATCACGTGGCTGTAATGCTCGACGGTGTAGCTCTCGGTGACCTTGACGCTGCCGGTGCTGGCCACCCGGCCCACATCATTGCGCCCCAGATCGAGCAGCATTAAGTGCTCGGCGCGTTCCTTTGGGTCGGCGAGCAGGCTGGCTTCATTGGCGCGGTCTTCCTCGGGCGTCGCCCCGCGCGGCCTCGTGCCTGCAATCGGCCGGATGGTAACCTCGCCGTCGCGAACTCGCACCAAAATTTCAGGGCTTGAGCCGATCAGTGCAAAGCCCGGCAGGTCGAGAAAATAGAGGAACGGCGATGGGTTGATGCGCCGCAGCGCACGGTAAAGCGCGAGTGGCGGCAAGGCGAAGGGGCAGGTGAAGCGCTGCGCCAAAACGACCTGAAAGATGTCGCCAGCCTCGATGTAGTCTTTGGCGCGCAGCACCATCGCCTTGTAATCGTCCGCTGCCATCGCCGGGGTGAGCGCAGGTTCAGGCAATGAGGCATCGCTTGCAGACGCGGGCGAGGGGCCTGCGAGGCGGCGCAATGTCTGGTCGATGCGTTCTTCGCCAGTGTTAATCAATTGCGCAGGCACTCCGCCATCAGGCCATAGCGGGGCGATGCAGAACAGCTCGTCGCTCAGCCGGTCGAAGACCAGAATGACCGTCGGGCGCACGAACAACATGTCGGGCAAGCCCAACTTGCTTTCGGGCGCGCGCGGCAGTTTCTCGACGAGGCCGATGGTTTCATAGCCGAAATAGCCGACCAGACAGGCCAGCGCCGAAGGCAATGCCTCGGGCATGTCGATGCGGCAATTGGCGACCAGTGCGCGCAGCTCGGAAAGACTGTCGCCAGCCAGCGGGGCGAAGGACTCGCGGTCACGGCGCCAGTCGCGGTTTATCTCGCAGGTGGCGCCGCGCGCCCGAAACACCAGATCAGGATCGATGCCGATCAGACTGTATCGTCCGCGCACCGCGCCGCCCTCGACAGACTCGAGTACGAAATCGCCGCGTCCGTGCTCGAACAGTTTGAGTGCCGCGCCGACCGGGGTCTCGGTGTCGGCAATCATCCGCCGCCAGATCAGTGCGGGGCGGCCTTCTGCAAGTGCAGCAGCGGCAGTGTCGCTATTCTCGGGACGGGCAGCGGACATTGCTCGTCAAGCGCTCAATTGCCGCCGGACAGCTGGGTACGCAGCGCCTTGATCGCCGTGTCCTCGCGCTTGACGCCCAGTTCGGCACGGATCGCGCGGGACAGCTGCTCGCTGTATTCGCGACCTGCCAACTGGCCAAGTTCGGTCTGTGCTGCGGTGATCACCGGATCATTCGCAGCCAGCGTGCCCGGCGTAATCGATTTGAGGCTGACCACGAACCAGCCGCGATTGCCGGGCACGGGGAGCAACTTGGTTGTGCCTTGTGCCATGCTGAACAGGAGCATCAGCGGCGGCGGGACTTGCTGCTGTGCGGCGTTGAGTTGTTCACGGCCCATGGCGATCCGCTGAACGGGTGGCAGCGGCGTACCCAGCGCGGTTAGCGCGGCGGCGAGATCCGTGCCGCGCTTGGCTGAGGCAAGCACCTTGTCGGCAGCCGCCTTGGCGGCCACAGAACCGCGCTCAAGCTCAACCATGGTCGCGACATCCTGCTTGATCTCGGCAAGCGGGGCGGGCGCAGATGCGGTGATGGCACTCACATCGAAGATCACGAATGTCTTGCCCGCCTCAATTTCGGCGAGCTGGGGCTGGCCCTCGCGTTCCATGGCAAAGGCGGTCTGCACGAGCCGGGTAAGCTGCGGGGGTGCCGACTGGCCGGGCTGGCCATAGACCTTACCATCGGCGGTCAACGCCGGTGTCTGCTGGAGCGTGAGACCGAGTTCCTTCGCGGCATCGGCCAGGTTTGCACCGCCTTCGAATTCCTCTTCCATCCGCGCGGACATATCGTTGAGCGCACTGCGGCGCTTTTCGATTGCAAGCGCAGCAGTCAACTGACCGCGCATCTGGTCAAGCGTGCGTTCGGCGCGGCGTTCAATGCTGTCCACCCGCATCACGTGCCAACCCAGGCTGCTGCGCGCAGGCGCGGCGATTGCGCCACTGGTGGCGGCATAGGCCGCGTCGGCAACCGCTGCCGAGGCCTGACCTGTCAGCGCTTGCTTGGTCACTGTGCCAAGGCTTGCGGCTGCCAGCCCCTTGGCGCTGGCCGCTGCCTCAAGCCGTTTGCCGCCAGTAACTTCGGCGACGATGGCCTTGGCGGCGGCTTCAGTCGGGACGATGAGCTGCGTGATCCGGCGAGTTTCCTGCGCCGCAAACTGCGCCTTGTTGGCGTTAAAGCGCGCTGCCACTTCAGCTTCGGTTGGGGCAGGCACTGCTTTCAGCGCCGCTTCGCCGAAGGTTGCATAGCGCAGCACGCGGCGTTCGGGACGGATGAAGCGGTCGCGGTTCTTGGTATAGAAGGCCTGCAAGTCGGCGTCGCTGGGCGCAGTTTTTGGTGCGAACAGTTCTGATGGGAGCAGCGCGATGCTGCCGGTGCGGCTCTCACGGAGCAGTGCGGCATAGCGCATGGTCATGCCGCGCGAGATGACCGAGCCGAACTCCGCCGGGGTCATCAATTGCCGTGCGATCAGACCTTGTGCGAGATCATCGCGTAGTGCCTTTTCGGACAGGCCCTGCTGCTGGAGCATCTGGCGGAACGCTGCGTCGCTGAAAGAGCCGTCAGGGCCTTTGAAACTTGGAATTTTAGCGATCTCGCTGTCTATCAGACGGTCGCTGGCGACAACGCCATGTTTGCGGCCAAAACCAGCCAGTGCAATCCGGTCGAGCAGCTGGTCGAGTACCCGGTCAAGCCCGCCTTCGGCCATGAAGGCCTTCATCGTGACGCGAGGGTCCTGCTTCTTGAGATTTTCGAGTGCGATGGATGTCGATTGGCTGAGCTGCGAGGCAAAGATACGTTCCTTGCCCACAGTAGCTACCCGGTCGCCAGCTGCGCTGGTGCCGCCGCCTTGCACATTCGATACATCGCCTGCCGCAAAGGCAAGCGCGATGACGACGAGGAAAGCAAGTGCCAGCGCGACGCCGAGCTTTGACCCCATCATTTTGCGCAGAAACTGGATCATCTCGGGGGCACTCGCGATTCGGATGGATTGGACAGCTTGAAGGCTGGCTCCGCGCGCTTTAGTCAGCAATCCGCCGCCGGGCAATGGCTGTGGTCTTCGCCAGTAAATTGGCTGGCTTCCGGGCGGCTCACCTTTGACAAGGACCCCGCCGCTGTCATAGCAGCGCGCCGGACCGGGCCAGCCAGTCGATCCGCAATGGGGATTCGCCCAGGGTCAAAGGAAATTCATGAGCACTCTGCCTTACATCGTCGGTAACTGGAAAATGAACGGCAGCCGTGCCTCGCTCGCCGAAGCGCGCGCGATCGACCGGGCTGCAGCGCGGTTTCCGCAAGTTCAGGTTGCGCTCGCGCCGCCTGCAACCTTGATCCAGGCAATGCGCGAGGCGGTGCAGGACATCGGCGTGGGCGGTCAGGATTGCCATGCTGAGGCAAGCGGTGCTTTCACTGGCGACATTTCCGCCATTATGCTCGCCGATGTTGGCGCGGACTTCACGATAGTTGGTCACAGCGAACGCCGCGCGCTGCACGCTGAGAGCGATGCAGTGGTGAAAGTCAAAGCTGAAGCGGCGCAAACCGCAGGACTGTCAGTGATTTTGTGCGTTGGTGAGACCGAAGCACAGCGCGATTCGGGCAAGGCCGAGAGCGTAGTCGAGGAGCAGCTCGATGGATCGCTGCCGCGCAGTGAAGCGGCCGCAGCCACGCTTGCAGTCGCCTATGAGCCGGTCTGGGCAATAGGCACCGGGCGTGTGCCTTCATTGGCCGATGTCGCCGCGATGCACAGTGCAATCCGCGCGAAGCTGACCGAGATATATGGTGAGGCGGGCTTAGAAGTGCGCATTCTCTACGGTGGCTCGGTCAATGCGAAGAACGCAGCTGACTTGCTTGGCGTCACTGATGTAGGCGGGGCTCTGGTCGGGGGCGCAAGCCTGACGGCGGAAAGCTTCACCGCGATCATTGGTGCGGCGGGTCAATCCGACGAAGCTTAGCGCGCCGAATTTGCGCGGACTTGCGCCGCGCCGCTGCTTTGCCTAGATGCATCGCCTCATTCTCGAAGGCCCGCACTCATGTCTCTGTTTCTGTTTCTGACCGTCGTCCAGGCGCTGGTTGCCGCGGCATTGGTCGGCGTAATCCTGATGCAGCGCTCGGAAGGCGGCGGACTAGGCGTTGGCGGAAGTCCTGCGGGGCTGATGTCGGCGCGCGGAGCGGCCAATCTTCTGACGCGCGCTACGGCCTATCTGGCGGTTATCTTTGTCGGGCTCAGCATTGCTCTGGCAGCGCTCGCCGTCAGCACCACATCGGGCCGCAAGATCGATACCTCGCTGGAACGAAGCGCACCGGCTGCCGACGCTCCGCCGCCGGTAGCCGATCCACTGGCTTCGGGCGGGCAAGGTGCGCCTGCTAGTGCCGCTTCATCGGCAGCTCCTGCTGTCGCTCCGGCCCCCGCAGACCCACTCGGCACTCCCGCCAAAAAATAAATCTGCTACGGTTGGTACCGCATCTGTGGATTGCGCCGAGTGCTGGCGCATGTCCGCTTGCGCTTTCCGCAGCCTTGCCGGTAAGGCTTAACTCCCATGACGCGGTTCATTTTCATCACCGGCGGCGTGGTCTCATCGCTCGGCAAAGGCCTGATGGCGGCAAGCCTTGCGGCGCTGTTGCAAGCGCGCGGCTACACTGTGCGTATTCGCAAGTTCGACCCCTATCTCAACGTCGATCCGGGGACGATGAGTCCCTATCAGCACGGTGAGGTTTACGTCACCGACGACGGGGCGGAGACTGACCTTGATCTGGGGCATTATGAGCGCTTCACCGGAGTTTCCGCGCGGCAGTCGGACAATGTGACGTCTGGACGGATCTATCAGCAGATCATCGCACGTGAGCGGCGCGGCGATTACCTGGGAGCGACTGTGCAGGTCATCCCGCACGTCACCGATGCGATCAAGGCATTTGCCCAAGCAGAAATCGACGGACTCGACTTCGTGCTGTGCGAGATTGGCGGCACCGTTGGCGATATAGAGAGCTTGCCATTTATCGAGGCGATCCGGCAGTTGCGCAACGAACTGGGGCGCGAGATGACCTGTTCGGTGCATGTCACGCTGATCCCCTATATTGCTGCGGCCGGCGAGTTGAAAACCAAGCCCACTCAACATTCAGTGCGCGAGCTGACCGGGCTGGGGGTCCAGCCCGACCTGCTGTTGTGCCGCTGCGAAAAGCCCCTGCCTGAGGGTGAACGCGCCAAGATCGCTCAGTTTTGCAATGTCCGCAAAGAAGCAGTGATCCCCGCACTTGATGCGGCAAGCATTTACTCGGTGCCGCTGCAATATCATGCCGAAGGGCTTGATGCAGAGGTTCTGCGGCATTTCGGATTGAGTACGCCCGAGCCTGATCTTGCGCGCTGGGACGATATCGTTGCGCGCTATCAGCATCCCGAGGGTGAAGTGACAATTGGCGTGGTCGGCAAATATGTCGGACTACCCGATGCCTACAAGTCGCTGAACGAAGCGCTGGTGCACGGCGGCATGGCGCACCGGGTGAAGGTCAACATCCGGTGGATTGATGCCGAACTGTTTGAGGCTGACGATGATGAGATCGCCGCCCGGCTCGAGCCGATGCATGGCATTCTAGTTCCCGGCGGCTTTGGCGAGCGCGGAACCGAGGGCAAGATTTCCTCAGTGCGCTTTGCCCGTGAGCGCAAAGTGCCGTTCTTCGGAATTTGCCTGGGCATGCAGATGGCCTGCATTGAGGGCGCGCGAAATACGGCCGGGATTACAGCGGCGTCATCAACTGAATTCGGGCAAACCGATGAACCCGTGGTCGGCATCATCACTGAGTGGATGAGCGATGAGGGATTACAGGTCCGCGCCGAAGGCGGCGATCTGGGCGGAACCATGCGACTGGGTGCTTATCCGGCCCTGCTGGCGGGAAACAGCCACGTCGCGGCGCTCTACGGCAAAACCGAGATTTCCGAACGGCACCGCCACCGCTACGAAGTAAACGCCGCCTATCGTGCGCCGCTTGAAGCGGGCGGGCTGGTATTCAGCGGCATGTCACCCGATGGCCTGCTACCTGAAATTGTCGAACGGCCCGATCACCCATGGTTCGTCGGGGTGCAATTTCATCCCGAACTCAAGAGCAAGCCTTTCGATCCACATCCGTTGTTTGCCGGGTTTATCGAGGCGGCACTGCGTCAGTCACGACTGGTCTAGCCAGCACATCACATTGCTGGTGTTTTCAACTCGATAAGCTAGACTCAAGTCTAGCGGCGAAAAACAGCGCGACTCGAGTCGGGCAATCGCCGCGCTGGAGAGGCTTGCCAGCCGGAGATCGTCTAGAGCGACCCGGGCGATCATGCGGCGGCCGGGCGGCACCCTTTTTGGGGGGTCGAAGGGGTGGACCTTCCCGGGTCCACCCCTAAATTTGCTGTTCAGCAGTCGCCTTCAGGCAGCTTTGCTAGCCGCAACGTCCTCAACCACGGCGAGCGGGGCTTGCCCGCCAATCGTGATCTTGCGCGGCTTCATCGCCTCAGGCACTTCGCGAACCAGATCGATGGTCAGGAGCCCATCTTCCAGTCCGGCATCGGCCACCTTCACGAAGTCAGCGAGCTCGAAACGCCGTTCGAACCCGCGCTGGGCAATGCCGACATGCAGCATAGTGGCTGTGGCGTCTTCGCCCTTGCGGCCCTGAACCACCAACAGGTTTTGCTGCGCCGTGATATCAAGATCAGCGGGCTTGAAGCCGGCTACCGCGAGCACGATGCGATAAGCATCATCGCCGCGTTTTTCGATATTGAACGGCGGAAAGTTATCACCGCTGGCGGTGCGTGCCTGATTTTCGAGCATGTCGAAAACGCGGTCAAAACCGACCATCGAGCGGCGATAGGGGGTGAAATCCAAACGTGTCATGTCAAAATCCTCCAATGAGCAATTTTCGGTCGAGAAAGGCCCGGCGAACCGGCACCTCCATTTGCGTGTCACACCCGTTCGACTTCACTGAGGACAGGCGTCGGTGCATGACACATGGTGCGAGATATGATAGCGCGGGCGAGTTTCAAGGGTTGAACGCAAAGGGATTTGAATGGCCGCGCCAAAGGTGGAAATCTACACCCGCTGGGGGTGCGGCTATTGCGTCAGCGCCAAGGCATTGCTCATCCGCAAGGGCGTGGCCTTCGAGGAATATGACGTCACCATGGGGGGCGAAGCGCGCGCCGCAATGCTGGCGCGCGTGCCGGGCGCAACTACCGTTCCGCAAATTCTGATCGGCGGAGCGGCAGTGGGCGGAAGCGATGAGATCCACGCCCTGGACCGTGCTGGCAAATTGGATGCGATGCTCGGTCTGGAGGCGTGAAGCGCATTGCCGTCCTGCAAATGACTTCGGGAATCGATCCCGGGGAAAACGCCGCCGCGCTGGTCACTGCCATCGGTGCCGCTTCGATGGGCGGGGCGAGCATGATGTTCACCCCCGAAATGTCAGGCCTGATTGACCGTGACCGCGGCCGTGCGGCAAATAGTATTGTGACCGAGGGCGAAGATCGCGTGCTGGCGGCTGTGCGCGATGCAGCGGCGCGGGCGGGGGTCTGGGTAGCATTGGGAAGTCTGGCCGTGGCTCGCGATGATGGGCGCTGGGCCAATCGTGCCTTTGTCATCGATGGCAGCGGCGCGGTGGCAGCACGCTATGACAAGATCCACATGTTCGATGTCGATCTGGCGAGCGGCGAAACCTGGCGCGAGTCAAGCGCATACGCCGCCGGAGACGAAGTGACTGTGGTTGAGACTCCCGTTGGGCGATTGGGCTTGTCGATCTGCTACGATATTCGCTTTCCTGCATTATATGAACGGCTTGGGCAGGAAATGTGCGATATTATCGCCATACCAGCGGCTTTCACCGTGCCCACGGGCAAAGCCCATTGGCATTTGCTCCAGCGAGCCCGCGCAATCGAGGCGAGCGCCTATGTCGTCGCCGCGGCGCAAGTGGGCCGACATGCTGACGGCCGCAGCACCTATGGCCACTCTCTGGTCGTTGACCCGTGGGGGGATATCTTGCTCGATATGGCGGCAAATGCGCCCGGCCTCGCATTTGCCGAGATTGATCCCACACGCATCGCGGAAGTACGCGGGCAACTGCCTAGCCTTGCCAACCGCCGTAAAATTCCCAACTAAGCATGTGCAATGATTGTTTTTGATCTTGAATGCCGCACCGGTGGGCACCGGTTTGAAGGCTGGTTCGGCTCCTCGGAAGACTTTTCCAGTCAGCAGGGGCGCGGGCTGGTCAGCTGCCCTGAATGCGGCTCTGCGGCAGTCGGCAAGGCACCCATGGCGCCCAATATCGCCCGTAAGGGCAACCAGGGACCAACGACAGTTACAGACGTAGCCTCACAGCCTTCTCCTCCCGCACCGCAACCGGTGAGTAGCGGTGCGATGCCGCCGGAGGCTGTCAAGATGATGCAGGCTCTGGCCAAGATGCAGGCCAAGGCGCTGTCCCGGTCGCGCTGGGTTGGCGAACGCTTCGCCGAGCAATCGCGGGCCATGCATTATGGTGAGCGCGACGCTGAACCAATCCATGGGCAGGCGACATTGGCCGAAGCGGAGGCTCTGGTGGAAGAGGGTATTGAAGTTGCCGCGCTGCCGTTCCCGGTTGCCCCGCCGGGCGAGGCAAACTGATGGGCGAACGGATTGCCTTCGCGCCCGCGTCCGCTTAATGGCTGCGGAGCGCGCCCGTAGCTCAGCAGGATAGAGCATCAGATTCCTAATCTGGGGGCCATGGGTTCGAATCCCGTCGGGCGCACCAATGGCCGAA
>JANPPM010000186.1:0-3552 GCA_031428495.1 Novosphingobium sp.
CAGGTAAAGGCAAGGGCCTGAAAGAGATTGCCAAGGCCCTGAACCGTAGCGAGGAATCGACCAAGGACCGTGCCAAAGAGGACGGCATCGGGATTGCGAAATTACGCTAGCGGGGGGCTCCCGACTGAACCATAAGCTCTCTCAAACAGTATGGGAGAGTGGAGCGATGAAGCAGGACCTTTTGGGCCTAACCGGCAAGCACGCCATCGTCTGGGGCGGCGGGTTCGGCATGGGCGAGCGCACCGCAATCCGGTTGAGCGAGGCGGGCGCGAGGGTTGCTGTTATTGACCTTGAGCAGGCACGCGCCAACAGCGTTGCGAGCGCGCTGAATGCGGCGGGCGGCAGGGCCATTGCCCTTCAGGCCGACGCCACAAGCGAGGACAGTGTCGAGACGGCGCATGCGGCGGCTGAGGCAGAATTCGGCCCGCTTGATGTCATGGCCACCGTGATTGGTCTGGGCGTGTGGGATCAGGTGGTGGATATGAGCCTGGAGCGGTTCAACCAGTCGATCCTGCTCAACCTCACCTCGTTCTTCCTGCCCGCGCGAACGGCGGGACGTTCCCTGCTCAAGAGCGGTAAGCCCGGCGCGATAGCCTGTGTCTCCTCCGTCAGCGGGCTGACGTCTGCACCGAATCACGCGGGCTATGGTGCAGCCAAGGCGGGGATGATCAACCTAGTGCGCACCATGGCCGATGAGTGGGGGCCTTATGGCATCCGGGTCAATGCGGCCATGCCGGGAAGCGCCGCCACGCCGCGTCTGGTGCTGGATGATAAGGGCAAGGCGGCGATGAATGCGGCGATGAAGGCCAAGATTCCGCTCGGCCGCGCCGCTGATCCTGACGAGCTGGCCAAGGCGATCCTGTTCCTGCTGTCGGACCTCGCCAGCTATGTCACCGGGCACAACCTGCATGTCGATGGGGGGTGGAATTCCACCTTCCTGATGCAGTCAGTGGGCGAGGGAGGGCCGGGCGCCGCATCACAGGTGCGCTGGCCGCAGTGATTTACATCGGGTCGCGCCATGGGCCGGCCAAGTGTCCGCCATCGACCAGCAATTGCGAACCGGTGCAGTAAGAACTCTCGTCCGAGGCGAAGAACAACACGGCGTTCGCCACTTCTTCGGCGCGGGCCATGCGTTTGATCGGCTGACGCTCGACGGCCTTCTGGATGCGCGCCATGGCAGCGGGCGACATGCCGCGCTGATGGGTGGTATCAACCACGCCGGGATGGACGCTGTTGACCCGGATGCCCTTGTCGCCAAGTTCGAGCGCGAGGGCTTTGGTCATGCCGGTCACAGCGAATTTGGTTGCGACGTAGCTCGACAACCCGGCAATCCCTGCCAGACCGTCAATCGACGAGATATTGACGATCGAACCGCCACCGCCCGCCGCCATGGTGGGAACCACGGCGCGAATGCCCAGCCAGACCCCATTGAGGTTAAGTTCGACGACTTTCTGATGCGCTTCAAACGGGGTCGTCTCAATCGGTCCCCCGCATCCATCGCCCGCATTATTGACCAAAATGTCGATGCCTCCAATAGCTGCCACTGCAGCTTCCCATGAGGCCGGATTGGTGACATCGAGCTGGACGAATTGCCCACCTATCGCCTGGGCCACCGACTCGCCCTTGCCTTGCTGAATATCGCCGACGGTCACCGCCGCGCCGTGCTCGGCGAGCTTGCTGGCAATCGCCTCGCCGATGCCTTGCGCGCCCCCGGTCACCAGTGCCCGCTTTCCAGCCAGTCTCTCCATTTCGATTCCTCCCAATCTTTGTGACGCCAGTCTTGCCTGTGGCAGACCCGCATGCAACTGTGCCGCCAACAAATCGTATTGGGAGAGAGACATGCCGAACAAGGGAGCCGTGCTGCGTGCACTGATCGACAAGGGCGAGCATTTCGTCTGCGGCGACACATATTCCGCGATCACGGGCCGCATCGCCGAATATGTCGGCTTTCCAGCGGCCTATCTGGGCGGCCATGCCTGCAGCGCGTTTCATTATGCAGTGCCAGACAACGGGGTTTACAGTCAGGTCGAACAGATCGAGCAGGCCAGCCGCATCGCCAATGTCATGAACATTCCGCTGATCGCCGATGCTGACACGCTGGGCGAAACTGTCGCCGACGCCTATCACTTCACCCGCCGCTATATCCAGCAGGGTATCGCCGGATTTCACGTTGAGGATGAGCGCAACCCCAAGCATTCCAAACATGTGAATGGCCTGTGGTCAATCGAGGACCAGCAGGCGCGGATTGATGCGGCGCGCCGGGCGCAAAAAGACTCGGGCCAGGATTTCGTCATCATCGCCCGCTGTGACGAGCTTTACACCAGCGAGATGGGCGGCGGCGGAACCGGCAGAATGGAAGAGGCGATCAAACGCGGCCATGCCTATATCGAGGCGGGCGCCGATGTGCTGTTTTATCCGCCACGGCCGGACTGGGTGGGCGACCTTCTCAAGGCCTTCAGCCCGAACATCAAGGTCGCCACGATGGGCTTTTCAGTGCCAGGTGCGTCATTCAACATGGCAACCGGGGGCTGGGTCACCGCAGCAGCAAACCACCTCAAGATGATGCGCGAGCTGATGAATGACGGTCAGGTCAAGAGCGCCAACTTCGACTTCCCCGAGAAGTACGAGTTGATCGACCACCCGCTGCATGATGGGCTGATCGAGGAATGGGCGACCAAGACCGGTCGCCAGTCGCGGCCCAATCACGCTCCGTGATCGGGGCCTCTAGCTTCGCCGGCTCCGTCAGGCGGGGATCTCGTTGAACGCTATGCCTTTGTCGGGCCGGTGATCCTGCGGCAGGCCGAGGATCTTCTCGGCGATGGTGTTGAGCAGCATTTCGTCCGCGCCCCCGGCTATGCGGCCGGTCGGCGCGCTGATCCAGCTCGCTTGCCAGTTGTCCTTGGAGCTCGCATGGTCATCATAATGCATGGCTTCGCTGCCCTGCAAATCGATCGCCATCTCAGACAGTTTCTGGCGAGAGCGCACCGAGACCAGCTTGTTGAGCGAGCCTTCCGGCCCCGGCTCCATACCAGCCTTCAGCATCAACATCGCCCGCGCAGTGATTGCGTCAAGGCCGTTGCGCATCGCATAATTGCGGGCAATTGCTGAGCGGACGCGGCCATCCTGGATCGCAGGCTTGCCGTTTACCGTGGCTTCCTGGGCCAGACTGACGAAGAGATCGAGGTGCGGGCCAAAACCGGCACTGTCAGTGGCGACATAGCGCTCGATCATCAGGGTTGCCATTGCCACCCCAAAGCCGCCGCCAACCGGTGACAACCGGTGGCTGTCGTCCAGCCGCACATCGTCGAAGAACACTTCGTTGACGTGGGAACCGCCATCCGCAAGCTTGATCGGGCGGACCTCGACCCCGGGCGCCCTCATGTTGACCCAAAAATAGGTCAAGCCTTTATGCTTCTGGACCGTTGGATCGCTGCGCGCGACGATGACCCCGTAATCGGAATATTGCGCATAGGAGGTCCACAGCTTTTGGCCGTTGAGCTTCCAGCCATTTCCGTCCTGCTCAGCGCGCAGGCGCAATCCAGCGAGGTCTGA
>JANPPM010000187.1:0-10535 GCA_031428495.1 Novosphingobium sp.
GACGAGGTTGAGCGGCTGATCGCAGAATCGGGCACCAAAGTCCGTTTTGCGGTAGCCTCCAACCCCGAGTTCCTGCGCGAAGGCGCGGCGATTGGCGATTTCAAGCGTCCCGACCGGATTGTTATCGGAAGCGACGAGCCCTGGGCGCAGGATGTGCTGCGCGAGGTTTACCGCCCACTTTTTCTCAACAAATCGCCCATCCAGTTCACTTCGCGCCGCAGCGCCGAACTTATCAAATATGCCGCCAATGCTTTTCTTGCGACCAAGATCACCTTCATCAACGAGATTGCCGACCTTTGCGAAAAGACGGGGGCGGATGTCCAGGATGTCGCGCGCGGCGTGGGGCTTGATGGCCGCATCGGGTCCAAATTCCTGCACCCGGGGCCGGGCTATGGCGGCAGCTGTTTTCCCAAGGATACGCTGGCGCTCCTCAAGACGGCCGAAGACCATGACAGCCCGCTGCGGATCGTCGAGGCCGTGGTCAAGGTCAACGAGAGCCGCAAGCGCGCAATGGGCCGCAAGGTTATCGATGCCCTTGCCGGGCCTGATGGCGAGGATGTGCGCGGCAAGCGGGTCGCGCTGCTCGGCCTGACCTTCAAGCCGAACACCGATGACATGCGCGATGCGCCCTCGCTCGCCATCGCGCAGACCCTGATCGATGCCGGGGTTGAAGTGGCAGCCTATGACCCTGAGGGCATGGAACTGGCCGGACCGATGATGCCGGGCGTAGTGATGAAACGCGATCCCTATGCTGCTGCCGAAGGGGCCGACGCCGTGGTTATTGTTACGGAGTGGGATGCGTTCCGCGCGCTTGATCTGGCCCGCATCAAACAGACCTGCCGTAATCCGCTACTGGTTGACCTGCGCAATGTCTATGCTCCGGCCGAAGTCCGCGCAGCAGGCATAGCCTATGTCAGTGTCGGAAGGCCCTGATCGAGGATCGTTGGGTCTAGTGAACTATTTCGAAAGGGATATGTGATTACCTGAACCCTATCGCACACGTGCGGCAGAAAGGGGTTTGGGCAATGACAATCCTGACAATACGCAAGCACCAGCGCTTCGCCGTGCGCAATCGGGTTTGTCTGACCGGCGGCACGGCGCGCGCACGCGATGCTCTGCTTGTCGAGATTTCCCTTGACGGTTGCCGGTTGTCGCTCACCGAAACCAACGCCTTTACTGCGCACCAAGCGCTTGCATTGCGGATCGACGGCTATGGCTCCCTGAGCGGCACAGTGCGCTGGGCCGGCGACGGTTATGTCGGCCTGCGCTTCGATGCCCCGTTGCACAATGCCGAATTTATCGCGCTGCTTCAGGCATGTCGACCGGAGACATCGACGGACAATGAGCTTCGTGCTTACGGCACCTGACCACCGTTACGCGGCGGCTTGCGCCCGCGCACGTTCGACCAGTTCAGTCAGACCAACCTCGGCCAAGGCCACCCGCTGAAGCGCGCGCGGACCACCCGCATAGTCCGCCGTTTCGCGCCGGGCGTGCTGCAGTGCCAGATTATCCCACATCACCAGATCGCCAAGCTGCCAGACATGGTCATACTGGCACTCAGCGGCATAGATATGCGCCGACAGCTCGGCAATCAGGGCGGCGCTGTCAGCTTCATCCAGTTCAAGAATCCTAGTGGCATGGTGCTCGGTAAGCAACAGCAGCGGACGTCCGGTGCGCGGGTGCGGGAACCGCAGCGGGTGATCGGCCACGAACGGCGGCCAATCAAGTCCACTCAGGCTCATTACCAATTCGTGGCGAAGCGTCAGGCCTTCAAGTGCCCGCTGCCGCTCGGGCGACAGCCGGTCCCAGGCCGCAAAATTGCTGACATAGGTGGTCGAGGTTGGCTGCGGCGGCAGTTCGATGGCTTGCAGGCAGATCGCCTTGATCGGAACATCGGTGTAGGTCAGGTCGCAGTGAAATTGCAGCCGCATTGACCCTGCGGGTTCGCGGTTGTGCAGCACCGAAACCAGATTGCCCTCGCCGTCATTGGAAATCGGCGCGGGCGGGCCAAACCATGTGGCGATCTCGGCATGCCGCGCGTGGTCCAATTGCGCCTGCCCCCGAAACAGCAGCAGGTTGTATCTGTCATAGGCCCCGCGCAATTCAGCGATCTCTGCCTCAGTGCCGCCGGTATGGATATCGAAACCCAAAACCTCGGCACCAAGCATGGGGTGAAGGGGACGAAATTCCATCGGCATTTCTCCGTCAGACGCTGAACTGCGCAGGCTGGCTGAGTTTTGAGCCAAGCGGCGGATAGCCCGGCACATCGTTCTGGGTGAAATAGATCATTCGCTCGAAAGCCTGATCCGGGCGAATAGCAAAGCGCGTGGCCTGATCGCCGATCAGGTCAAAGCCCTTGCCGCGCAAGTATTCCGCTGCGGCCTCGGCGGAGCGCACCTTGAATGTCAGACAGTATATGCCCTGCGTTTCGCGGACATGCCTTGCCAGATCACTGCTATCGTCGTCTGGGACCATGGCCTCGATCACCGTATCGCCCATGTCGAAGGCGACGCACTGCGCGTCCTCACCGGGGAGGGTGCGGTTGCCCAGTTCCGGCCATTCAAGCCGCGCGCCAAACAGATCACGCGCCACTTCGAGCGACGGCGCGGAAACCCCTATCGATTGCAGCCCTTCGATCCCAAGCGGATGATCATCGCGCCAGCACGCCGGGTTCCATCCCGCCACGATACGCGGGTCATTGGGCAGATCATGGCACAGAACTTCGATCCGCACGCCCAGCACCTGCTTGCGCCCGATCAGGAAGTATATTTCCTCCATGCCGGGGTCATAGTGTAGCTTGAAGCCCTTGCTTTCAAACCAACCGGCCGCCTCCGCGATGTCGGCGACTTTGAGTGCGACGCCCAGCCAGCGGTTCGGCCCGGCATTGCGGCGTAGCATTTCACCAGTTGGCGAGGCGGCACTGGTGCCGGGACCGGCAGGCGCGATGGGGATCACCATCGTATTGCCGATCAGCATGAGCGTTTCTTCGCGGTCCAGCCCCATCGCCTCTGCCTCGGGCGTCATCAGCATTTCATAGGCAATTTCCGCCCCGAAGGTATCGACCACCCACGCATCGCAAGCCTTGCGCTGTTCATTGTCGGCAATTGCCCAACTGACATGGGCTAGCGGCATGGCGGCCATCAGATCAGCCCCTGCGCCGCACGGACTTGCCCGGCAATGCGCCAGTGCAATCAATCATCGTGTTGCAGCGAACCACCAGTTCGAGCCTGCTCATCCTCTGCCCTCTCGTCTTATCTTGTTGTTTGCATAGTGAAGCAGGCCAGCCCTCTGTCAAGCGGGTGCCGTGTTCTCCATGCTATGATAGCGATAGCATTTGACTAATTCAGATTACGAACTAACCTCTTCACAGGGCGAGTTACAAGCCTGGCAGAGGAGGCCGCAGTTACGATGCGCGCTAAGTATTCCGTGATTGCAGCGGCGTTGGGCCTTATTTTGTCCGGCGTAGGTTCAATCAGCCTGCATGCCCAGCCCGCAGACCTGCCGATCCCGGCAGCCAAGACCAGCGACTACCCGCCCGGCGTCTCGGTCCGCCAGACCCGTTCCGGCGCGGTCTATGCCGACCGGCAGGGCCGCACGCTTTACGGTATGGATTTGCGCACCGTCCTGCGCTGGTCGCCCGATGCCGCGCAGTATTGCAAAGGCGAATGCGCGGGATTGTGGGATCCGCTGCTTGCGCCCGCAGATGCGCCCGTCAACATCGCCTTTCCACGCGGATTTGGTGGCCCTCCCGCGCCGCGCGCGGCGGGGGCTGCACCGCGCCCACCCGGTCCGCCGCCGCTTCCCGCAGGTTTTGTCTCGCCACAGGCCGCGCCTGACTGGACGGTGATCGCCGGGCCGCAAGGACCGCAATGGGTCTATAAAGGCTGGCACATGGTGTTCATCCGCAAAGGCAATGCGGCCGGATCGACTGCCTTTGACGGCGCCGAAGAGAAAGTGTGGAACACGCTCAAATTCGTACCGCCGGTGCCTAAAATCGTTGCACCCGCCAATGTCACAACCGTGTTCGCCGACGGTGCCTATCTGCTTGCAGACCGCGATGGGCGTGCGCTGTTCACGGGCCGCTGCGCGCCGCCTTGCACTGGCTGGCTGCCACTCACCGCGCCGATGGCAGGGCGCGGGCTTGGCCTGTGGACCGTCAGTCTGGCCGGAGAAAGTCCGCAATGGGCGTGGCGCGGCAAGCCGGTTTTTATCAGTCAGGAAGCCGATCCGTTGACGGCGCCCAGCAATGGAAAGGTCCTGCGGCCATGATGCGCAATCTCCTGCAATACCCCCTGTTGAAAATTGCCGCGCTCTCCGGCCTGCTAGCAATCGGGCCATCGGCTGGTGGAGAAGCGAGCGACCGCAGCCTGCCGGCACCGCCTGCCAATGGCGAATTGGGCTTCGTTGTCTCCTATTTTATCCAGCCGGTAATTCAGGGTCCGGACGCCTGCCCCGCCGGCACCGTGCCCAAATTGCGCGACGCCTATCTGTTGCGCCAGTCCCCGGAAGAACGCGCGCGGCTCTCGCTCAAAGAGAACGAGGCCGAGCTTGTGCAGCGCTGGCAAGCGGATACCTTCGGGCCGGGCGGCACCAATATCTGTTCGAACCCCGACATGTTTGAACGGCCCTTGATCGGCACCTTGCAGAGCAAGCATTCCTGGGGCCTCGACCTCGATGGTGATGCCAGCGGCAAAACAGACAGCGCCGACACCTGCGCGCACGAGAACTTCTCGACGCCCACTGGCGAGGCAGGCATCGATAATCAGGAATACCGCGTGATGGGCTGCACGCTGGAATGGCGCGGCGTTGATGGCGTGGCGGGCGATCAGGAGATCGGTATGCGCCAATTCCACGCCTCGGGCGAATGGACTCAGGTCATCCTGCTGCGCGGCGTTGACAGCCTGACTAACGACGACAGCGTCGAAGTAATTTACGCCAATACGCCTGACCGGCCGGTGTCCGATTCCAGCGGCAAGTTCCTGCCCGGTGCCAGCTTCACGGTCAGCGACAAGGCCCCGCGGCACCGCAATGTCTTGCGCGGCCGGATAACCAACGGCGTGCTGAACACCGATCCTGCGGACATCGTGCTTACCCAGACCTGGGGCCAGGGGGGGGCGCGCGATATTCGCGGCAACCGCACCAAGTATGATTTCCGCAAGGGCCGCTTGCGCCTTGCGTTTCAGCCAGATGGTTCGGTCACCGGCATGCTCGGCGGCTATCGTCCGGTGTTCGATGTGATCCACTCGCCCGCGATCGGCGGCGCGGGTTCTGCGCTAACAGCAGGGATAGACTGCGCGGCAGAACTGCGCACCCTGCACCAGTATGCCGATGGCATCCGCGATCCCAAGACCGGCAAATGCAGCGGGGTTTCCAGCGCAATCCGCATCGCGGCGATCCCGGCTTTCGTCAATGATCTGCCGCAAACGGCAAGGACCGCAGCACGATGATCGCGCGAGCAACCATGCGCGGCGCGGCGTTGGCACTGCTGGCCGCCGGGGCGCTGGGGATCGGCATTGCCGTAATGCCCACGCCCGGAACCGCCACCACCGCTGACATAGGCGAGCCAGCCAGCCAGATCGTCGCCATGCGGCGGATGACCGAGTCGCAGTACCGCAACTCGATCGCCGACATTTTCGGCACCGACATTCGCGTCGCCGGACGGTTCGAGCCCATCGTGCGTCCAGTTCACGAACTGATCGCCAGCGGCGCGCGCGAGGCGAGCATTTCGCCGTCGGGACTTGAACAGTTTGATGCGATAGCCCGCGTGATCGCCGCGCAAGTGTTTGACGAGGCGCACCGCGACCAATTCGCCAGCTGCGCACCGGAACATCCGGCTGCGGCGAATCATCCTTGCGCCGGGTCGATCCTCACCCCCATCGGTCGATTCCTGTTCCGACGCCCGCTGTCGGACGGCGAGCAGGCGTTCTACGCCAGTCTAGCCAATACGGCGGCGATCAAGACCGGCTCGTTCAACAAAGGCCTGGAACTGGCGCTGGCAGCCATGCTGGTCTCGCCAAATTTCCTCTATGTGATCGAGACGGCCGAACCCGATCCGGCCAGCCCCGGCAGCCTGCGGCTCGACAATTACAGCCGCGCCACGCGCCTTTCGATGATGCTGTGGAATTCAGTGCCCAACGCAGCACTGCTCGCCGCCGCAGAGCAAGGCAAGCTGACCGATCAGGCACAGCTCGAAACAATCGCGGCGCGCATGGTCAACTCACCGCGCTTCGAACAGGGCCTCCGCGCCTTCTTCGGCGATATGCTGCTGTTCGAAAAGTTCGACGCGCTGGCCAAGGATCCTCTGATCTTTCCCTATTTCAATCAGGACGTCGCCAAGGCGATGCCCGAACAGTTGCTACGCACCGTCACCGCGCATCTGCTGAGTGCCAATGGCGACTACCGCGAGCTGTTCACCACGCCGAACACCTGGATGACCCGCGCAATCGGCCCGCTCTACAAAGTACCCGTCCGCCGCGCACAGGGCTGGGAACCCTTCACATTCGCCCCGGGTGACGATCGTGCTGGTCTGCTCGGACAGGCGGGGTTTCTCGCGATGTATTCGCATTCAGGCCGCAGCTCACCGACCTTGCGCGGCCGCGCAATCCGCGAGCTGCTGATGTGCCAGCAGGTTCCCGATCCGCCCGGCAACGTCAATTTCACCGCTGTGCAGGATGTTGCCAACCGGGCGACGCCGACTGCACGCATCCGGCTTGATGCACACAATACCGACGAGGTTTGCGCCGGGTGCCACAAGATCACCGATCCACCCGGCCTGTCGCTCGAACGGTTTGACGGCATCGGCGCGGTGCGGACCATGGAAAACGGCGCGAAAATCGACGCCAGCGGCGCGCTCGACGGAGTGCTGTTCGAGGGCGCGACCGGGCTCGGCAAGACCCTCGCCGCAAGCCCCGATACCACCCAATGCGTCACCGCCCGCGCGCTGCAATATGCCACTGGTCTCGGCAGCGAAGACGTTTCGCCGTGGGTCGAAGCCCTCGACAAGCAGTTTGCCCAGAGCGGATACGGCATCCGTGCCCTGTTCCTGAAGGTGGCGACGATGCCAGAGGCATGGGCCGTCCACAGTGCGCCGCTCGATAAAGGTGCAACCCACGTCAGCATGTCAGCGCTGAGGAGATAGCAGCATGAGCCTCGATCTTACCCGCAGAAGCGCGCTCAAGGGCGTGATGGGCGGCGCAGCAGTCACCGTCGGCGTGCCGTTGCTCGACATTATGCTCAACACCAGTGGCGAGGCGTTCGCGGCCACCGGGGCGCCGGTGCCGGTGCGTTTCGGCACCTGGTTCTGGGGGCTTGGGGTCAATCCCAGCCGCTGGTTCCCGAGCAAGGCCGGGCCGGGCTACGATCTCAAGCCCGAGCTTGCGCCGATCCGCGAATTTCAGTCGAAAATCAACATTCTGGGCAATTTCACTGTGCCGCTGGATGGCGCGCCCAACCTGCCGCACACCAGCGGCGGTCCAGCGATCCGCACCGGCCGCGCACTCACCGCCGATCGCGGCCTGCCCGGCGAAAGCTTCGATGTGACCATCGGCGACCAGATCGGCACCCGCACCCGTTTTCGCAGCCTTGAAACATCGTCCTCGGGCGATCCGCGCAATTCGCTGTCTGGCCGGGGCGGCGGCAATCTTAATCCCAGCGAAGTCTCTGCCGCCGCGCTGTACCAGCGGATATTCGGCCTTGGCTTCAAGGATCCCAACAGCGCCAGCTTCACCCCCGATCCGCTGGTCATGGCACGGCGCAGCGTGCTGTCATCGGTCACCGATCAACGCGCGGCGCTGGGCCGTGCCGTGGGCGCGGCTGACAAGGCCAAGCTCGATCAGTATTTTACCTCGGTCAGGGCACTCGAGAACCAGCTGGATGTCGAACTGACCAAGCCCGAACCGCTGCAAAGCTGCCTGCTGCCCAAAAATGCCGCCGATCTGCCGGTGAATGCCGAGATCGAGAATGTCATGGTCAGCCACAAGCTGATGGCGGACCTGCTGGTCATGGCGCTCGCCTGTGATCAGACGCGGGTGTTCAACATGATGTTCAATAACGGCGCAAGCTCGCTCACCCGCATCGGCAGCACCACGACGCACCACCAGCTGACGCATGAGGAAGTACTCGACAACCGGCTCGGCTATCAGCCCAACGCGACCTATTTCCTCACCAAAATCATGGAAGCCTGGGTCTATTTCGTCGGTGCGCTTGATGCCGTGAAGGAAGGACCGCGCACGCTGCTCGACAACACGCTGGTGTTCGCCCATTCGGAAACCGAATTCGCCAAGTTCCACACCATCGACAATATCCCGATGATGACCGCAGGCAGCGCGGGCGGGCGGATGAAGACCGGGATTTACGTCGACGGTATCGGCACCCCCGTCAGCCGGGTGGGTCTGACCCTGCAACAGATCATGGGCGTGCCACTCGACAAGTGGGGCACCAAGAGCATGGAGACAAACAGGGCTTTGGGAGAACTGGTGGTCTGAGACTGGCCCGGCGGCAGATTGTCGCCTAGACGCCTGCAATGCCCCGCTACGTCATTACCGGAACCGATACCGATGTCGGCAAGACCGTGTTTGCGGCGGGCCTCGCCGCGCACCTTGGCGCGCGGTACTGGAAGCCGGTGCAGGCGGGACTCGAGGGCGAGACTGATAGCGAGACAGTGGCGCGACTGTCTGGCGGGCGGGCGATTGTGCTGCCCGAGGCCTATCGTCTGACCACGCCCTGCTCGCCGCACGAAGCGGCGCGGATAGATGGAGTGACGATCGACGCCGCGCGGCTGGCCCTGCCCGCCGGGGATGGCCCGCTGGTGGTCGAGGGCGCAGGCGGGGTGCTGGTACCACTGCGAGATGACCTGGTATCGGCGGACCAATTCGCCTGCTGGGGCCTGCCCGTGGTGCTGGTTGCACGAACAGCGCTGGGCACGATCAACCATGCGCTGCTTTCGCTTGAAGCGCTGCGGGCGCGCCAGATCCTGGTCCATGGCATTGTCTTTTCGGGCCAGGCCAACCCGCCCAGCGAAGCGGCCATCGAAAAGCTGGGCCAGGTGCGCCATCTGGGCCGCCTGCCCCGGCTCGATCCGCTGAATGCAGAGACTCTGGCCAAGGCCTTTGCCGCGCACATCGATCTGGCGGCATTCGTATGACCGTCTGGCACCCCTTCACCCAGCATGGCCTTGAAGAGCCAATCCCGCTCATCGTGCGGGGCGAAGGCGCGGCGCTCTATACCGCCGACGGCCAGCGCATTATCGACGCCATTTCTAGCTGGTGGGTGACCACCCATGGCCACTGCAACCCGCGCATCATGGCCGCCATCGCCGCGCAGACGCAAAAGCTCGACCAGATCATCTTCGCAGGCTGGACGCATGAAACCGCCGAAGAGCTGGCGCGGCGGCTGGTCGCCATCGCGCCGCGCCCGCTGGACTATGCGTTCTATTCCGACAGCGGCTCCACCGCAGTCGAGGTCGCGCTGAAAATGGCGCTGGGATACTGGGCCAATCGCGGCGCGCCCCGCCACCGCATTGTGGTGATGCAGCATTCCTATCACGGCGACACCTTCGGCGGCATGTCGGTGGGTGAACGCGGCGTGTTCAACCGGGCCTATCAGGCGCTGCTGTTCGATGTCACCGCCGTGCCCTTCCCCCATGCAGGCGCAGAACAGTCGACCTACGACGCGCTGGAGGCGGCCTGCAAGGCGGGCGACGCCGCTGCCTTCATTGTCGAGCCGCTGATCCTGGGCGCAGGCGGAATGCTGGTCTATCCGCCGCATGTGCTTGCCGAAATGCACGCGATTTGCGTCCGCCACGGGGTGCTGTTCATTGCCGACGAGGTGATGACCGGCTGGGGGCGCACGGGCACGCTGTTTGCCTGCGAGCAGGCCGGGATAGTTCCTGACATTCTGTGCCTGTCGAAGGGACTGACTGGCGGGTCAGTGCCGCTGGCGGTGACATTGGCATCGACTGAAATCTATCAGGCGCACTACTCAACCGACCGCGCCAAGCAGTTCTTCCATTCCTCAAGCTACACCGCGAACCCCATCGGCTGCGCCGCCGCGCTGGCCAATCTGGATATCTGGCAGGAAGAGCCGGTGCTGGATCGCATTGCCACGCTTGCGGCAAGGCAGACTGATGGGCTGGCCATGTTGTCAGCGGCAGGTCTCGAAAACCCGCGCCAGTGCGGCACGATCATTGCCGCAGACTATCCCGTGTCAGGTGACGCGGGCTACCTTGCCGAGATCGCCCCGCGCCTGAAGGCGTGGTTCACCGAGCAAAGCGTGCTGCTGCGCCCGCTGGGCAACACGGTCTATGTCATGCCGCCCTATTGCATCGAAGCCGATGACCTTGCGTCAGTTCATACAGTGATAGCCAAAGCGGCGCAGCTTTAGGCAGCTATTAGAGCAAATTGCGTTTAATCTGACCCAAATCCGTTTGTCCTGAGGAGGCCGTGAAGCCGCAGGCTGAAAGGCCGTCTCGAAGGATCTCGCGCGGTGGCTGGTGGTTCGAGACGGGCCTTCGCTGCGCTCTGTCCCTCCTCACCACA
>JANPPM010000188.1:0-12145 GCA_031428495.1 Novosphingobium sp.
CGCGAAGAGCCAGGGGAACACCACATTGCCGCTGCTGATCGCGCAGCCAAAGCGGGTTACCTCCGCCAATTCATCCCAGAACTTGCCGCCTTCCGGCCCCAAAAGCTGAGCGCGCAATTCCGCCTTGCCCCCGCTGCCGCCGAAATCGAGCCGAATGTCATCCGCCGCAAGCGCCAACAGCGCCCGCGCATCTCTTCGCGCAATCGCACCGCGTAGGCTCGTGGCAAAAACACGCGCGCCGGGTGCGGCGTAGCACTGCGCACGCGGGGTGAAGGCACCGGGACGGTTAGCCGGCACAGTAAGGCCAGCATGGGCAGGCTGGGCGACCAGCAGCATGGCAGCCACCCAGGCAGCCAATCGCATCAAGCCGCTTCTCCGTCAGCGTCGTTGTCTGCCGCAGCAATCAGCAATGCGGTACCTTCTCCAGACACTGCCGCGCTGTCCCCGAAACGCGGCGCGACTTCGACCAGTGGCACATCCTCGATCTCGCGCTTGCCAATCTCGATATGTTTGTCTTTCAGGCGCCGCGCCGAAACCAGTACCCGGCTTTCAAAGCTGCGGGTGAAATCGTTGTAGCTGCCGACCGCGCGGCCAAGATGCGTGCCCACCTTTGACAGGTCATCGGCGACCTTGGCGATCCGATCGTAAAGCTCGCCGCCCATCTTGCCGATCTCGCGCGCTTCCTTGGCCAGCCCGTCCTGACGCCAGACCTGCGCGATGGTCCGCGCAATGGCGACCAAGTTGGTCGGGGTTGCCAGCAAAACCCGGCGCTCGAACGCGAAGTTCCATAGCTCTGGCTCTTCCTCGAGCGCAGCAGCTACGAAATGCTCGCCGGGCACGAACATCAGGACATAGTCCGGCGCATCCTCGAACTGGCTCTGATAGCTCTTTGCGCCGAGCATCTGGATGTGGTTCTTCATCGAAGCGACATGGGCCACCAGCGCCAGCCTGCGCGCGCCCTCATCCGTAGCCTCATAGGCATCCTGATAGGCGTTCAGCGAGACCTTGGCGTCGATCACAAGCAGCTTGTTGCCGGGCACCCGCACGATTGCATCCGGGCGCAACCTGCCCTCGTCAGTCTCAATTGATTGCTCGGTAACAAAATCGGTGTGCTCGGCCAGTCCGCATTGTTCAAGCACGTTGCGCAATTGCTGCTCACCCCAGCGGCCGCGCGCCTTGGGGGCATTGCGAAGGCTGTTTCCTAACCGCGCAGCCTCGGCGCGCACCTGTTCTTGCCCGACCCGCATGCCCTCGATCAGGCCAGCGAGATTTCCGAATGCATCCACCCGCTCCTTTTCGAGCTTGGTGACCTGCGCTTCGTAACTGGCGAGCCGCTGCCCGACAGGTTCAAGCAGCGTGCGCAGCCGTTCGGCGCTGGTCTTCTCGCTCTCGGTAAATCGGTCCTGTGCACGTTTCAGGAAGGCTTCCTGCGCGCCTTCGAGCACCTTGGCACCTGCTGCCTCAAATTCCTTTTTCAACGCTTCCTGTGCATCGAGCAGCAGCCGTTTTTGTTCATCGAAATGGACAGCGTTCGCACGCAGGGTCGCCAATTCTGCAGTAACATGGGTCAAACGGTTTGACAGCTGATCCGCCTGATCTGCTTTGACACTAGCGGCGGAGAGTTCGGTAATGGCGATGCGGAACTTATCATCAAGCACGCGCGCTTCGCCGTCGCGGGCGAGGAAGCGTGCGCGCAGTTCTGCGAGCGGCCGGGACGCGACGAACCAGCCCGCGATTCCGCCGACGGCAAGCCCGACGAGCAACAAAACTATAGCGACGATTGTTGTTTCCATCCCCAAAGCCTATCGGGAACGGAGGGGGAACGCCAGCGCTTTCGCGCCATTATCCCCAGCCGGTCACGCCGCTTTGCGCAGCTTCTCCAGCCGCTTCACCGCCATCTGCCGCTTGAGCCGCGACAGGCGGTCGATGAATACGATGCCTTCGAGGTGGTCCATCTCGTGCTGCAACACCGTGGCCAGAAAGCCCTCGATCACCTCGTCGTGGCTCTTCGCGTCGAGGTCCTGCCACTGAACGCGGATGCGCGAGGGGCGTTCGACATCAGCATAGATCTCAGGGACTGAGAGGCAGCCTTCGCTATAGACCGAGGTTTCTTCGGAGGGCTCAGACAATACCGGATTGATGAAAACCTGCGGCTCGCGCTTCACTGGCTTGTGCGTGTGATGGTGATCGCCGTGCGCGGTGCAAACCTCGGGTTCGGCGTTCTCGTCCTCGGGCTGGAGGTCGACGACCAGCAGGCGGATCGGCACGCCGACCTGGATCGCGGCAAGCCCAATGCCGGGTGCGTCATACATGGTCTCGAACATGTCGGCGACAAGACCGCGCAACTCGTCGTCGAACGCTTCGACAGGGACAGAGATCTGCTTGAGCAAGGGATCGGGAATTTCAATGATCGGAAGTATGGCCATGGGCGGCTACTTGGTAACTCGAAGCCGCGCGGTCAAGCGGGCAATGCGCTCAATTGCTCATCATTGGTACTGCGACCCTGATTGTATTCGGCCAGCAGGCGCTCAAGCCGCTTCAGCCCGCGCTTGCCGACATTGATCCGCTCCCGCTTTCCCTGCGCCACTTCGACCAGCCGGGGATCCATCATGTGGAACCACAGCGGCGGGATCAGCGCGATCAGCATCATGCCGAAATAGCCGGTGGGGAGGCGCGGCGCTTCGGGCCGGTCATGCAGTGACTGATAGGGCAGCATCGGCTGCGCATGGTGGTGGCTGTGCCGCTGGACGTTGAAGACCAGCAAGTTACATAGCGGCGTATCGGTGTTCCAGGAATGCTTGTCACCCGCCGGTTCACGCCGACCGTTCGGCAGCATTTCCCGCATTAAACCATAATGTTGCAGGTAATCATTCAGCATCAGGGTGAACCAGGCAAAGAAGTGGTGCACGAGGATGAACGGCAAGGCGATCCAGCCCAGCCATGCGATTAGCGCGGCCATGATGACCACGGCCATGCCATAGCTGACCAGCACGTCGTTCTTGAGCGAGAACACCGGCAACCCGCGTTTGCGCAGCCGCTCTGCCTCCAGCACGATCCCGCCGCGGACCTCCGCAACAAAGCTGCCGAGAATGAAGGATACCGCATCCTCACCGAATTTGGCCGAGGCGGAGTCTTCGGGTGTTGCCACCTGAATATGATGCCCCAGCACATGCTGCGGCATGAAATAGCCCATGCCGACCACCGCGCAGATGAAGTTCGACATCTGGTGATTCACGCGCCCGGTCTTGTGGCCGAATTCGTGGGCGACGACGGGGCATTGCACGTTGACCATGCCGATGACGGCCACCGCGAGAATCGAGGCCCACAATGGCGCGATCCCGGATGCCGCCAGCGCGATGACAGCGATGAAGGTCGCAAAATGCAAAAATGCCTGAATGAACAGCATGATCCGGAAAAACCGATCGCTGGTCTTGCCGCCAAGCAGTGACGGGAAATCGCCGTAGATCTTGTCAAACAGCGGCACGAAAGCGAAGAAGAACGCAATCGTAATGAAGATCGGCCAGCCCTGCCCGCTGCTGTACATCAGCCACAGCGGGATCAGCTGATAGGCGAAATTCACGATCAGAAAGATGATCCGCAGGTTGTAGATCGACATTTGGCTTGTACGCGACGCCATTGATCAAACTCCGCAGAGACCCGGTTTCAACACGACCTTGCAGCCCCGCTGGCCAGCAAGTTTCGCATGGTAAATAATGAATTAAGCCAGCGCTGGCAACGCCATTAAGGCTGTTTGCTCGTTAGCCCATCGGACGGCGCGCGCGCAAAGCCTGCGCCAGCGTGCCTTCATCGAGGTAATCGAGCTCTCCGCCCACCGGCAGGCCGTGCGCCAGCTGAGTGATCCGCACCGGGAATGCCTCAAGCCGCTCGGCGATGTAATGCGCTGTCGTCTGCCCTTCGAGCGTCGCATTCATCGCCAGTACCACCTCATCGATACCGCCTGCCTCGACACGTGCGATCAGGCTGCCGATGGCCAAATCTTCGGGCCGAACCCCGTCAAGTGCTGACAATCGCCCGCCCAGAACATGATAGCGCCCGGCAAAAAGCCGCGAGCGGTCAAGCGCCCACAGGTCAGCAACGTCTTCGACCACGCACAGCGCCCGCGCGTCACGGCGTGGATCGGTGCAAATGCCGCAGGGGTCGTGGGTATCGACATTGCCGCAGGTGAGGCATTCGACCAGCCGCTCACGCACAGCGCCCAGCGCATCCAGAAGCTGCACCAGGGAGGTGTCGCGCCGCTTGATCAGCCACAGCACCGCACGCCGCGCCGAACGCGGGCCAAGCCCCGGCAGCTTGGCGAGCGCGGTGGTAAGTGTTTCGATCTCTTGCGATGCCATGGGTGTGCAGATAGGGCGAGCGCCTCTTCTGTGGAAGCCCTGCGAGGAAATCCAGTGCGTATCGTCTTCATGGGTACCCCGCAATTTGCCGTCCCGGGGCTGACCGCGCTGGCTGCGGCGGGGCACGATGTGATCGCCTGTTACACCCAGCCGCCGCGCCCGGCGGGGCGGGGCAAGCAATTGCGGCCCTCCCCCGTCCAGCAAGCGGCGGAAGCGATGGGGATTGAGGTGCGACACCCGTTCAGCCTTAAGGGGGCGGACGAACAGGCAGCGTTTGCGGCGCTCAAACCAGATATTGCGGTGGTGGCAGCCTATGGCCTCATTCTGCCGCGCGCGATTCTCGATGCGCCGAAGTTCGGCTGCCTCAATATCCACGCCTCCCTGCTGCCGCGCTGGCGAGGTGCCGCGCCGATCCAGCGGGCCATTCTCGCAGGAGACCAGGAAACCGGGGTAACGATCATGCAGATGGAGGCCGGGCTGGACACCGGGCCAATGTTGCTGGCTGAGAGAACCCAGATTGGGCGCAAGACGGCAGGTGAGCTTACGGAAGAAATGGCGGATATTGGTGCAAAGCTGATGGTTGAGACACTGGACCGCCTGTCCGCATACGAACCTGTAATCCAGCCAGATGCGGGCATGACACTCGCTCCAAAGATCGACAAAGCGGAGGCGCGGCTGAATTTCAACCGCAGCGCCACAGACGTAGAACGTCAGGTGCGCGCATTCGCCCCCTCCCCCGGAGCCTTTTTCGAACTGGACGGCGAGCGCTTTCGCGTGCTCGCAGCGGAGATCGTCGAATGTGCAGAGGCGGATAGACAAGAGGGTGCGGGCATCACGATAGACGATACCCTGACTATTGCCTGCTCCACGGGCGCAATTCGACCATTGCAGGTACAGCGTGCCGGACGCCCAGCGATGGATACCGCCGCATTATTGCGTGGGTACGCCATACCTGGGGGTACGCGAATCAGCTAAATACCGGGCAGAACAAGTTTGTCGCTCAACTGTCATATTTACGTCTTAGTGGCGTCACCGAAACGTAATCGAATCGTAACAGGGGCTTAACTTGCACACATTGACCCGCGTCTCGGCACTGGCCCTCGCCATCTCGGCGGGCTGGACCATGCCAGCACATGCCAGCGCCGCCAGCGATGCGGCAATTCAGCAAGAGCTGGCCGCAATGCGCGCGCAGATGCAGCAAATGGCCTCGCGTATCGATACGCTGGAAGGCCAGTTGATCGATGCGCGTGCCAAGGCGGAAACAGCGGAGACCAAGGCCAATGCTGCAAGCGCTGCAGCCGCGGCGATACCCGCGCAAATGGCACAGGCATCCAGCGCGACGGCTAAACCGGCGACGGAGATCAGCTGGGACGGAGCGCCCAAACTGGCCACGAGAGACGGCTGGTCATTCAAACCGCGTGGGCGGATGCAGTTGGACGTTGCGGGGGTCAATGCGCCTCCGGGAATCGCCTCCGCGGCAAGCCTGGGCATCGCCACCGAATTTCGCCGCGCCTATATTGGCTTTGACGGCACAGTCCCTGGCGGGTTCGGATATCGCATCGAGGCAGACCTCGCCAACAGCAGCGTCGAACTGACCGATGTGTACCTGACGTATAAGGCAAGCCCAAAGCTGACTCTCACCCTCGGCCAGCACAAGCCATTCAACAGCATGGAGGACATGACCTCCGACCTGTTCACCAGCTTCATGGAACGCGCCGCATTCAACAGCGGCTTCGGCTTCGAGCGGCGCGTCGGGATCAGCGCGACCTACACCGACAAACGCTTTCTGGTTCAGGGCGGCGTCTTCACCGACAATGCTGCCGATCTCAATTCCGACCGCAACAATAGCTATGGCATCGATGGCCGGGTAGTGTTCATGCCAAAGATCGGCAGTGGTCAATTGCATCTTGGCGCGTCGGCGCATTACCGTGACTTCAATGATGCGGCGACGTTCACACGCTACCGCGCCCGGCCCTTCGTTCACACGACCGACGTCCGCCTGATCGATACCGGCGCGTTCAGTGCCGACGCCGAACGCAGTTTCGGAGCGGAATTTGCTTACATCAATGGCCGTTTCCACGCGACCGCAGAAAGCCATTGGATAACGGCAATGCGTCCTGGCCTCGCCGATCCGACATTCAACGGCGGATTTGCAGAGCTGGGCTACCTGCTGACCAAGGATGCGACGGCATACAAGAATGGCGCCTATGATCGGATCCGGCCAAGCAGGCCGCTTGGCAAAGGCGGAATGGGCGCATTGCAGTTCAATCTGCGTTATGACTGGCTCGATCTGAACAGCGGCGCGATAACCGGCGGGCGTCAGCAAGTGGCCGGCGCGTCGCTGATCTGGATCCCCGTGGACTATGTCCGGTTCGTTCTGAATTACGGACATCTGTGGATCAACAATGCGGCCGTAACTGCTGGCAGCAGCGGTGATTACAGCGCCAATGCACTCGGCCTGCGCGCCCAATTCGATTTCTGAACACCCCGAGAGTTTCCACCCTGTCACAAACCTGTCATGGATCGCCTCCAGAGCGGCCCGGACATTGCTCCCCAGGAGAATCTGCCATGAAGTCCCGCACCCTGTTCGCCGCCGCCGCGTCCGCCCTTGCCCTGACACTCGCCGGTTGCGGCGGTGGTTCTGATTCCGGGCGTGAGCAAATCCGCGCAGTCGGCTCGTCGACAGTCTATCCCTTCGCCAAGGTCGTTGCTGACAGCTTCGCCAAGTCGAACGCTGGCATGAATTCTCCGATCATCGAATCAACCGGTACTGGCGCTGGCATCAAACTGTTTTGCGCCGGGGTCGGCGCACAGTTCCCTGACATCGCCAATGCGTCACGCCGCCTGAAGAAGTCGGAATACGAAGAGTGCGCCAAGAACGGCGTAACTGACGTGGTCGAAATCCAGATCGGCCTCGATGGGATTACCCTGGGTGAAGCTACCGGCGGCTTGAACCTGCCTCTGACCCAGGCGATGATATACAAGGCGATCGCGGCCAACCCATTTGGTAAACCCAATACGGCCAAGACCTGGAAAGACGTCGACGCCTCGCTGCCAGCAGAACCTATCCTCGTTTACGGTCCGCCTTCGACGTCGGGCACGCGTGACGCGCTGAAGGAGCTGATCCTGATCAAGGGTTGCGAAACCGACCCGGCGATGAAGGCGTTGAAAGACACCGACAAGGAAGCCCACGACAAGGTCTGCACCGAAGTGCGTGGTGACGGCGCCTATGTCGATGCTGGCGAGAACGACAATTTGATCGTCCAGAAGCTCGAAGCCAACCCCAAGGCTGTCGGCATCTTCGGATTCTCCTATCTTGAAGAGAACATGGACAAGCTCAAGGGACTGACGATGAACGGCGTGGCACCGACCTATCAGTCGGTTACTGACTTCAGCTATCCCGGTGCCCGCCCGCTCTATATTTACGTCAAGTCGGCGCATATTGGAGCGATCAAGGGTTTGAAGGAATATATCGCCGCCTGGGCTGGCGCATGGAGCAAGGACGGCTTGCTTGCGAAGGCAGGTATGGTCGTGTCGCCTGACGATGTTTTGGCCGCCAACGCCAAGGTCGCCACCGAGATGACCCGCCTCGACCCTGCTTCGCTCAAGTAATCTGCAGAAAAGTACGCATCGGCCGTGTCACCTGTCATTCCCATTCTGCTGGCCCTTGGGCTTGGCCTGATCGGTTGGCTCGTGGCGCGCGCCCGTGCGCGTGCATTCCGCAAGGGCGGCACTGTTCGCCTGCATTCGCTCCCGGGGTTTCACGGCTGGTTCGTGGCGCTTGCCATTGTTGTGCCAGCGCTCCTGTTTGCGCTGGTCTGGAATGCAGTGGTTCCGGGACTTGCCGAAGCTGATGCACTCAAATCGCCAGTCGCGGCGCAGTTGCCAGCGTTCGGATTTCAGCGCGATAGTATCGTTTCCGAGGCGCGCACGATTGCCATGTCGCCGTCCGCGACGGCCTTTAACCCCTTGGCCAAGCAACTTGCCGAACCTTACCGCGCGGCCCTCAATTTTTATGGCACGATCGGCATAGTCGTGACCCTGTTGCTGGGCTTCGTTGGCGGCGCGCTGGCCTTTTTGAAACTCAGACCGGATTTCACTGCACGCACCCAGGTCGAACGCGCGATCATGGCTGGCTTGCTGTTTGCGTCGCTAATCGCCGTGCTGACCACTTTTGGCATCGTTGCCTCGCTGGTGTTCGAAACCGCGCGCTTTTTTACCATGATCAGCCCGATGGACTTTCTGTTCGGCACCCATTGGGGGCCCGACCCGATGGCAACGCCCGGGCCCAATGCTGGTGACAATTACGGCGCAATCCCGCTTTTCTGGGGCACGATCTATATCGGCGCGATTATCGCAATGGTGGTCGCTATCCCGCTCGGCCTGATGAGTGCGATTTACCTGACGCAATATGCCTCGCAGAATGTGCGCAAGTGGATGAAGCCGATCCTCGAAATTCTCGCGGGTGTTCCGACCGTGGTTTATGGCTACTTCGCCGCTCTGACCGTCGCTCCGGCGGTTCGAGACGCGGCGCAGGCCATCGGTATATCCAGCGCATCGAGCGAGAGTGCTATGGCCGCAGGACTGGTTATGGGCGTTATGATCATCCCCTTTGTTTCCTCAATGGCCGACGACTCGATTGCCGCCGTACCGCAAGCCATGCGCGATGGCAGCCTGGCGATGGGCGCGACCACATCTGAAACGATCCGCCGCGTGCTCATTCCCGCGGCGCTCCCCGGCATTGTCGCGGGCGTTATGCTGGCGGTCAGCCGCGCAATCGGCGAAACAATGATCGTGGTGATGGCAGCGGGCGCTGCCGCGCGGCTGACGGCTAACCCGTTTGAAAGCATGACCACAGTGACGTTCCAGATCGTCGCTATGCTGACCGGTGAAGGCAGTTTCGATCATCCCGCCACACTGTCGGCGTTTGCCCTTGGCTTTGTCCTGTTCCTCGTCACGCTCGCGCTCAACTTCATTGCCTTGCGCGTCGTCAAGCGGTTCCGCGAAGCTTATGAGTAACCCGCTCCCCGCCATCGCCAGCGATCCGCGCTTCGCTGCACGGCTCAAGAAGCGTTATGCCTCTGAGCGACGCTTCCGCTTGCTCGGGCTTTCGGCAGTGGTTTTCTCGGTTCTGGTGCTGGCTTTCCTCGTCCTGACGATGACCTCCAGTGCGATTGGCGGCTTCAAGCGGGCTGAGTTGCGCTTCCCGGTTGATTTCGCGCAAGCGAGCCTGCCCGTGGATATCAGCCAGCTCGGCGCACCCGAGGCGATGCAATCACTCCAGACAGCCGGACTGCCAGAAATTATTGCCATGGCTGCGCGCAAAAGTGCCGGTGAAGCCGCCGCCTCCGAAATTGGCGACGGCGCATGGCGCGAAGTTGCGAAGCGGATAATCAGCAATCCCGATTTGCTTAAGTCGACTGTGGAAGTTTCAGTTCCGGTCACGAATGACCTGGCGGCAGCTCTACGAGGCGAAGGCCGCGTAGAACTGCGCCCGCTTGCCAAACAACTGGCGCAAGATGGCCGCTTGTCCAGCCAATGGGATCCAGGATTTCTCTCGCGCAGCGACGCCACCGATCCGCAAGCTGTTGGTATCTGGGGTGCACTCAAGGGTTCGATGCTGACCATGCTGATCACGCTGGTGCTGGCTTTCCCGGTTGGCGTGCTCGCGGCGCTCTACCTTGAAGAATACGCGCCGCAGAACCGCTGGACAGAAATGCTCGAGGTCACGATCAACAATCTTGCCGCTGTGCCTTCGATCATTTTTGGTCTGCTCGGCCTTGCCGTATTCCTCGCGATCTTCCCGCACTATCGTTCCGCCCCGTTGATTGGCGGCATGACGCTGGCGCTGATGACCATGCCGGTGATCGTCATTTCAGGCCGCAATGCGATCAAGGCCGTGCCGCCGTCGATCCGCGATGGCGCGCTGGCAATCGGCGCAAGCCGGGTGCAGACTGTATTCCACCACGTCCTGCCGCTGGCCCTACCCGGAATCTTGACTGGCACGATCATCGGTATGGCGCGCGCTCTGGGAGAAACTGCGCCCTTGCTGATGATCGGGATGCGCGCATTTGTTGCCACTCCGCCCGACGGCATCACCTCGCCGTCCAGCGCGCTGCCGGTGCAGATTTTCCTGTGGTCTGACGAAGTCAGCCGCGGATTTGTCGAGCGCACTTCAGCGGCAATCATCGTATTGCTTGTGTTCCTGCTGGTGATGAATGGTCTGGCCATTTATCTCCGCAACCGATTTGAGAGGCGCTGGTGAAAGCCGATACGACCAACCTGGCTGCGGCCAACAAGATTGCGGCGAATAACGTCTCGGTCTTCTATGGCGAGAAGTGCGCAATCGACAATGTCTCGATCGCGATTGAGAACAAGCTTGTCACGGCTTTTATCGGCCCTTCGGGCTGCGGCAAGTCCACCTTCCTGCGCGCCTTTAACCGGATGAATGACACAATCGCCAATGCCCGCGTAGAGGGCGAGATATTGCTTGATGGCGACGATATTTACCGCTCGGGGATGGACGTGGTCCAACTGCGCGCCCGCGTGGGAATGGTTTTTCAGAAACCCAACCCCTTCCCCAAGTCGATCTACGACAATGTCGCTTATGGTCCCAAGATCCATGGCCTCGCGGCGGGCAAGGCAGAGCTCGACGCCATCGTCGAGCGTTCACTGCGCCGCGCAGGTTTATGGGATGAAGTGAAGGACCGACTCGCCGACAGCGGCACCGCGCTTTCGGGCGGTCAGCAACAACGCCTGTGCATTGCCCGCGCGATTGCCGTCGATCCCGAGGTGATCCTGATGGATGAGCCCTGCTCCGCGCTCGATCCGATTGCCACCGCGCGAATCGAGGAGCTGATAGACGATCTCAAGCAGCGCTATGCCATCGTCATCGTCACCCATTCGATGCAACAAGCTGCGCGTGTTTCTCAGCGCACTGCGTTCTTTCATATCGGTAAAATTGTCGAAATGGGAGATACCTCGGATATATTCACCAATCCGCGGGAGGAGCGGACCAAAGATTACATCACCGGGCGCTACGGCTAGAGCAGGCCGGGATTAGGACAGCGAATATGGCAGAACATACAGTCAAGGCTTTCGACGAAGACATTACGCGGCTACGCGGCTTGATCGCGGAAATGGGCGGTCTCGCAGAGGTCGCTATCGGTGAGGGCATGGAAGCGCTGATCAAGGGCTCAACCGAACTGGCCGATCAGGTAATTGCCCGCGACAAGCGGATCGATGCACTCGAAGCCGAGATCGACAAACTGGCGGTACGGATCATCGCCCTGCGCGCACCGATGGCTGACGATCTGCGCGAGGTAATCGCGGCGTTGAAGATTGCCGGAGTGATCGAACGCATCGGCGACTATGCCAAGAATATTGCCAAGCGCACCGGTCAGATTGAAGGCCGCAAGACTTTTGAGCCGCTCACCCTGATCCCGGCGATGGCGGACATTGCCGCCGAGATGGTTCACGATGTGCTGACCGCCTATGCCGCACGCGATCCGGCGATGGCGATCGAGATTGTCGCGCGCGATGAAAAGGTCGACGCGTTCTACAATTCGATCTTCCGCAATCTGGTGAGCCATATGGTCGAAAATCCCTCAACCATCAGCAGCGCGGCGCAACTCCTGTTCGTCGCCCGCAATCTTGAGCGGATCGGCGATCACGCAACCAATGTTGCCGAAATGGTATATTTCGCAGCAACCGGCAATTACCTCGCCGAGCGCGACGAGCCGGTGCCCGAATAATGCCCGCCCCTCGCCTCCTGCTGGTCGAAGACGATC
>JANPPM010000189.1:0-8536 GCA_031428495.1 Novosphingobium sp.
CCATAGTTGCGGGATTCATAGTATCCGCATTGGGTGGCAGCCGGGTGCAGATCGGCGGGCCGACCGGAGCATTCATTGTTGTTGTCTATGATGTGATCCAAAGCCACGGCTATGAGGGCCTGCTGGTCAGTACCTTGCTGGCGGGAGGAATTCTGCTCGCGGCTGCCCTGCTGCGGCTCGGACGGCTTATCCGCCATGTTCCTGATCCAGTCATCGAAGGGTTCACCATCGGAATAGCCGTGGTTATTGCCGCCAGCCAGATTCGCGATCTCGCCGGTCTGGAAACTGGGCCGCTTGCTGCTGATTTCCTCCCCAAGCTGGCAGCGCTTTGGGAAGCACGGCACACGGCAAACCTGCCTGCCCTGGGATTGGGTCTGGCGACGATTGCGTCAATGCTGGTCACGCGAAAACTAGCGCCGAAGTTTCCTTCGATGCCGTTCATCATTGGTCTTGGCAGTATAATCGCCGTTTGGTTTTTGCCTGGTATCGAAACCGTCATGAGCCGGTATGGTGCCTTGCCAAGTGGACTACCTTGGCCAAAAATACCGCATGTTTCCATTCCATTAGCGCTCGATCTCTTGCCATCGGCGCTGACCATTGCCTTCCTCGCTGGAATTGAATCGCTGCTCTCCGCCAAGGTTGCGGATAATATGATTGGCGGATCGCATCGCTCGGATGCCGAGTTGCTGGCGCAGGGAGTGGCGAATCTTGCTTCGCCCTTGTTTGGCGGCCTGCCTGCAACCGGTGCGCTGGCCCGGACGGCGACCAATGTGAATGCAGGCGGACGCACGCCGGTGGCTGGTATGGTCCATGCGGCCGTGATCCTGCTTGCTGTCATTTTTGCTGCCGGTCTGGTTGGAGCCCTTGCGCTGCCCGTGCTGGCAGGCCTGTTGGTGGCAACCGCGTGGTACATGAGCGAACCGCACCGTTGGCGCGAACGGATGCAGTTGCCGCGGCCGGAACTCGGCTTGCTGGCGCTAACCGCATTGCTGACAATGTTCGCGGACCTGACAATCGCCATAGCTGCGGGCACCGCAATTGGCCTCGCCATGCAGCGCATCAGGCGATTTTCGTCTTCGACTAGTTGACTCTGAATCGCACCTGCATAAAGGGGTGCAGAATTAAATGGCACCGCAAGGGTTTCATTATAGGTCGGGATGCCTGACCAGTTCCGATTTGCAAGATAGGGAGAGCAAGCATGCCCGCCGAGAATACCTGGGACGTCATCATTGTTGGTGCGGGCAATGCCGCGCTCTGCGCTGCGCTCTCCGCCGCCGAACAGGGCGTCAAGGTGCTGGTGCTGGAGAAAGCCACCAAGGAAGATCGCGGCGGCAACTCGACCTTTACCGCAGGCGGCTTCCGCTTTTGCCATGATGGCATCGAAGACCTTCGCACCGATATTCTCGATGACATGACCAGCGGCGAATACGAGAGCATCGGCAACCTGCCTGAGCTTAGCGAGGAAGCCTTCATGGAAACCTTGATGAAGGTCACCGAGCACAATGCCGACGAGGACCTCGCCAATATCCTGATCGGCCAGTCGCGCGAGACCATGCGCTGGATGCGCACTCACAAGATCCGTTTCATCCCGATGTTCGGCCGCCAGAGCTTCAAGATCGAGGGCAAGCACCACTTCTATGGCGGAGTAAACATCGAGGCAGTCGGCGGCGGCTGGGGCTTGGTCGACATGCTGGTGACCGCCTGCGAGCGCATGGGCATCGAGATCCGCTACGAGACCGGGCTGCGCGATCTGATCGAGGATCAGAAGGGTGCGGTCATCGGCGTGCGGGCAAAGGGCCCGGATGGTTATGAGGATCTTATGGCAAATGCCGTGGTGCTGGCCTGCGGCGGCTTTGAATCGAACCCCGAGATGCGCGTGCGCTATCTGGGCGAGGGCTGGGACCTGTGCCGGGTGCGGGGCACCCAGCACAATACCGGTGACGGGATCAACGCCGCGCTGAAAATCGGCGCGCGGCCGCATGGCGGCTGGTCGAGCTGCCACGCGGTGCAGTGGGATATTTCTGCCCCGCCATACGGTGACCGGGTGATCCTCGATAACTTCCAGAAGCACAGCTACATCATCGGCGTAGTGGTCAACATGGAAGGCAAGCGCTTCATCGACGAGGGTGCGGATTACCGCAACCACACCTATGCCAAATACGGCAAGGAAGTGATGAAGCAGCCGGGCCGCGCGGCGGTGCAGATTTTCGATGCCAAGACGCACGACAACGTCCGCGACGAATACCGCATCCGTGAAGTTACCAAGGCCACCAGCGACACCATTGAAGGCTTGGCCGAGGCGCTCGATATCGACGTCGAAGGGCTGAAGACGGAGATCGCTGCCTATAACGCCGCCTGCCCGAAGGGTGCCTTTGGCACGACCTATAACCCTTCGATCCTTGACGGAGTCGGCACCAAGGGCCTCGCGGTGCCCAAGTCCAACTGGGCGCTGCCGATCGATACGGGGCCTTTTCATGGCTATGTCGTCACCTGCGGCATCACCTTCACCTTTGGCGGGGTCAAAATCGACACCGATGCGCGCGTTCTGGACCTGACCGACAAGCCAATCCCCGGGCTCTATGCAGCGGGCGAACTGGTCGGCGGACTGTTCTATCAGAACTATCCGGGCGGCACGGGCTTGCTCAATGGCTCAGTCTTCGGCAGGCTTGCGGGCAAGAACGCCGGGCAATTGGCCAAGGCGGCATAACTGCGGGAGCAGGCATGACTTCATTGGCCGAGGCGCACGCTGGCATTTGTGAACTGCATGCGCGCTATACCGATGCCGTCTGGCGGCAGGATTTCGATGCCTTCGCGGGGTGCTTCACCGAGCACGGCGAATGGCGCATCTCGGGCCGGGTGTTTCGCGGAAGGCAGGAAATCCGCGACGGTATCGCGGTGATCCTCGACAAGTTTCACGGCGTGCTGATCAGCTTCCGCAATCCGATCCTGACCGTGGGCGACGGCGTTGCCTCTGGCCGCACCTATATAGATGAGCGCTGCGCGTGGAAGAACGGCAACACCAACATCTCGGTCGGGGTCTATTACGAACATTTCGTCCAGGCCGGTGACCGCTGGCTGTTCGACTGGCGGCTGTTTGAAATCCATTATCGCGGGCCGCCGGACATGACGGGTGAATTCCTGCCGCGCGGAGACTGGGGCCCGCCGCCCGGCATGCCGCCGCGCGATGCCGGGACTGGCGACATGGCCTCGTCGCGGTGGGGGTTGCCTGCCGCAGGAGAGGCGGGCGGCGGTCAGGAGTAAGGCCGTTCGCTATCGGGAGATTAAGCGCTTCAAGCTCTCGCCGGGATGGCTGCTGGCCCAGTGATTGAGCGCCGCGACGAAGGTATGCATGAAGCCTTGCACCACCTTGTCGCGGCCAATCCGTGGGTCGTCGAGGCCGGTTAAGGTCGCAAGATCGGGCATTCGCGCGCGTACCAGTGCAGGCGTGTCGAACATCAGCGCAAGGCACAACTGGACCACTGTCAGGTCGAAGTGCTGGTGCAGTTCGGCAGGCGCGATTTGCGCTCCGCCATGCAGCGCAAGCTCGGTAGTGAAATGGGCCAGCAGCGAGGCAAAATGCGCGTCCCACATTGCTGTCCCCGCTCCTGACAGCCCGCCCCATAGCGCCGTTGCAAGGTTCAACTGGCGTACCATTCCCCAGTCGAGCAGGCCTGCCTGAAGCACCCCGTCCGTATCACGCCAGAACCACGCGTTGTCGATATGCGTGTTCCAATGCGCCAATGCGATGAAGCGCGGATCGGCATGGAGAAAACGGCGTATTGCAGCGTCATGGCAGTGAAAGGCCGCAGAATCCGCGATCAATCGCGGGGCGAAGTCGGGATCCCTCACTCTGGCAGGAAACAGCTGCGGACACTCCGCGATGAACTGGGCTATTGCTTCGGCCTTCGCGCGAACTTCTGCCGCGTCCCAAGGCAAAGGCAGTTCTGCGGCAGCAGCTTCGGGATCAAACGGGAAATTGCGGTCTGCCTCAGGCGATAGCCGTCCCGATTGATGCGCAGCTGCGAGACGAGCGAGGGCCGAGACGGTCGCGCGGTAATATTCCGCCGGTTCCGCCAGTTCGTGATCCATATTTTTGGCGCGCACTGGCTCAATGCCCGCCTCGCCATAGCGGATGCGCTGGGTTATCAGAACGCCGTTACCGCTGCCGGGGTCGAAGTGGGCGAAATAAGGCTTGGCCACGGCGACCGGAAAGGCGGGCAGGCGTGACAGCGCGGCAAGGCGCACTTCGCCGTCCATCTCATGCGCGCGGCGGTCACGAAAGGGATCGCCAAGGCAGCGCGCGAATTTTACGAACAGGTCCGTGTGCAGGCCCGGAGCGCTCCACGCATAGGCAACCGAAAGCAGCAGCTTGTCGCCAGAATTGCCCGCTGCGAAATCCTCGGCAAAGGTGATTGCGGTTACGGCATTGTCTGGCGCCAGCGTGCCATAGGCGCGGAATGCGGCTGTCAGCCATTCTGGCCCGGCAAGCCTGAGCGCCTGCGGATCGGCGGGAATGGCGAGCATGTCAGGCGTCGGGCGGGCCGTTCGGGATCAGCGACCGGGCAATCGAGGAATCAAGCTCTTCAAAGTGGTGATAGCCGATAGTCTCGTAAAGCTCGGCGCGGGTCTGCATCTTGCCCACCAGCGGCTTGGCCCAGCCTTCGGCCCTGAGCGTGGCATAGAGTTCTTCGTGCGCCTTGGCCGCCATGCGCAGCGCAGAAACGGGCCAGATCACCATCTTGTATCCCAACGCTTCAAACTCGGCAGCAGTCATGAACGGGGTCTTGCCGAACTCGGTCATATTGGCCAGCAGGGGAACCTTAACCTCACTTGAGAAACGCGCAAAAGCCTCTGCATCGTTCAGCGCCTCGGGGAAAATCGCGTCGGCCCCGGCCTCGACATAGAGCTTTGCCCGGGCAATTGCGGCGTCCAGCCCTTCACTGGCGACGGCATCGGTACGCGCGATAATATACAGGTGCCGGCGCGCCTTGCGGGCGGCGGCAACCTTGGCCGCCATCTCTGGCGCAGGGGCAAGTTTCTTATCGTTCAGGTGCCCGCATTTCTTGGGAAGATACTGATCCTCCATCTGCACCGCGCCCGCGCCCGCATCCTCAAAGGCGCGGACCATGTGCATCACGTTCAGCACTTCGCCAAAGCCGGTGTCGCCATCGGCCAGGATCGGCAATTGCGAGGCGCGGGCGATCTGGCGGATGAAGAAGCACACCTCGTCAACCGTGGTCACGCCAAGATCGGGCAGGCCCATGCTGGCGGACATCGCCGCGCCGGATAGATATAGCGCCTCGAAGCCGGCTGCTTTGGCCTGAAGCGAGGAGAGGCCATTGTACGCGCCGGGCAATTGCAGGATGCCGGGCCGCTCGACCAGCTTGCGGAAACGAAGGCCTGCGGGTTCGGCAATGAGGTCGTCGGCGACTAGATAGGTCATGCTCGCTCCGGTAGCACAGAAAGGTGGTTAGCGCAGAGGCGCAGAGGAAGCAGAGATCGCAACGAGATCGTGCTTAGGGCGAAGCCTCTCAATCAACCCGTCTTGGGCTAATCGCAACCGTAGATGGTTTCAATTCGCCTGCGGCAGGCACTTAACTTTGCGTTCTCTGCTTCCTCTGCGCCTCTGCGCGAACCACCTTCAAAACTTCATCGAAAACGGATCGCGCTTGTCGCCCGAGAAGTCGATGAAAATGTTCTTGGTCTGAGTGAATTCCAGAATGCCCGCCTCGCCGCGCACCCGGCCAAAGCCCGATTCCTTCATGCCACCAAACGGGGCTTGCGGAGCGGCGACGCGGTAGGTGTTGACCCAGACCACGCCCGATTGGACCGCGCGCATCATCCTTAGGCAGCGCGTGATGTTTTCCGACCATATCCCGCTGGCTAGGCCGTAAGGCGTGTCGTTGGCGATTTGCACGGCTTCCTCCTCGTCAGTGAAGGGAATGACCGACAGAACGGGGCCGAAGATCTCCTCGGCCGCAACTTTCATGTCGTTGCGCACGTCGGCGAAGATTGTCGGCTGGATAAAGAAGCCCTTGTCCAGCCCCGGCCCATCAGCGCGCCCTCCGCCTGCCACCAGCCGCGCGCCGTCATGCTTGGCGGCCTCGATGAACGATAGGATCTTGTTGAACTGCGGCTCGTTGGCGGCTGTGCCCATTTCAGTTTCGGGCAGGCGCGGGTCATCCATGACGATTTGCCCCGCGCGCGCCGCAAGCCCATCGACCATCCGTTCATAAATCCCGCGCTGCACCAGCAGCCGTGATCCGGCGATGCAGGTCTGCCCGGTCGCGCCGAAGATACCCGCCAATGCCCCCACCAGCGCGCGGTCAAAATCGGCGTCGTCAAAAATGATGTTGGGTGATTTGCCGCCGAGTTCCATGGTAACCGGCTTCAGGTTGCCGCCCGCGACCGAAGCGATCATCCGGCCTACGCCCGCGCTGCCGGTGAAGCTGATCTTGTCTATGCCTGCGCTCGATGTCAGTGCCGCGCCGACATTGCCCGCACCGGTGACGACCTGCACCACGCCCGCCGGGAAGCCCGCAGCCTCGCACAGCTTGGCCATCTCCAGCGTGGTGACCGAAGCATGTTCACTGGGCTTCACGATCACGCAGTTACCGGCGGCCAGCGCGGCAGGCAGCGTGTTGGTCAGGATCGCCACTGGCGAGTTCCACGCAGTGACACAGGCGACCACACCGAAGGGCACACGGATCGCAAAGTCGAGTGTGTCCCTCTGATCGAGCGGGATGACATCGCCGTGCATCTTGTCCGCCCAGCCGGCGTAATAGCGGAATATCCGCGCCGCATAGCCCATCTGGGTTCCGGTCTCGCGGATCACCTTGCCGTTGTCGGTGGTCTCCAGCATGGCCATGCGCGCAGCGTCTGCGTCGAGCAGGTCGGCCACCTTGTTCAGTAGTTTGGCGCGTTCGCCCGGTGTGGTCTTGCTCCAGATGCCATTATAGGCGCGGCGTGCGGCGCGAATGGCTTCCTCGACATCGCTGGTGCTGGCAACGGGGACCTGGCCATGGACTTCCTGATTATACGGATTGATCGCTGGCATCACCGCGCCATGCTCGGCATCGCGCCATTTGCCATCGATAAAAAGCTGGTAGGTTTTCGTCATCCCGGATCCCTTGGCCGCGCCGCTTGTTGTGTCAACTGTTGACTATCGCGCATTATGATACTTAAGAGGTGCCATTATGAATAGCCCTATTTCCCCCTCCCGCGCCATAGCAAAAATGGCCGTGTCGCTCTGTCTGGCTGATGTGCCTGCGCCGGTGATCGAGCGCGCCAAACTCCATATCCTTGATGCGCTGGGGCTGGGGATCGCCTCGACCTTGCAGGATTACGGCAAAAGCGCCTTTGCGGGTATCGCGGCAATGTCTCGTAGCGGCGACTGTTCGGTGATCGGCGAGAGCCAGCGCCTCGACATGCGCGATGCGGCGCTGGTCAATGCGGTGCTGATCCACGGGCTCGATTTTGACGACACCCATCTGGCCAGCATCATCCATCCGACCTGCACCAGTCTGCCCGTTGCACTGGCGCTGGGCGAGGCGCTGGATGCGAGCGGTGAGCAATTGCTCACGGCCTTTCTGACGGGTGCAGAGACCTCGATCCGCATCGGGCTGGCCGTTGATGGCGGCTTCCACCATGTCGGCTATCACGCGACCGGCGTGGTCTCGCATTTCGCCTCGGCAGTGACGGCAGGCAAATTGCTCGGCCTTGATGAGGACGCGATCACCGCCGCGCAGGGGATCACCGGCAGCACGGCGGCGGGGATACAGGTGTTCCTTGAGGAAGGCGCCTGGACCAAGCGCTTTCACCCCGGTTGGGGCGCAGTTTCGGGAATTACGGCGGCTTATCTGGCACAGGCAAAGTTCAAGGGACCAAGCCGGGTCTATGAAGGTAAATTCGGCCTGTTCGCCACGCACCTGCATGAGGAAGCCAAGCTGGATGCGCTGACTGACGGTCTTGGCCACGTCTGGCATTTCGGCGAGACGGCCCTGAAACCTTATCCAGTGTGCCACTTCATCCATGGCTGCGCCGATGCGGCGATAGACCTCCATGGCGAGATTGGCAGCGCTGAGATCCTGTCGGTGAAGGCATTCCTGCCGCAGCCAACGCTCCACATCATCGCCGAGCCCGCCGAAGCCAAGGAACAGGCGGCGAGCGAATATGAGGCCAAGTTCAGCGCGCAGCATGTTGTTGCCGCCTGCCTGCTGCGCGGCGGCTTTGGCTTGCCGGATCTGTTGCCAGCTGCCCTTGCGGATCCTCGGGTGCGCGATCTGGCAATGCGGGTGAAATGTTCCGCCGATCCCGATAGCGCCTTTCCCGAATACTTTTCCGGCGGGCTCGAAGTCACACTGCGCGATGGCCGGGTGCTGGCGCGCCATGTCCGCATCAACAGCGGCGCAGGCGAGCGAGCGATGAGCGCTGCGCAGGTGACCGAGAAATTCATGGCTTCGGCCTCGCTGGCCATTCCCGCAGAACACGCCGCGCGCGTAGCCGACGCGGTACTCAGCCTCGAACAGACCAGTGC
>JANPPM010000190.1:0-3639 GCA_031428495.1 Novosphingobium sp.
ATCGCGAGGATATACAACAGCCCGACATTGATGTCCGCCAGCACCGCGCCCGAATTGAACGGGATCACCGCCCAGGCCATCAATGCGACGGTGAACGTCAGGATTGGTGCGATCAGGAACAGGCCCTTGTTCGCGGCGGAAGGCACGATGGTTTCCTGCAGAAACACCTTGAGGCCATCGGCGAAGGACTGGAGTAGCCCGAACGGGCCGACCACATTCGGCCCGCGCCGCAGCGCCATCGCGGCCCAGATCTTGCGGTCGGCATAGATCACCATGGCCACCGACAGCATCAGTGGCAGGACGATAAGCAGAATGCCGGCGACCGTGGCCAAGCCCCAGGCCCACTCGTAGGTCATGCCCCAGCTCTGGAAAAGTGCGATCATTCCGCCCCTCCCGCATTGTCGTCACCCCGGACTTGATCCGGGGTCCATCGGGCCGCGTGCCTGGTGCTCGCCAGATAGTAACCCAGCCCACGGTTTGGCATGCGAAAGCAAGCTCCGGTTGTTCGGAGAAATGGACTCCGGATCAAGTCCGGGGTGACGGGTGTGTGTTGCTGAAGCGGAGCGAGCATCATTCCGCCGCCTCCGCAAACTCTTCCCCATGCAGCAATTCCGCCGAGCAGCGCTGCATCGTCTCGCTGGCACGGGCCACGGGGTTGGTGAGGTAGAAGTCCTTTACCGGATAGCCGATCACGCCCGATGCTCCGGCCTTACCCTTGGGCAGTTTTGAACCGTAGTTTGCCAAGCCTTCGACGCCCAATGCGGGAACCTCGGCAATCATCGCAGCGCGCAGCTCCTCATAGCTGTCAAAGCCAACCGACACGCCAAGGCTATCCGCCAGCGCGCGCAGGATCGTCCAGTCCTCTCGGGCATCACCGGGCGCGAAGACCGCCTTGTCGGCAAACTGCACCCGGCCTTCGGTATTGACGTAGGTTCCGGCTTTCTCGCTAAAGGCAGCGGCGGGCAGTATGACGTCCGCTGCATGTGCGCCCTTGTCGCCGTGATGGCCGATGTAAACCACGATGGAATCAGCGAATTTCGTATAGTCGACCTCGTCCGCGCCGAGCGACAGGAGCAGCTTGGGCTTGGCCTTGGCAAGGTCGGCAATGCCGTGCTTCTGCGCAAAGCCGAGCATTAGCCCGCCCATGCGGGATGCTGCGAGATGGAGGGCGTTGAAGCCATTCCAGCCGTCTCGCACCAGCTTGAACTGATCAGCGAGGACCAGCGCAGGCGGAATTGCGCCCTTAGCGATTGCCCCGCCGCCGACGATGATCGCCGGGCGCTCAGCCTTGCCCATCGCATCGGTAACGCTGGTAGGCAGGTTGCCCAGCACCGCCAGATCGTCGCCCAGGAACTCGCCGCCGAACGTGGTTTCCCACTGCGGCCCGACGAGGAAAACCTTCGCGCCCTTCTTGACCGCCTTGCGCAGCCGGACGTTTACCAGCGGCGCTTCCGTGCGAACATTACTGCCGATGATCAGGATCGCGTCGGCGGTTTCAATGCCCGCGAAGGTGGAATTGAAATTCACCGCCGCAAGGCTGGACGTATCGTAGTCCATCCCGGTCTGGCGGCCTTCGAGCAGGCTTGAGCCGAGCGCGCCGACCAGCTTCTTGGCCGCGAACATCGTCTCGCAATCCAGCATATCGCCCGCGACGGCGGCAACACTCGCACCCGGCTTGACCCTGGCAATCGCGGCGAAAGCCTCGTCCCATGTCACGGCTTCCAGCTTGCCATTCTTGCGCAGCCACGGCTTGTCGAGCCGCCGCATGGTCAGGCCATCGACCTGATAGCGCGCCTTGTCGGAGATCCACTCCTCGTTCACGTCGTCGTTGATGCGCGGCAGGATGCGCAGCACTTCGCGGCCTCGGCTGTCGAGGCGGATATTCGCGCCGCAAGCGTCTGAAACGTCGATGGAGAGCGTCTTTTTCAGCTCCCACGGCCGCGCCTCGAAGGCATAGGGCTTGGAGGTCAGCGCGCCGACCGGGCACAGGTCGATCACGTTGGCGCTCATCTCGTGGGCAACTGCCTTTTCGAGATAGCTTGTGATCTGCATGTCCTCGCCGCGATAGAGCGCGCCGATTTCGTCCACGCCCGCCACTTCTTCGGAGAAGCGCACGCAGCGGGTGCAATGGATGCAGCGGGTCATCGTCGTCTTGATCAGCGGACCCATGTATTTCTCGGTGACCGCGCGCTTGTTCTCGTCATAACGCGAGGCCCCGCGCCCATAGGCGACCGACTGGTCCTGCAAATCGCACTCGCCGCCCTGATCGCAAATCGGGCAATCGAGCGGATGGTTGATGAGGAGGAACTCCATCACGCCTTCGCGGGCCTTGCGGACCATTTCGCTGTCGGTGCGGATCATCTGGCCTTCGGCAGCGGGCAGCGCGCAGCTTGCCTGCGGCTTGGGCGGCCCCGGCGCGACTTCGACCAAACACATGCGACAATTGCCCGCAATGCTGAGCCGCTCGTGGTAGCAAAAGCGCGGGATTTCCTTGCCCGCGAGTTCGCAGGCCTGCAGGACCGTGGTGCCTTGCGGAACTTCAAGTTCGATGCCGTCTACGGTGAGTTTAGGCATTAGTGAGAAACCTCTGAGTTTGCCACCGGGACCAGAGCCAACAATTTGTAAAGGTATTCCCCAAAGCTGGCCTCGATTACAGCACGGCTAAACTTTAGGGTCTGCCCCTGAGTCACGCAGGAGCCAAGCTCGGGAGGAACTAACGCAAAAGCCTGGTTTTGCTCTGCACTTCCGGGTGGACTTGTTACGATGGTTCGAACGATTTCAGGACGACGCTTGAATACACAATCGGACACCACGAGCATGTAGAAATGTGCCAGCGTTTCCGATCCGCGCTCCGTAACCGGTGGGGCTGATAAATCCAACGCCGTAAGCGGGAACGGCCACTCACTGCGCATTTGAGATGCTTGGTGCTGTCGATAAAGTTCGCCGAAGAGCATACCTAGCATTATCGAATCAGACGCGCGTAGCGTCCCACCAACCTGGACAGCATATACAGCGCAGTATTCGCTATTAATCTTTCTCAGGATTGCCACGTCCCTACCTTGGCGCAGAACAATCGCGGAAGATACTACCCTCGGATATCTTTGAATTAGACAATCCACATATCGGCGGAGAATAGCTCGCGCTTCTTCTTCTTGAACAGCAAGCGGTTTTACCTCAGGCATCGAATGACCCGTCAGTCCAATCGACGAAACGGTCTGCGTCGGGGTGGTTGAGGCTTGTGCCCCCGCCGACGCTCCAATGGCCATTAAACCAAGGACTAATAGGAAAACGATAGACTTCACTCCGCCGCCTCCCGCACATTTTCCGCGATCCGGCGTTCCAGCTCGGGCCGGAAATGCTTGATCAGCCCCTGGATCGGCCAGGCCGCCGCGTCGCCCAGCGCGCAGATGGTGTGGCCTTCGACCTGCTTGGTGACCTGTTGCAGCATGTCGATTTCCTCGACCGCCGCATCGCCGACCCGCAAGCGTTCCATCATGCGCCACATCCAGCCGGTGCCTTCGCGGCAGGGGGTGCACTGGCCGCAGGACTCGTGCTTGTAGAAATACGATAGCCGGGCAATAGCGCGGACGATGTCGGTGCTCTTGTCCATCACGATCACCGCTGCGGTGCCAAGGCCCG
>JANPPM010000191.1:0-29253 GCA_031428495.1 Novosphingobium sp.
CCAATCTTGCCTGCCTCTTCCTCGAACACCGCAATGAATTCGCCGCCGATGAATTTGCGCTTCTTCTCGGGATCGGTGACGCCCGCCAACCCCGCCATGAACCGGGCCTCGGCGTCGACCACCACCAGCGGGATGTGGTAATGGTCGCGGAACAAGCTTTCCACCTGCTCGCGTTCATTAAGGCGCAGCAGGCCATGATCGACAAAGACGCAAGTGAGTTGATCGCCAATTGCCTCATGGATCAGGATCGCCGCGACAGAGCTGTCCACGCCGCCCGAAAGCCCGCAAATAACCCGTCCGGTCCCAACCTGCGCCCGGATTTCGGCAATTTTGGTGCTGCGGAATTCCGCCATGGTCCAGTCACCCGCCAGCCCGCAGATCTTGTGAACGAAGTTCGACAGCAGCTTTGCGCCATCGGGTGTGTGCACCACTTCGGGGTGGAACATGGTGGTGTAATAGCGGCGCGATTCGTCAACGCAGATCGCGAAGGGCGCGTTGGGCGATGTGCCGATCACCTCGAAGCCCGGCGGGGCAATGGTCACCCGGTCGCCGTGGCTCATCCACACCGGATATTTGCCGCCGACTTCCCAGAAACCCGCAAACAGCGGGCTGTCCTTCAGTATCTCGACATCGGCACGGCCAAATTCGGCGGCGTGCCCGCCTTCGACAGTGCCGCCCAATTGGGTGCACAGCGTCTGCTGGCCATAGCAGATCGCCAGAATCGGCAGGCCACTATCGAGCACCACTTGCGGCGCACGCGGGCTACCCTCATCGGTGACCGAAGCCGGTCCGCCCGACAGGATTATGCCCTTGGGCTGCATCCGCTCAAACGCGGCCTGGGCACTGTTGAACGGCGCGATCTCGGAATACACGCCGGCTTCGCGAATGCGCCGCGCGATCAGCTGGGTAACCTGGCTGCCGAAATCAATGATCAGGATGGAATCTGAAGGCTGAATGGTCATGCGCGCGCACTAGGGCGGCTACCTGCGCCTGTCCAGATAACCGCGCCTTCAATCCCCTTACTGACACTGGTGAAGACATAAAATTTCATACTAAGTTTACCATTGCGTTTTATGCAACATCACTTGCGACCTTCGCACGGGCATATCGCAGCGTTTTTGCTATGCTGCATGTGCGAAGGGAAATCGCAGTACTACCAATCCAGGAGGAAAATCATGACCCAGTTTTTGCAGAACGCACTTGGCTTTATCGTTGCGCTCGGAACCGGCGGCCTGATGGTCGCAGTTGCGCTCGTCTGACCGTGTCGGCCAAATCGAACGGGCCCCGCGCCTGAGCCTGCTTCATCAGCGGGATCAGGGCGGGGCCTAGTCGTATCTGGCGCTAACGCTGGCAGCCCGCTGGTTGCTTGCGGCTTTCCTGTGGACTGCGGACGAATTGGGTTCCGCATTGCCCTGCAGATGCCTATAGGCTGGGCATGGCTGAAACTCCCGATACCTCGCGCGAAACCATTCCCGCCCAAGTGCCAAACGCCAATGCTTATGGCGCAGACCAGATCAAGGTGCTCAAGGGGCTCGACGCGGTGCGCAAACGCCCCGGCATGTATATCGGCGATACCGACGATGGCTCAGGCCTGCACCACATGGTGTTCGAAGTTTCGGACAATGCCATCGACGAAGCACTGGCCGGGCACTGCGACCTTGTCCTGATCGAATTGAACCCCGACGGCTCGGTAAGCGTTGAAGACAACGGCCGCGGTATTCCGACCGGAATCCATTCCGAAGAAGGCGTTTCGGCAGCCGAAGTCATCATGACCCAGCTCCATGCTGGCGGCAAATTTGAGAACACCAGCGACGACAATGCCTACAAGGTTTCCGGCGGCCTGCACGGTGTAGGCGTCTCGGTGGTCAACGCGCTGTCCGAATGGCTGGAGCTGACCATCTGGCGTGACGGTGAAGAGCACTGGATGAAATTTGCCTATGGCGACGCGGTAGAGCCATTGCGCGTGGTTGGCCCTGCGCCCGCAGGCAAGAAAGGCACCCGCGTCACCTTCCTCGCCTCGACCGACACCTTCAAGAACGTCAACGAATTTGATTTCGACAAGCTGGAACACCGCTACCGCGAGCTGGCCTTCCTCAATTCCGGCGTTCACATCCTGCTGCGCGACAAGCGCCATGCCGATATTGCCGAGCATGACCTGTTCTATGAAGGCGGCATCGGCGCTTTCGTCGCCTATCTAGACCGCAACAAGACCCCGCTGCTACCCGAGCCGGTGACGATCAGCTCCGAACGCGACGGCATCGGCATCGACGTCGCGCTGGAATGGAACGACAGCTATTATGAAAACGTGCTGTGTTTCACCAACAACATCCCGCAGCGCGATGGCGGCACCCATCTGGCCGCCTTCCGCGCCGCACTGACCCGGACGATCAACACCTATGCCGAAAAGTCGGGCCTGCTGAAAAAAGAAAAAGTTCAGCTTACTGGCGATGATATGCGCGAAGGGCTGACCGCGATTGTCTCGGTCAAACTGCCGGACCCGAAGTTCTCGTCGCAGACCAAGGACAAGCTGGTGTCCTCCGAAGTGCGCCAGCCGCTCGAAAGCCTTATGGCTGATCGCATGAGTGACTGGCTGGAGGAAAATCCCGCACACGCGCGCGCCGTGATCGGCAAGATCATCGATGCCGCCGCTGCGCGCGAAGCCGCAAAGAAGGCGCGCGAGCTGACCAGGCGCAAGGGCGCTATGGATATTGCCTCACTGCCCGGAAAACTGGCCGATTGCCAGGAACGCGATCCCGCCAAGTGCGAGCTGTTTCTGGTCGAAGGCGATTCGGCAGGCGGATCGGCCAAGCAGGGCCGCGACCGGCATATTCAGGCAATCCTGCCGCTCAAGGGCAAGATCCTCAATGTCGAGCGTGCGCGCTTTGACCGGATCATTTCCTCGAAGGAAGTCGGCACGCTGATTCAGGCGATGGGCACCGGCATCCGCGACGAGTTCAACCTTGAAAAGCTGCGCTATCACAAGATCGTCATCATGACCGACGCCGATGTCGACGGCGCGCATATCCGCACACTACTGCTGACATTCTTCCACCGCCAGATGCCAGACATCATCCGCGCCGGGCACCTGTTCATTGCACAGCCGCCGCTTTACAAAGTCGCCAAGGGCCGCAGCGAAGTTTACCTCAAGGATAACGACGCGCTGGACCGCTATCTGGTCGAGGCGGGGCTTGCAGGCCGGGTGCTGGAGACCGCAGGCGGCGCGCGCGGCGGGGCGGAACTGGAAGCCTTGGTCAAACACGCACAGCAAATCCGCAAGCTGATGGCTTTCGTGCCGCGCCGCTATGATCCGGCGATTGTCGAGGCACTGGCGCTTGCCGGGGTGCTGGGCGCAGACCTTGATCGCGGTGCCCGCGAAGCAGCCCTTGCGCGCGCGGCGCACTGGCTCGATGTCGGCGATCGCGAGGCCAAATGGACCGCCTCGATGACCGACAACGGCGACGTGACGGTCCAAAGACTGTGGCGCGGCGTGACCGATCATCACGTAATCGATGCCGCATTCTTGATAAGCGCCGAAGCACGCAAGCTGTCACGGCTCGCGGGCGAACATGCTGACGTCTATTCGGAAACCGCGCGGCTGGTGAAGGCCGGCGTGGCTGCCGAAGAAGCGGACGCAGAAGTCGATCCGGGCGATACTGACGATGCGCTTGATGCGGGCGAAGGCGAAACCCCGTCGCAGCCAGTCCGTAGCGGCGCGGCTTCTGACCCGACCGGAGGCCGCATCACCCGACCGAGCGAACTGCTCAACAACGTGCTTGCGGCAGGCCGCAAGGGGCTATCGATTGCGCGCTACAAGGGGCTAGGCGAAATGAATGCCGAGCAGCTGTGGGAGACCACGCTCGACCCGGAAAACCGCGCGCTGTTGCAGGTCAAGGTCGAGGACGCTGACGTCACCGACGAGATCTTCACCCGGCTGATGGGCGACGTGGTGGAGCCGCGCCGCGAATTCATTCAGGAAAATGCGCTCAACGTCGCCAATCTCGACGTCTGATCAGGCCAACATTCCAAAAACGAAGTCTTGCTGCTGCAATGTTTGGCCGTCAAACTCACCTCGTATGAGCTTGCGCCTAACCCTCGCCTGCATTGCAATGCTGCTGCTATCCGCATGCGCCACGCCCGGGACGCGGGATATTACGACAAAGCAGACAGTGACCGTCGGCATTGTCGCGATCAACGATTTTCACGGCGCGCTGGAGCCGCCCAAGCAGTCGGTTGTCGCGCCCGATGGCAAGGGCGGATATTTCAACGTGCCCTCGGGCGGCGCAGCATGGCTGGCCAGCGCAATTGATTCAGTCCGGTCCAAGTATCCCAACAATTTGACGGTTTCGGCAGGCGATTTGATCGGCGGCAGCGCCATCACCTCGTCACTGTTTCTCGACGAGCCTACAATCAGCGCGATGAACATGATCGGGCTCGATTTCAACGCGGCGGGAAATCACGAATTTGATTCCGGGATTGACGAACTGCTGCGCAAGCAAACCGGTGGCTGCGCCCAGCACACCGCGCGTAAACCTTGCCAGGTTGAACCGTTCAAGGGTGCGCGCTTCGGCTTTCTTGCGGCCAACACCCTGCGGCCCGATGGCAGCACTCTGTTTCCGGCCACCGCCATGCGCAGCTTCGGGCGCGGGCGAGACCAGGTCAAAGTCGGACTTATCGGCCTGACACTCAAGGGAACTGACGCGCTCATCCCGACCGACGTTGCTACCAAGGTACGTTTCACCGACGAGGCCGATACTGCCAATGCAGCTGCCATGCGGCTGCGGGCTGAGGGAGCAAGTGCGGTGGTCCTGCTCCTCCATCAGGGCGGCTATACTGGCGGCAATCCCGATTCCAACGGTTGCGAGGGCCTGCGCCAGAACATCCCGCAAATCCTCGACCGGCTCGATACCAGCATCGATGTGGTCGTCTCGGGCCACACCCACTGGGCCTATGTTTGCGACTATGCGACCTACAATCCGGCCAAACCCTTTCTGCTGACCAGCGCGGGCCTGTGGGGCAAACTGGTGACGGATATCAGTTTGCAGATCGATCCGGCCAAGCGCCGGGTGGTCGCAAAGCGGGCGAATAACATCATCGTGCAATCGCCCGGCTATCAGGCCTCGGTGACGCGGATCGAGAACACGGTCCTCTATTCCAAGTTTGAGCCGCGTCCCGATATCGCTGCCTATGTCGCCCGCTATTCCGCTGCCGCATCGGAATATGCCCTGCGCAAGGTCGGAACCATCGCCGCGCCGGTCGAACGACTGGATGGAGCAATGTCGAACACCGGCGGGCCGCTCGGCAACCTGATCGCCGACGCGCAGCTCGCGGCAACCGCCGGGGCCGGAGCGCAGATCGCCCTGATGAACCCGTTCGGCATTCGCCGATCGCTTAACGCAGCGGCTGACGGCAGCGTCACCTTTGGCGACATCTACGTTGTCCAGCCCTTCAATAACGAGCTGGTGACGCTGACCCTTACGGGAGCCGAGATCAAGTCGATCATTGAGCTGGGCTTTGACACCGAAGGTCCCGAGCAGGTGCTGACCTCGTCGGCTGGTTTCACCTATAGCTACGACCGCAGCCAACCGATCGGCCAGCGCATCTCGAACATGAAGCTGAACGGAGCAGCAATCGATCCCGCAAAGGATTATCGCGTCACCGTCAGCATGTTCCTGGCCAATGGCGGCGATGATTTCGACCTGTTTCGCCTTGGCCGAAACCGCACCATCGGCACGACAGACATTGCCGCTTTTGAAGCATGGCTACAGGCGGTTCCGCCGCGCGTAGCGCCGCCCGAAGCCCGAACCAGTGACCTGCGTCCCGAGCTTAACCCCAACTATCGCCCTACACCTCCAGGGCAGAAATATCGCTAGACCGCGTCGAAGGCCGTCCACTTGGCATGATCGGGCATGACCGACCGATAGAATGCGGCGATCCGGGCCATATCGGCTTCATAGTCCCCGCTCGGCATGATTTCCGGGCCCAACCCGCCGCGCATCGTCCGGTTATCGACCCATGCCGGGACAATCGGCACGCCTGCGCCGCTGGCAATGTGCCAAAAGCCTGAGCGCCACTTGCCGACTGCGCTGCGCGTGCCTTCAGGCGCGATTACCAGCGCAAACTCATCATGGCTGGTAAACGTGGCGATCATCGCCTCGGCATAATTGCCACGCTTGGTGCGATCCACCGGCACCCCGCCCATATCGAACATGAAGCGCGTGAGCGGCCAGCGAAACAGACTTTTCTTGCCCATGAATCGCGGGATTATGCCGAAATGGTGCGTGGCACCGAGGAAGAAGACAAAATCCCAGTTCGAGGTATGCGGCGCACCGAGGATTACATAGCGCTTGCTTGACGGAGCCGTGCCTTCAAGGCGCCAGCCACGCTGACGAAAAAGCCACAGAATGAAGCTGCGCACTAAACGCGAGAGCAGAGTTGGCCGCAATTGCATGGGTTTCCGCCCCATCAGAAACCTACACCGTCGGGCCATGACGGCGCAGCAAGGCCCATCACCTTGAACAGCAGCCCCATCTGCCCCTCACCGATAAGCCGGTCCTTCGCCGATTGCAGCGCGGCGGCATGTTCGGGCGCATAGGCAGCCAGGCTCTCCGCCCGGGTCTCGATGCCAAGCTCGCGCAGCCAGCGGCCCTGCGGCACCGTGCCCAGCCATTTCACCCCGCGAGACTGCGCAATTGCCGCGAGCGTGGCGAAATCGACATGGGCGGTGAGGTCCGCCTGCCCCGGCGCGGCGAAGGGATCGATCATGCGGTGTTCACGCACTGCCTGCAGCGTCGATCCGTCACGGACTGCATCGTGGCCATAGTCAATGAACAGTGCTGCACCGCCCTGCTGGATCAAGCGCCCCGCCACTTCGTAGGCCACTGCAGCGGCCCCAGGGCAGGTCTCGACAATTGTGCCCTCGGCCGAATGGCGGCGCGCCTCGGGGACGGCGGCATCCATCGGTTGATCGCCCGCGACAGGGATGAAAGCGCCATTCCTGAAGGCAACCATGCGTTCGCGCCAGCCCTGTGCCGTTCGCACCAGCTGGCGCACCGGCAGCGCGTCGAAGAATTCGTTGGCGACGATCAGCACCGGTCCGTACATCGGCACGGTCGAGAGATCGTGATGGAAATGCGCCCCCGGCACAGCCGCCAACTGAATATCTCGCAGTGCGGTAGACCCTTCGACCAGGTGGACGGTGGGGGTCAGGCCATAGCGCTTGGCGGCGGCAAGGGCATCGCGCGCGAGCGTGCCCCGCCCCGGTCCCAGTTCGACATAATGCACCGGCACTTCGCGCCCCGCGCGAATCCAGATGTCGGCAAGCCACAAGCCGATCAATTCGCCGAACATCTGGCTTATCTCGGGTGCGGTGATGAAATCGCCGGCTACGCCCAGCGGATCGCGCGCTGCATAATAGCGCGCGTTCGATTCGCCCATATAGTGCATCAGACTGATCGGGCCGGTGTTGGTGATCAGCCGGGCGAATATCGCCGAGAGCGATTCAGGATTTGCCGCGGTTTCGCTCATGCAATCGCAGTAGCGGCGGCGCTGCCAAGTGGTGGACGCCGCAAGCCGCGAATGACAAAAAACAGCCCCACGGCAATAAGTGGCAAGGTAAGCCACTGGCCCATCGACAGGCCGGTGCGCATGGCGAATTCCACAAGCTGGCTGTCAGGCTCGCGGAAAAACTCTCCAGTGAAGCGCGCCGCGCCCATGCCGGCGGCAAATATGCCGACCAGCAGACCCGGCCGGAACCGCGCGCTGGTCTTCCAGAACAGCAGCATCAAAAGCACCAACAGAACTGCGCCTTCGAGCGTGGCCTGATAAAGCTGGCTGGGATGGCGGGCCAGCGGGCCAGCATCGGGGAATACCATGGCCCAGGCCACGCCCTCGCCCGCGACGCGGCCCCACAGCTCGCCATTGACGAAATTGGCAAGGCGGCCGAGCAGCATTCCCATCGGCACGCTGACGCTGACATAATCGCACACCCGCAGGAAATTGAGGCCCTGCTTCCATGAAACCCAAGCCATCGCCAGCGTCGCACCAAGCAGGCCGCCGTGGAAGCTCATGCCGCCGTTCCACAGTTTGAGCAGCTCAAGCGGTTCCGCCCAAAGGTGCGGTTCGTAAAAGGTGGCATAGCCCAGACGCCCGCCGAGAATTACGCCCAGCGTGCAATAGAAAAACAAATCGTCGGCATGGCGCTGCGCCAGCGGCGCTCCGGCGGTCTTGATCTGACGCATGGTGTGCCAGTAGGCAAAAATGATCCCGGCCAGATAGGCAAGGCTATACCAGCGCAGGGTCAATATGCCGAGGTCGATCCCGCGAGTCAGGCCAAAGTCGACCCAGTAAAGCGGCTCGCCCGAAGCGGCCAATAGTGACAGCAATGTCCCAACCCCCTAAGAGTAACCCGCGCCAGAGCGAAGCCACAGCGTCTCTTTGGCACATGGGAACGAGGAATGTCATCCGGCTTGTCGCTTGCACCGCGTCAAGACCGGGGAAATCCCGGAAAGGGTATGGCGGCCGATGGCGAGCGAACTCGACAGACAGTTGCGGGAGATCATGGACAAACTGACCGCGCCCGGCGGCCAGTTCGAGACCAAGACGGTGAGCCGCGGCGGACGCGACTATCCTGCATTTGTCCACGCCCCGCCCACGCTGCCCGCGCTCTATGCCTTTGCCGCCAAGCAATACGGCGATACGCCGTTTCTGGTCGATGGCGATGTTCGGCTGAGTTTTGCGCAAACCTTCGATCTGGCGCAGCGGCTCGCGAACGGACTGCTTGCAGCCCACCCTATCGAATGCGGCGAGCGCGTGGGCCTGGCCGCGCGCAATTCGGCCAACTGGATCCTGGCCTATATGGCCGTAACTATCGCAGGCGGCTGCGTGACCTTGCTCAACGGTTGGTGGACCGGGGCAGAGCTGGCAGCCGGGATTGAGCTTGCCGGATGCCGGCTGGTGCTGGCTGACAAAGAACGCGCCGACCGACTGGAAGGAACGGACGCAGCGACGCAGGTCAGGTTGTTCAGGCATGGCGACGCGGCCACGGGTTTCGGCGAACTGCTGGCACCTGACGGCACTGAATTCGCATTTCCAAAGATATCTGGCCAGGATCTGGCAACGATCCTGTTTACCTCAGGCTCCACAGGTGTCGCCAAAGGCGCATGGTCAGACCATCGCGCCGTCGTTCACGGCGCGATGAGCTATGCGGCACAGTCGCTTATGGCACTGACGCAAATGACCGCTGCGGGCAATCCGCCGCAGGGACAGCCTTCGATGCTGGTCAACGTTCCGCTGTTCCATGTCACTGGCGAGGTGCCGGTCTTGCTGCAAGCCTTTATCATCGGACGCAAGCTGGTGATCCTGCCCAAATGGGATGCGCGCGATGCGATGCGGCTGATCGAGGCGGAGAAGATCAACTATTTCATCGGCGTCCCGCTGATGAGTTATGAAATCGCCACTCATCCGGAGCGTGAAAAATTCGACCTGTCGACCTGCAAATCCTTTGTCGCTGGCGGCGCACCGCGTCCGGTCGAACACGTTACACGTTTGCGCAGTGAATTGCCGGGCGCATTTCCGGTGCTGGGCTATGGCTTGACCGAAACCAACGGGGTGGGCTGCGTCAATTTCAACGAGAACTATCTTGAAAAGCCTGGCAGCACCGGGCCGGCCAGCCGCCCGATCGTCGATCTGGCGATCCTGGGTGAGAACGACACACCCCTGCCCCAAGGCGAAATTGGCGAGATCGCCATCCGCTCTATCGCCAATTTCGGCGGTTACTGGCGCAATCCCGATGCCACTGCTGATTCCTTGCTCGCCAATGGCTACTTCCTCACCGGCGACCTCGGCTATGTCGACGAGGACGGCTATCTGTTCATCGTCGATCGCAAAAAGGATATCATCATTCGCGGCGGTGAGAATATCGCCTGCATTGAGGTGGAACAGGCACTCTATGCCCACCCGAACGTCGCCGAAGCCTGCGTGTTCGGCATCGCCGACGAGCGCTATGGCGAGGTGCCCGCCGCAGTCTATCTGGCCAAGGAAGGCCACGAATTGAGCATCGAAGACCTGCGCACCTTTGCTGCCGCCCGCATCGCCGCATACAAAGTACCGGTGCATATCTGGCAGCACCATGAGCCACTGCCCCGGCTTGGCACCGAGAAAATCGACAGACGTGTGCTCAGGGCACGCTATGCGGCAGGCGGGAGCAGCGCTACAGACGCGCCATGACCGTCAGCCGCATCCCCAACCAACGCGCCATTGTCGATCGCCGCGCGCTTGGCGAAGCGGTTGCGCAGGCCGTCGAGGCAGACGGCGCAGCAGCCGCGAGGCCGCGCATTGTCGAGCTATTGCGCGCTGCGCTGGAGGATGGACGCGCTGAAATCGCGCGGCGGCTCGCCGAAAAGCCGACCGCCGGGCATGAATGCGCCTCTGCGCAGAGCTTCCTTGTCGATCAGTTGATCCGGGTGATCCACGATCATGTGATTGGCGACGTTTACCGGTCCAGCAACCGCAGCTCGGGCGAGCGACTGACGGCAATGGCGGTCGGCGGCTATGGCCGCGGCGAGATGGCCCCGCATTCGGATGTCGATATCGCCTTTCTCACACCATCGAAGCAGACCGCCTGGTGCGAACAGGTGATCGAGGCGATGCTCTATTTCCTGTGGGATCTGGGGCTGAAGGTCGGCCAGTCCAGCCGTTCGCTGGATGAGATGGTGCGCATGGCCAAAAGCGATCTCACCATCCGCACGGCCCTGCTCGAAGGCCGCTATGTCTGGGGCGATCAGGAGCTTTACGAAGAAGGCCAGCGGCGCTTCTGGAGCGAGGTCGTCAAAGGCACCGAAAACCAGTTTGTCAGCGAAAAACTCGCCGAGCGTAATGATCGGCACAAGCGGCTGGGCGACAGCCGTTATCTGGTCGAGCCAAACGTCAAGGAGGGCAAAGGAGGCCTGCGCGACCTGCACACGCTCTACTGGATCGGCAAATATATCCACAAGGTGCGCGATTCCAGTGAGCTGATTGCCGCCGGCCTGCTTACACAGGCGGAATACCGCGCCTTTCGCAAGGCCGAGAACTTTTTCTGGGGGGTGCGGTGCCATCTGCACGATCTTACCGGCCGCGCCGAAGACCGGCTGACCTTCGATCTTCAGCGCGAGGTTGCCGCGCGAATGAATTACAGTGACCGGCCGGGCAAACGCGGCGTCGAGCGGTTCATGCAGTATTTCTTCCTGCAGGCGAAAGTCGTGGGAACCCTCACAGGCGTCTTCCTTGCCGGGCTCGACGAGCAATTCGCCAACCGTCAGCGCAAGGGCCTTTTTTCAGGGTTTCGCTCCAAACGGCGCATGGTGAAGGGCTATCCCATCGATTCCGGCCGGGTGGGCCTGCCATCCGAAACCTGGTTTGCCGAAGACCCGGTGCGGCTGCTCGAAATTTTCACCATAGCCGATGCCGAACGGGTCGAACTCCATCCCGATGCCATGCGGCAGGCTGCGCGCGAGGCCCGGCTTATTGATGCCTCAGTCCGCAAAGACCCCCGCGCCAATGCACTATTCATGGATCTGCTGACCAGCCGCAACGATCCCGAAAGCGTGCTGCGCTGGCTCAATGAAGCGGGGGTTTTCGGCCGTTTCGTGCCAGATTTTGGCCGGGTCAACGCGCAGATGCAGTTCGACATGTATCATCACTATACCGTCGATGAACATACCATCCGCGCCATCGGCTTGGTCGCGCGTATTGAGAAAGGCGAGCTCAAGGAAGACCACCCGCTGGCACATACAATCATCCACCAGATCCATTCGCGCCGCGCGCTCTATGTCGCCGTCCTGCTCCATGACATCGCCAAAGGGCGCGGCGGCGATCATTCAGTGCTGGGGGCAGAAATTGCACTCAAGCTTTGCCCGCGGCTAGGACTCGATGATGATGAAACACTGCTGGTCAGCTGGCTGGTACGCTATCACCTGATCCTGAGCGACACCGCGATGAAGCGGGATCTTGCCGACTGGAAGACGATCACCGATTTCGTCGCTGCGGTCGAATCACTCGAGCGATTGCGCCAGCTTACATTGCTGACGATTGTCGATATCCGCGCAGTTGGCCCGGGCGTGTGGAACAGCTGGAAGCGGCAGCTGATCCATGAGCTTTACAACGCTGCCGAAGAACGGATCCGGCTCGGCCACGCTCGCCACGGCCGGGATGAACGGGTCGCTGCAAAGAAAGCAGTCGTCGCCAAACGTCTGGGCGACAAGGCGGAACTGGTGACCGAATTCGGCAAACAAATGGGCGATGCCTATTGGATCGCCGAACCTGACGACATCATCGCGATGAACCTGAAGCAACTGGCGGATGGCGATGCACCACCGCTCGATATTGCAACCGAGTATTATCCAGCGCGCGGGGCAACTCTGGTGACCGTAATCGCATCGGACCATCCCGGCCTGTTTTATCGCATCGCGGGCGGCATTCACCTCGCCGGGGGCAACATCATCGACGCGCGCATCCACACCGCGCGCAACGGCATGGCAGTCGATAATTTCCTTGTGCAGGATCCGCTGGGCCGCCCATTCATGGAGGCGAGCCAGCTTGCGCGGCTGAAAACGACAATCGACGATGCCCTGGCCAACCGCGTCAAGCTGTTGCCCCAGCTGACAGCACGCCCGCTGTCTCGCCCGCGCGCCAGTGCCTTTGAAGTGCGCCCGCGCGTCGAATTCGACAATCATGCCTCGAACCGTTTCACGGTCATCGAGGTCAGCGCCCGCGACCGCCCGGCCTTGCTCAACCGCCTGGCGCGCGCGCTGTTCGAAGCCCAGTCGATTGTTCATTCCGCCCATATCGCAACCTATGGCGAGCGCGCGGTCGATACATTTTATGTTACTGATCTGCTCGGCGGCAAGATCGAGTCCGAGGATCGGCGCAGGGGAGTCGAGCAAGGCTTGCTGGCGGCGGCGGAAGAAGCGGTGCCCGAGGTCGCCGCCTAAGATTCGCGCTTACCGCAAATTCAAGCGGAAGAAATCGACAATAGCCTGATGCGCATCACGCGCTTCCGGCAAACCTGGCTGATAGATATAGCAGTGGCCCATGCCCTCCCCGACGATCAATGTTGACGGCACCCGCGCCTTGATCAACGCCGAATTGGTCACAATTGCGGGGCTCATGTCCATTGCGCGGGTGCCGGTGATCAGCAGCGTGGGCGGGAACTTGGCCATCACTTGCGGATAGAGCGCAGGCGCAAGGATCGGACTGGCCTTGTCAGCAGTGTCAAAATAACCGCGCGTCATATCGCCGGTCGCTTGCCCCGGCGGCGGGAATGAACCGTCGATATAGCCTGCGATATAGGCCGAATCGCCTGCCATGAAGCGCACTCCGCCTGCGCCGAATATGCCGATTGCAGCGGGCTGCGGCAGGTCTTTGGTCGGCAGCCATGCGGCAGTCTGCGCGGTCAGGGCACCCCCGGCGGAACAGCCATAAATACCGATGCTCTTTGACTTGTAGGTCTTGAGCAGCTCGCGATATACCTTCTCGACATCTTCGAGAGCTGCCGGGTGCTGCGCTTCGGGGCCCATGCGATAATTGACCGTCACCACCTTGTAACCGCCCAGCGAAGCCACTGGAAACGATTCCAGCATCGCACAGGCATCGGCGCACATCGAGAACCCCCCGCCATGCAGGTTGATCAGCACCCGCTTGGGGTCAAACGGCTTGCCTTGCGGGGTCACTACGCGCGTCGGTACGCCGCCAATCACCTGATCTGCAACATCGACCGGATAGACCCGGCGCATTTCCGCTACCTGCGGCGCAAGCATCGCCTCCAGGCCGCGCCGCATGGCATCAATCGGAACATTGTTCGGCGGTGCGCCGCCAGGCATGCGCGAGCGCTTCGCCTGGGCAGCACGCGCTTCCGGACTTGAAAGCTCGGACGCGGGAAGCTCGAATGCGGGCACACGCACCGTTCCGTCAGCCCCGAAAACCGGACGGGTCGGCGCGTCCTGCGCCCCGGCTATTGTTGCGAGGCCCGCAATCGCGACGCTGGCGAGCAAATAGGTACGCATCGTGTTCTCTCCCGAATTTCTTTGGGAGAGTTCAGCACGGATCAGGGTAGCTGCGCCAGCAATTCCTTGGCGAAAAGGGTCAGCGTATCATCGCGCGCTCCCATGATCACCACGCGGTCACCCGGTAGTGCCAGTTCTGCGATGCGCGCAGCACAGTCATCGCGCGCTGGAACATATTCAGCGGTTCCCCCGGCCTCACCGATCAGCCGCACGATCCGTTCGCTGCCCTCACTGCGATCCACCGTGCCGCCGAAATAGACCGGATCGCACAGGATCGTCACGTCCTCAGGACCGAGCAGCCGCGCCATCACTTCTGCCAATTCCGCGCCCATCTGGCGCAGCGGGCCGTAGCCATGCGGCTGGAAGAACGCGATCACCCGGCCCGGATGCGCCTTGAGCGTGCGCAAGGTGGCGGACACTTTGTCCGGGTTGTGGCCGAAATCATCGATCACGGTGACGCCCGATGGCGAAGTGCCGACGATGTCAAACCGGCGGGCGAGTCCCGCGAAGCTGGCAAGCGCCGCGACAGCCTCAGCCAGTGGCACTCCGGCGGCGTTGCATCCGGCAATCGCGGCCAGCGCATTGGCAAGATTGTGGCGGCCCGGAACTTTCAGGGTGAGCTGATGCTGCGAACCGTCGCGGCGGTCGATCATGGTGGCGGCAAGGCTGGTCGGCGATTCAACAATACTGCCCGGAACCAGGCCGATCATCGCATCGCTGCTATCAATCCCGAAAGTAACCAGCGCCTTGGCCCGGCCAGCCAGTGCAGCGGTTTCGGCATCATCAAGGTTGATCGCAGCAACATCAGCGCTCGCCAGAAAGTCACCAAACAGCGCGCGCAGTTCCTCAAGGCTCTTGTGGTCGAGGCTGACATTGCCGAGCACCGCCACCTTGGGCCGATAAAGGGCGATTGAACCGTCGCTTTCATCGACTTCGGAAACAAATACCTCGCCCGCGCCGACCCGCGCAGAAGCGAAGGGCGCATCGTCGCGCACGAAATTTTTCATAACAGCACCGTTCATGATCGTCGGGTCACGGCCCGCCTCGGTCATGATCCAGCCCGCCATGCCGGTGACTGTCGACTTGCCGCTGGTGCCGCCGATGGCCAAGCCCTGCGGCGCAGCGTTGAACAGTGTGGCGAGCAGTTCCGCGCGGCTCATGCGGGGGCATCCCAGTTCCTTCGCGCAGACCACTTCAGGTACGGAATCTTCCACTGCCGCAGAAGCCACCAACACCTGGCGCGCACTGGAAATACCGCTGCCGTCTTGCGGAAACAGGGTGAAGCCCAGCGTCTCCAACCATGCAAACTTTTCAGGTGTGCGCCCCTGATCGCGGCTTCGGTCAGAACCCGCAACCTCTGCGCCTTGCCCGCGCAAGATCAGCGCCAGTGGCAGCATGCCCGATCCGCCGATGCCGCAAAAAAACCAGGGGTGGGAAGTAAGATCGCTCATGCCGCAGCGGTATGCGCGCTTGCCTGACAACACAACCGGGTTAGGGTGCGGCGTGACCCATATTGCCATCTGCGCGCCGTCCGGCCCCTTCGCCAAGTCAATCGCGCCGCGCGTGACGGCGCTGGCCAAGGCTGAATTTTCGGGTGTTGAACTGTCGTTCCATCCCCAGTGCTTTGCCGAACACAACCATTTCGCCGGAACCGATGAAGTGCGGCTTAAAGCGCTGGTCGAATGCGCCAATGATCCCGGCGTTGACGCGGTATGGTTCGCGCGCGGCGGCTATGGTTCGGTGCGGATCGCCGAGGCGGCACTGGCAAAATTCGGGCCAGAAGCTAAGGCCAAGATCTACATGGGCTATTCGGATGCAGGCTATTTGCTGGGTGCACTCTACCAAGCAAGGATTGGCCATCCGGTGCACGGACCGATGCCGGTGGATGGCAAGGATGACACTGGCCTGCCTGCAATTCGCCGCGCGCTGTCCTATTTCTCAGGCGACTTCAGCGGTCTTGAGCCTTCGCTCGACAAGCGCCCGGTGGCCGCCTTCAACCTGATGACACTGGCGATGCTCTGCGGCACGCCGATGATGCCCGATCTCACCGGGCACGTGGTCATGGTCGAGGAGGTGAGCGAGCATCTTTACGCCATCGACCGGCTGTTTTTTCATGTCACCGCGCATTTGCATGACATCGCCGGGCTGCGGCTTGGCCGGGTAAGCCTCATTCCGGAAAACGAGCGCCCCTTTGGCGAAACAGCGGAGGAAATCGCGCGGCTCTGGTGCCAGCGCAGCGGCATTCCGTTCCTTGGATCAGCGAATATCGGCCATGATCCCGCCAACAGGATTGTGCCGTTCGGGCTTGCCGGGCGCGGATAACCGCCATAGGGCGCCGCGCCACAGATGGAAGAGGGGCCGTAATGCGTGCATTTGTATTTCCCGGACAGGGAAGCCAGAAGATCGGCATGGGCGTGGAGCTTGCCGGAGCAAGCCTTGCAGCGCGTGAAGTCTTCGAAGAAGTTGACGATGCGCTGGGGCAAAAGCTGTTCGCGATCATGCGTGATGGGCCGGACGATGCCCTGATGCTGACCGAGAACGCCCAGCCTGCAATCATGGCCAATGCCATCGCGGTGCTGCGCGTGCTGGAGAAAGACGGCGGGATCACGCTGGCTGACAAGGCCGATTTTGTCGCGGGCCACAGCCTTGGTGAATATACCGCACTGTGCGCCGCCGGGGCCTTTTCGCTGGCGGACACTGCACGACTGCTCAAGCTGCGCGGACAAGCGATGCAGGCAGCGGTCCCGGTCGGGATTGGCGCAATGTGTGTCCTGCTGGGCGCGGACATCGAAAAAGCGCAGGCGCTGGCCGATGCGGCGGCGCAGGTCGAAATATGCAGCGTCGCCAATGACAATGACCCCGCGCAGGTCGTGCTGTCAGGCCACACCGGCGCGATCGAGCGCGCGATCGCTCTGGTCAAGGAACACGGTATCAAGCGCGGCATGGCATTGCCCGTCTCCGCGCCATTTCACTGCCCCCTGATGCAGCCCGCCGCCGATGCCATGGCCGACGCTTTGGGAAAGACCCCTCCTTCGGCCTTGCGCATCGCGCTGTTCGCCAATGTCACTGCCGCCATGGTCACTGACCCGGACGAGGTGCGCCGCCTGCTGATCGAACAGGTAACCGGCCGCGTGCGCTGGCGCGAAAGCGCGATCGCCATGAAGGACGCAGGCGTGGAGCACTTCGTCGAACTGGGCGGCAAGGTCGTCGGCCCAATGATTTCGCGCTCGGCGGAGGATGTGACGGTTACGAGCGTGGCAAACATGGCCGAAATCGAGGCGTTTTTGGCGGCGTTGTAGGTTTCGCGCAGAGGCGCAGAGGAGGCAGAGACAGCAAAGGAGTTGTGAATGAGCCGCATCGACGAGATAAGTTCAGCGGTTGTTGGCGAAGCAATCCGCATCCACCGTGAGCTTGGCCCCGGGCTGTTCGGGAGCATTTATGAAACTGTACTGGCGAAGCGACTCGAACGGGCAGGGTTCAAGGTTGACCGCCAAGTCCCCGTTCCGCTCACTATCGACGGAGAGCACTTCGAGGTTGCATTTCGGATCGACATTCTTGTCGAAGATTGTCTCATCCTCGAGATCAAGGCAGTTGACAGTTTGGGTAAATCACACGCCAAGCAACTGCTCACTTATATGCGATTGATGAAGCAGCCTGTCGGGCTGCTTATGAATTTTAACGGAGAGACGATGAAGGAAGGAATTCGCCGGATGGTCAATGACTATCGGCCCGAAATTTGATGTCTCTGCGCCTCTGCTTCCTCCGCGCCTCTGCGTGAAACCTTTTCTGCCTTTTTCTCTCAGGGAGTGACCAATGTTCGACCTTCATGGCATGACTGCCCTCGTTACCGGCGCCTCTGGCGGGATCGGTTCCGCAATCGCCAAATCGCTCGCAGCGCAGGGCGCTCGCCTTGCGATTTCCGGCTCCAACGCGGGCAAGCTGCGCGCGTTTCGTGATGAGCTGGATGAGCATACGCCGCAACATTTGCAGGAGGTCGATCACGTGGCGATTACATGCGACCTGTCGAACCCCGACGATGTCGAAAAGTTGGTTCCCGCCGCCGTTGATACCCTCGGCAAGCTCGATATTCTGGTCAACAACGCCGGCATTACCCGTGACAATCTGGCCATGCGGATGAAAGACGAGGAGTGGGACGCGGTGATCCGGGTCAATCTGGAGGCCGCGTTTCGCCTGATGCGCGCCGCAGCACGTCCGATGATGAAGGCCCGATTCGGACGAATCATCACTATCACTTCGGTGGTCGGCGCGACGGGCAATCCCGGCCAGCTCAATTATGCCGCTGCCAAGGGCGGACTGACCGCCATGTCGAAGTCTCTGGGGCAAGAACTCGCCACGCGGGGCATCACGGTCAATTGCGTCGCCCCTGGATTTATCCGCACTGCGATGACCGAGGTGCTGCCCGATGCGCAAAAGGATGCGCTGAACGCGCGTATCCCGATGGGCCGAATGGGTGAAGGCGAGGATATTGGCGCAGCAGTGGCCTATCTCGCCAGCCGCGAGGCTGGCTACATCACCGGGCAGACGTTGCATGTGAACGGCGGGATGGCGATGCTGGGGTGAACAGGGACGATTTTCGCACCTCCCGTTCGTTTTCCCCCGGAATCGCCCTCTGCCTGCTACTTGGCGCTTGCCGGGCGGCTTGCCCTCGCTAAGGAATGTGGTCCGCATTTGCGGGCCCGGGCGAATCCGGGTGGCGAAGGGGACATGACGCGACCATGAAGGCCACGATCGAACGCGCGACACTGCTCAAGTGCCTCGGCCACGTCCAGTCGGTGGTCGAGCGGCGCAACACCATTCCTATTCTTTCCAACGTCCTGCTTGAGGCGGCCAGCGATGGCACCTTGCGGGTGATGGCGACCGATCTTGACCTGCAAGTGGTCGAGAGCATGAGCGCGGTCTCGGTCGAGAGCGCAGGGGCGACGACAGTCTCGGCCCACCTCCTGTTCGATATCGCACGCAAATTGCAGGATGGCAGCCAGGTCAGTCTGGAAGTCGCCGACAACCGGATGACGGTAAAGGCCGGACGCAGCCGATTCTCGCTGCCAACGCTGCCGCGCGATGACTTCCCGGTTATCGTCGAGGGCGATCTGCCCACCAGCTTCGAATTGCCCGCCGCAGTGCTGGCGCAGCTGATTGATCGCACCCGCTTTGCCATTTCAACCGAGGAAACGCGGTATTATCTCAACGGCATTTTCATCCACGTCAGCGACGAGGAACTGAAGGCCGCCGCCACTGATGGTCACCGCCTCGCGCGGTACACGATCAAGCGACCGGATGGCTCCGAGTCCATGCCTGACGTAATCATCCCGCGCAAATGCGTGGCCGAACTGCGCAAGCTGCTTGAAGAGGCGCTCGACAAGAATGTCCTGATCGATCTCTCGGCCTCGAAAATCCGCTTTACTCTGGGCGGTGAGAACGGCGTGGTGCTGACCAGCAAGCTGATCGACGGCACCTTCCCCGATTACACGCGGGTCATCCCCACCGGCAACGACAAGCTGTTGCGGCTCGATCCGCGCAGCCTGTGGGAAGGCGTGGACCGCGTCGCCACCATCGCCACCGAAAAGACCCGCGCGGTAAAGATGGCGCTGGAGAACGACAAGGTGACGCTATCCGTCACCTCGCCTGACAACGGCACTGCGGCGGAAGAAGTTCCCGCCGACTATTCGTCCGATGGCTTCGAGATCGGCTTCAACGCCAATTATCTGAAGGATATCCTCGGCCAGATCGAGGGCGACACGGTGGAACTGCATCTGGCCGATGCCGGTGCGCCGACGCTGATCCGGCAGGATGAAAAGAGCCCTGCGCTCTATGTGCTGATGCCGATGCGGGTCTAGGCGGGCCGACTTACCCCTTCCCCGCCGCCCCGATCATATCATCCAACCGAACAAATTTTTCGCGCGGGGCATCTTCGCGGGCGCGCGCGGTTTCGGCTTCCTCGATCTTCTTCCAGTCGGTGAAGCTGACAAGTTTTAGTCCGCGTGCCGTGGCCAGCGCATCAAAACCCGCGCCGCCCTGTTTACGTCCGCCAGATCCGAAATCTTCGGCGATCCGGTCGATGATCGAAAAACCATCGGGCTTGTTCGTGCCAATCGTACCCGACGGGCCGCGCCGCGCCCAGCCGACGCAGTAAAGGCCCGGCAGGATGCGGCCATCAACATTGGCAAAGCGCCCGGCGCTCTCTTCAAACGGCACACCCTCGATTGGCGACGTTTGATAGCCGATGCAGATGATGACGATGTCAGCGGGCACAACATAGGTCTCGCCAGTGCCCACTGCGCGGTTGCCATCGAGCCGCGTGCGCTCAACCTCGACGCCAGTCGGGCGGCCTTCTCCGAGTATAGCCTTGGGAGCGGCAAAGAAGTCGAACTCCAGATCGACGGTCTTGTCCTCGCGGTGCACCTCGGGGATCGCGGCGAAGCTACGCAGATGGGTAACCGACTTGCGCTGCCCCGGCTCAAGCAATGCGTCTTCGCCCAATTCAGGCAGATCGGCCGCCTCGACCCGCGGGCAGGCGCGCGCCAAATGGCCAAGCTCACCAAGCTCCTTGGGCGTCATGGCGATCTGATGCGGGCCGCGGCGGCCCAGGATGGTGATCTGCTCAGTCTTGGCCGCATCTAATGCATCGATGGCATGGGCGACGATATCGCTGCCTGCAAACTCCGCGCGGGTCTTGGCAAGTATTCGCGCGACATCGAGCGCGACATTACCATTGCCGATCACCACAGCATTTTTTCCGGAAAAATCAGGGCCAAGCGCAGCGAAATCGGGATGGCCGTTATACCAGCCGACGAAGGCCGCACTGCCGAATACATTGGACAGGTCTTCGCCCGGCAATCCGGCCTTCTTGTCATGCGGCGCACCGGTTGCCAGCACTACGGCGTCATAAAGATCCTGCAGCTCGGCAATCGATACGTCCCGACCGACCATGACGTTCCCAAGGAAGCGGACATTTTCAGACAGCGCGGTCGTTTCATACCGGCGATAGACCGCCGTGATCGACTGATGATCGGGCGCCACGCCAGTGCGGATCAGGCCGTAGGGAACCGGCAGCATGTCGAAAATATCGACGCGAACGTCGTCGCCCCACTGCTTTTGCGCAGCTTCTGCGGTGTAATAGCCAGCCGGACCCGAGCCGATTATCGCAATGTGCCGCACGCCAATCCCTTCCCGAAACGCCATTTTATTTTTAGCTGAGTCTCGCTGCAGGCAATTGCGGTTCTGCGCAATCGTGAAAGCAAAAAATTTGCCGAAAACGATCAGTCTGATTGCCAATTCACCAACACATGGAATGCCATTAGCCATTCATGCTTAACGCTTTTTCAAGCGCCCATAGTGCAAAGGCAGCAGATGAACTCTGCGCGCGCCCGTCCGTCTCTGCCAGATAGTCCGCCTCCCCTGCCGGAGGAGGCGGCGATTGGGACAGAAATCGAGCGCAGCACGGCACCGTCACAGCCGGTGCGGGAACTACCCCGCAGTAATGGTAGCGCAGTTGCGCAAGGCAGGTCGGCTAAGCGCGCAGCAGCCCATTTCCTGATCGCGCGCGAGTGGTTGTTCATGGCTCCGGTCATGCTTCTCAGCTTGGTCTTCGCATCGATTGTCCAACTGTCCTGGCCACCGGTCGAAACTTTAATGCTCACGATTGCGGCCATCGGACTGGTTTGCGCTACGCCCAAATTTGTGGCCTTCGAGCGCAAGCCAAGCCGTAACACCATCGAACGATATCTGGCTGCGATTGTCGTCATTGCGGTACCGATGCAGCTGTTCGGCTTTGCGGTCGCGCTGTGGATAGCTCAAGGCGATCTCACTCCGGCCATAGGCATTGGCGTGCTGGTGATCAGCGGAGCGGTGGTCGCGATTTCGCAGACCAGTCGACTGCCTACATTGGCTGCAGGTCAGATCGCCCTGTGGACTGGAATGTGCCTCGTCTATCCGTCACTTGCGTCAATCCTCTCACTGCTTATCGGTTGCGGAATCGGTGGCCTTTCTGCCACTCTCCAAGTCAAGCGGGACCGCGAAGTCGATGAACGCCAGCGTGAGCTGGACCGGGTTCAGGTCCGCGCAGAAGAGCTGCTCTCCGAATATGAGGAGACCGGCCAGGGCTGGTTCTGGGAAACCGACCGGCGCGGGGTAATCACTTACCTATCGCCGACAATTTGCCGCATGCTTGGCCGCGACAGCAGCGAATTGCTTGGACGGCCTTTCACCGAATTGTTCATCCTTGGTGATGCCCATCGCGCAGGCGAGCGGACATTGACCTTTCACCTGTCCGCCAGATCGTCATTTCAGGAGCTGGCAGTGCGCGCAGCTACTCCGCCGGAAGCTGGCGAGCGCTGGTGGTCGATCACTGGTCGGCCAATCCACGACGTATTCAATAACTTCATTGGTTTTCGGGGATCAGGTAGCGATCTGACGGAAAAAAAGCGCTCACAGGAAGACGCCTCGCGCCTTGCACATTTCGATTCGCTTACCAGCCTCGCCAACCGCTTCCAGATGTCGCAAACGCTGGAAAAAATCCTCAGTGCCCAGCGCATCGAACAACGCACCTGCGCCGTGCTGCTGCTCGATCTCGACCGGTTCAAACAGGTCAACGATACGATGGGTCATCCGGCTGGCGATGCGCTGCTGACGCAGGTGGCGCAGCGGCTCGAACGCACCGTCGACAAGATCGGTCGGGTCGGACGGCTGGGAGGCGATGAATTCCAGGTCATTGTTCCTGGCCGGGTTCGCCGAGATGAGCTGACCGCACTGTCAAACCGGATCATCGAAAACTTGTCACATCCCTATTCTCTGGATGGGCTCAGCGCAGTGATCGGCGTCTCGATCGGTATTGCCCTTTCACCTGACGATGGAGTCACCAGTGAGGCGCTGATCCGCAATGCCGATCTGGCGCTGTACGCCGCGAAAGATGGTGGACGCGGACGGCACCATTTCTATGCGCCCGATCTGCACAGCGATGCCGAGGAACGGCGAAAACTTGAGCAGGACTTGCGGGGCGCGCTCGCCAGCGGTGGACTGGAACTGCATTACCAGCCGGTCGTGCACACAACGACCGAACACATTTCCGGGTTTGAAGCGCTGCTGCGCTGGAACCATCCAGTCGAGGGCTGGCTTTCACCGACAAAATTCATTCCGATTGCAGAGGAAACCGGGCTGATTGCCCAGATTGGCGAGTGGGCGTTGCGGACCGCATGCCACGATCTGGCCAAGTGGCCGGAGTCGGTACGGGTTGCGGTGAATGTCTCGCCGCTGCAATTTGCCAATCCGGCCTTGCCCGCGATAGTCACCAGCGCCCTTGCATCGGCGCAGATCGACCCGGCGCGGCTGGAGCTTGAAATTACCGAAAGCGTCTTCCTCAACGATGATGCCAGCACTCATGCCATGTTCGCGGCGCTAAAGCGCATCGGCGTACGCCTGGCGCTCGACGATTTTGGCACCGGCTATTCGTCGCTCGGCTATCTCAAAAAGGCACCGTTCGACAAGATCAAGATCGATCAGAGCTTCGTGCGCGGCGCGACAATGGAAGGCAGCCGCAATGGCGCCATCATCGCCTCGATCGTCAGCCTGGCCGAAGCGCTGGGGATGGAAACAACAGCGGAAGGCGTCGAAACGCTGGACGAACTCGATCTGGTCCGGGTCCTTGGGTGCAGTCACATTCAGGGCTATATATACGACAAGCCGCTCACCCCGGCTATGGCCACCGCGAGGCTTGAATCCGGAATGACTGCCATCGCCAATGGCCCGCGCGCCGCTAGGGCTCAACGTCAGACTATGCTGCGCAAAGTAGTGCTCGATCATGGCGGCGAACGCTATCAGGGTACGATCCGCAACATTTCGGCCAGTGGCGCAATGATCGAAGGCCTTTGGAACGTCCCGCCAGGAACCGTGTTCGAGATCCAGATCTCCAAGGACCGGTCTGTCAGCGCAATGACCCGCTGGTCGCAGGAAGACCGCATCGGTGTCGCCTTCAGTGAACTGCTGGAACTCGGCGAAGCTGGAAAACTGTCGTCTGCGCAGCCGCAAGTGGCAAGAAAAGCTGGTGAAGGGGTTTTATTGCGAAAAACTGGCTAAGCCAGATCGTGTGTCGCCAAACGTTAGGGCTTTGTGAACCGGAATGGTTTATCGAATACTACTTCAAACTCCGCAGATGAGCAGAGAGAGCGATTGTGGCATTGGCTAAAGGATCAGCGGTAAGCCGGTTACGCGGGATGATTGGGTCCAGGCAGGATGTCGCATCCAAAAAGTCCACCGCTTCGCGCGACGAAATCCTGCAAACACACCAATTGCTGCGCGACTATGAAGTGGCCGGTCAGGGTTGGTTCTGGTCGAGCGATGCGCAGGGCCGCATCGAATACATTTCCCGGTTCGTTGCCGAACAATTGGGCACCAGCCCCGCCGAACTTATCGGCAAACCATTCCATTCGCTGTTCATCCTTGAACGCACAGAAGACGAAGGCTCGGAGCGAACACTTCCGCTGATTTTCAGCGCACACAAGACTTTCTCTGAATTGCCGGTGCGGGCTGCAACAGAGGGTAGCGAGGTCTGGTGGGCTCTATCGGGACGGCCGCAATTCAATGCGTCAGCTGTCTTTACCGGCTTCTTTGGCAACGGAACTGACATTACCGCAAGCCGCATCGCCGAACGCGATTCTTCTCGACTGGCGCTGTTCGACTCTCTGACCGGCCTGTCCAACAGGCACAGCATGAACAAACGGCTTACCGCGACACTGACTGCCTACAAAGCGGCAAAGCGCAGCTGTGCACTGATGATGATCGATCTCGACCGCTTCAAGCAGGTCAATGATACGCTGGGCCACCCGGCAGGCGACGAACTGCTCAAGCAGGTCGCCCAGCGGCTCCAGCGGATCATTCCTGAACGCGGCGAAATCGGCAGGCTGGGTGGCGACGAGTTCCAGGTTATCCTGCCCGATATTGATGACCGCGGGCGCCTTGGCGAAGTGGCCAAGAAAATTATCGATATTATTTCGCAGCCCTATTCGATTGAAGGAAGCCGCTGCGTGATCGGCGCTTCGGTGGGCATCGCTATCGCGCCCTATGACGGGCTCGCACCTGATGAGCTGGTCCGCAACGCCGATCTTGCGCTCTATTCATCGAAAGGCGGCGGACGCGGGCAATTTCGCCTCTACTCGAGCGACCTGCACACTGAAGCCGAAAGGCGCCGCAAGATCGAGGAAGACCTGCGCGACGCGCTGGCCAAAGACCAGATAAGTCTGGTTTACCAGCCGGTGGTTGAAACGGAAACCAATAAGGTTGTCGCCTTGGAGGCGCTGATGCGCTGGGAGCATCCGGAACTCGGCCAGATCTCGCCAGACATATTCATCCCGATTGCCGAGGAAACCAATCTGATCGGCTCGCTGGGTGACTGGGCGCTGAAAACTGCATGCGCTGCTGCTGCGGACTGGCCGGGACGGGTTCGGGTCGCGGTCAATGTCTCGCCAGCACAATTTGCCAATCCGGCATTCCCAGCCGTCGTGGCACAGGCACTCGCAGGGTCCCAGCTCGCGCCGGACCGGCTTGAACTGGAGCTTACTGAATCGATTTTTCTCTCAGACGAAGCCGCCAATAACGAAATGTTCACCGCGCTCAAGATGCTGGGTGTGCGCCTGTCGCTAGACGATTTCGGCACTGGCTATTCCTCGCTCGGCTATCTGAAAAACGCACCATTCGACAAGATCAAGATCGATCAGGGTTTCATTCGCGGCGTGACCGAACCGGGCAGCCGCAATGTCGCGATCATCAAGGCAATCGTGAGTCTTGCTGAAGCGCTCGACATGGAAACGACAGCCGAAGGTATCGAGGCGCAGGACGAATTACTGGTGATGCGGACGCTCAAGGTCCAGACGATTCAGGGCTTTATCTATGCGAGGGCTGTCTCCGTTGACGAGGTCACCGACGCCATGGCCAGCGGCAGCTGGATTATCGAGCCGGAAGGACCAAGCAAATACCGGTCAGACCGCCGCACGGTGTTCCGCAAAGTGGGGGTAATCCACGAAAACCACCGCTACGATGTGATGATGCGCAACCTCTCGCGCACCGGCTGCATGATCGAAGGTCTGCAGGACGTTCCGCTCGGCACCCCGTTCGTCGTCGATTTCGGGGAAGGCCAGCTTGCAGTTGCAGAGGTACAGCGCTCATCGGGATCGATGCAGGGACTAGAATTCGAGCTGCCGCTGGTCAGTGACGGAGCAGGCGGTCTGTGCACCCGAAACCGGGTGTCGCCCTATGTCCTGGCCGCTGCCGGCATGCCGCTGGCAATGCTTCCGCAAGGTCAATATCCGCTGGCTGGCGGCGGTGCTGCTGGCGGGCCTTCGATGTTTTCGATGCCGCAGTTCGCCCAGTTGAGCGACATCTCAAAGAAGTCGGCTTCAGGCGGCGGTTGAAGTGCTTGCTGACAGGAGCATAACCTACGGCTAAGGGCCCTGCGGTGTATTCACACTGCAACCTTAGCAAAGAACCTGATGACCGAACTCGCGCAGATCCGTAATTTCAGCATTATCGCCCACATCGACCACGGCAAATCCACGCTTGCCGACCGGTTGATCCAGCACACCGGCGGCCTAACCGAGCGCGAAATGTCCGCGCAGGTGCTTGATAACATGGATATCGAGAAAGAACGCGGGATAACCATCAAGGCGCAGACCGTGCGCCTGAAATACATCGCCAAGGACGGGCTCGAATACGAGCTCAACCTGATGGACACCCCCGGCCACGTCGATTTCGCCTATGAAGTCAGCCGCAGTCTTGCCGCCTGCGAAGGCGCGCTGCTGGTGGTCGATGCAGCACAGGGCGTCGAAGCGCAGACGCTGGCCAATGTCTATCAGTCGATTGAGCACGACCACGAAATCGTGCCAGTGATCAACAAGATCGACCTCCCCGCCGCTGAGCCCGAAAAGGTCCGCGCGGAAATCGAGGAAGTGATCGGCCTCGACGCTTCTCAAGCCGTGCTCACCAGCGCCAAGAGCGGCATCGGCATTGCCGAAGTGCTCGAAGCCATTGTCACCCGCATCCCGCCCCCCAAGGGCGACCGCACCGCGCCGCTGAAGGCCATGCTGGTCGATAGCTGGTACGATCCCTACCTCGGCGTGGTCATCCTCGTGCGCGTCATCGACGGGGTGATCAAAAAGGGGCTTTCGGTCAAATTCATGGCCGGCGGCACCGAGCATCTGATCGACCGCGTCGGCTGCATGCGCCCCAAGATCGAACAGCTCGACGAGCTTGGCCCGGGCGAAATCGGATTCATCACAGCACAAATCAAGGAAGTGGCGCAGGCCAAGGTCGGCGATACCATCACTACTGCCAAACAGGGCGCGGTGCAGGCGCTTCCCGGCTTCAAGGAAGTCCAACCAGTCGTCTTCTGCGGCCTGTTCCCGGTCGATGCGGCGGACTTCGAGAAACTGCGCGAAAGCATCGCCCGTCTTCGCCTCAACGACGCCAGCTTCACCTTCGAAATGGAAAGCAGCGCCGCACTCGGCTTCGGTTTCCGCTGCGGCTTCCTCGGCCTGCTGCATCTGGAAATCATCCAGGAGCGGCTGACCCGCGAATATGACCTCGACCTGATCACCACTGCACCCTCGGTGGTTTACCGCATCCAGCTGCGCAAATCGAAGACCGACGATGCGCGCGAGCTGATGCTGCACAACCCTGCCGACTATCCCGATCCCAGCCGCATCGAACAGATCGACGAGCCATGGATCAAGGCAGTGATCTACACCCCCGACGAATATCTGGGCAGCATCCTCAAGCTCTGTCAGGACCGGCGCGGAGTCCAGACCGGGCTGACCTATGTGGGTGGCCGTGCGCAGGTGTCATACGAACTGCCGCTCAACGAAGTGGTGTTCGATTTCTACGACCGCCTCAAATCAATCAGCCGCGGCTATGCCTCCTTCGACTACGAACAGATCGGACTGCGCGAGGGCGATCTCGTCAAGATGAGCATTCTGGTCAACAACGAACCCGTCGACGCGCTCTCGATGATCGTCCACCGCGGCGTTGCTGAAGACCGCGGCCGTCACATGTGCGAGCGCCTGAAAGACCTGATCCCCCGCCACCTGTTCAAGATCCCGGTGCAGGCCGCAATCGGCGGCAAGGTCATCGCCCGCGAAACCATCGCAGCCATGCGCAAGGACGTGACCGCCAAGTGCTATGGCGGCGACATCAGCCGCAAGAAAAAGCTGCTCGACAAGCAGAAGAAGGGCAAGGCCCGGATGCGCGAATATGGCAACGTCAGCATCCCGCAGGAGGCGTTTATCGCGGCACTGCGGATGGGGGAAGAGTAAGCGCGCTCCCGCCCAGCGCCTGCCACAACATGACCCGCGCGCGCATGGCGCGGCCTTGGGCGCTGGCAGCGGCATCGCGGGCCACTTCGGCAGTGCGGCGGGCATCAAGCACTTCGAGGAAATTGGAGAGGCCCGCACGGTTACGGGTTGCGGCCAGGTTTGCCGAACGGGCGGCGCGGGCTGCGGCAGTCGTGCTCGCGGCCCATTCGGCATCGGCATCACGCACGCTGGCATAGGCGCCTTCGCTATCGCCAATCGCCGTGAATACGGCGCGGCGATAGGCGGCGAAGGCGATCTGGCTTTGCGCATCGGCCTGATTGATCTGCGCCTGGATGCGCCCGAAATCGAGCAGCGGCCCGGCGATTCCGGCGGCGAGCGAGCCGATTAGTGAATTGTCTGAAATGAGCGAATCCAGGCCGAAAGCCAGCAGGCCAAGGTTTGCCGAGAGGTTGAACTTGGGAAAACGCTGGGCGGCGGCACTGGCAAGATCAGCATTGGCGGCGGTGAGCCGCGAGGCGGCACTGGCAATATCAGGACGGTTTTGCAGCACCTGTGCCGGGCTTGAAGCGGACGCAGACGCTGGGGTTGCAGCGGGCGGCACTTGCGCAAGCGCGGCCAGAACCTGCGGCACGGGCCGCGCGGTCAAAGTGGTCACGCGCGCCGCCAGCCGGGCCTTCTCGCCCGAAAGTGCGGCCATGCGCGCCTCGCTGGAGGCCACGATGGCCTCCACGCGCAACCGGTCAAATCCCGGAGCGATTCCCGCCCGCTCGCGCGCCGCCGAAAGCCGCACCAAATCGCGCGCGGCGGCAAGATCGGCAGACAGGCTGAGTTCTCGGCGTTCTAGCGTGCGCCAGTCGATCACCGATCCGGCGAGCTCTGCAGCAAGCGCAAGCCGCACT
>JANPPM010000192.1:0-11341 GCA_031428495.1 Novosphingobium sp.
GCGACGACGATTCTTCGCTGCGAGAGCGGCCCGTCCAATTGGAACAGCGCAGCCGGATCAAGATCCGTGGCAAGGGTTGCAGACGCAGACATGGCGCGGGCCATACACGTTGGCGGCGTCAAAGCATATTGCCGTGATGAACTGGGGATTCCGGTTAACCTAGATGATCGGAAGGTAAAGACCGCCTTTACCTCCTTTGAACCTTCCTGCGCTTATAGGCTGATCCATGGACATTGGAATCGACCGGAATGAATGGCTTCAAATGCCAGCGGCAACTTCGCCCGCTGGCGCTTGGAGCCAGGTGCCTGAATGGCCGATGCTGCTCGCCCGGATGGCGGCGGCTTGGCAAACGCGGCGCGAATTTGCCTTAAGTGCAGCAGGCGCATCACCCAAGATCGGCAGTTTTGCGTGCAGCGCAGCTCTGACACTCGCGAGTTCTGGTTATGCCTCACGCGCTATTAACCAGTCTGCTTCAGCCAATCGCAAACCTGACGAGGGCAATAGTGTCCGCCTGGCCGGCGTTACGGCAACCGGCAGTCGAGGGTGAATATGATCGAGAACCAGAAAATAAAACCGGCAATGGTTATAGGCCCGCTTGGAGAGCCGTTGACGGTCGATTCGCTGCCATCGCCCGGCACAACGCGCTGGGTCGTGCGTCGGAAGGCCGAAGTGGTGGCGGCAGTTAATGGCGGGCTGTTAAGTATCGACGAGGTCTGCGAGCGGTATAATCTGACGCTTGAAGAGTTTGCATCATGGCAGCGCGCCGTTGATCGGTCTGGCATGCAAGGCTTGCGCGTCACCCGCATTCAGCATTATCGTGATCTTTACGAGCGCCAACTGAAATACTGATCCGTCAGGTCTGGGCCTGACAGGTCACGAATTGTCGCTGTATGTCGCGGATCGGGCGATCAGGCACGCTGCGCATTGCCAGTAGTCTTTGCCAAGTCTATGGCCGACTGAGGGATCGGGCCGGAAGGCTTGGGTTGCTGCATGCCTTGGCTTGTGGCGGTCCTGAGCAAAGGCTCGGTCCGTCTGTTTATCACGCGCGAAGACCGCGATCAGGCGGAAACTGACATGAATTACGATGCCAGGATCGATACTGCCGAAGCGCAGCCCGATACTACCGGCCTTAATCCGCTCGACTTCGACGGTGAGGATGAGACGCGTTCGAAACGCCGGATGTGGATCATCGCGATTGTCGCCTTGGTGCTGCTGGTGGGACTGTGGTTTCTTACCCACAAAGGCAGCGCGGACGCGACCAAGGTTGATGCTGCTTCGCAAGCGCCACTCGTTTCAGTATCTATTCCAGGCCGGGTGACAATTACCGGCATCATAACCGCCAACGGAACGCTTGCCGCGCGGCGCGAATTGCCGGTGGGCGTTGCGGGCGAAGGCGGACAGATCACCTCCGTGCTGGTGGAACCCGGTCAATGGGTTGGCGCGGGGCAAGTGCTCGCAGTGGTTGATCGGTCCGTGCAAGTGCAGCAACAATCGAGCAGCGCCGCGCAAATTCAGGTGGCGCAGGCCGATGCCCGGCTGGCGCAGGCCAATCTCGATCGCGCACTCCGGCTGGTGGATCGCGGATTTATCTCAAAGGCCGATGTCGACCGGTTGACCGCGACGCGTGATGCCGCCTCGGCGCGGGTTCGGGTGGCCTCTGCGCAGCTCGGCGAATTGCGCGCGCGCACCCAGCGGCTCAATATAACTGCCCCTGCCGCCGGACTGGTGCTTGAACGCAATGTCGAACCGGGTCAGGTTGTCTCCAGCGGCAGCGGCATCCTGTTCCGGATTGCCCGGGGCGGTGAAATGGAGCTTAAAGCTCAGCTGGGCGAACTGGATATGGCCAAGCTAGGCCAGGGCGCGGTTGCCAAGGTAACCCCCGTTGGTTCGGCAAAGTCGTTTTCGGGCGAGATCTGGCAGATGGCACCGGTGATCGATCCGCAAAGCCGCCAGGGCATGGCGCGCATTGCTCTGCCCTATGCGCCTGAGCTCAAGCCGGGCGGGTTCGCCAGTGCTGAAATCAGCTCGGGTGCACAAGTTGCGCCCAAATTGCCCGATTCGGCCCTGCTTTCGGATGCCAAAGGCAGCTATGTTTTCGTGGTCGGCAAAGACAACAAGATTGAGCGGCGCGACATCAAGACCGGCATCATCACCGATACCGGGATCGCCATCATTTCGGGCCTCAGTGGCAGCGAACGCGTGGTTCTGCGCTCGGGCGGGTTCCTCTCGGTGGGTGAGACCGTGAACCCCAAGCTGGTTCAGCAGTGAGCCCGGTGTTTTTGCCGACCCAAAAGCTGCGTGACGGTCAAATGCAGCCTGACAGCTCGCGGGGCTGAACATGAACTTTCGTAATATCTCGGCATGGTCGATCCGCAATCCGGTAGTCCCGATCATCATGTTCGTCGGGCTGTTGCTGTTGGGCGTTGCCTCCTTCATGCAGATGAAGATCCAGGACATGCCGGACATTGAATTTCCGGCGGTGTCGGTATCGATCAGCCAGCCGGGAGCAGCCCCCACCGAGATTGAGACCCAGATTACCCAGCGAGTCGAAGCTGCGGTGCGCACCATCAGCGGCGTCGATTCCATCAGTTCGACCGCGTCCGAAGGCAACAGCCAGACCTTTGTCATGTTCCAGATCGGAACTGACGTGAATGCGGTGGTCAGCGAGGTCAAGAACGCCATTGATCAGGCCCGCGGTGAATTGCCCGACGGCATCATGGAGCCGCGCGTCTCGAAAATTCAGGGCAGGGGCAACGAAATTGCGGCCTGGGCCGTGACAGCCGATGACATGACGGTCGAGCAACTGTCGTGGTTCGTCGATGATATCGTTGCCAAGCGGCTGCTCTCGGTCCCCGGCATGGCGGCAGTATCGCGCGGCGGCGGGGTTACGCGGGAAATCCGCGTCACGCTGGATCCGGCGCGGATGCAATCGCTCGGCATATCGGCCTCACAGGTCAATACCGCACTGCGCCAGCTTAATATCAACGCGGCGGGCGGCAAGGCGGAGATCGCCGGATCGCGCCAGTCAGTGCGCGTGCTGGGCAATGCTGAATCGGCCCTGGAGCTTTCGCAAAAGGACATCCCGCTGGGTGGTGGCCGCACGATCAAGCTTTCCGACTTTGCCGATGTGACGGACAGTTTCGCCGAAGTAACCTCATTCGCCAAACTGGATGACAAGTCCGTGGTGATCGTCGACATCGCCCGTGCACGCGGCGCATCCGATGTGTCGGCCTATGACGGGGCCGTGGTCGAGCTGGCCAAACTGTCCAAAGAGCATCCCGGGCTGCGCTTTACCCGGCTCTATTCGTCGGTCGATTATACCAAGGCGCAATATGAAAGCTCGATTGCCTCGATGGTCGAAGGCGCGATCCTTGCGGTGATCGTGGTGTTCTTTTTCCTGCGGGACTGGCGGGCAACGGTCATCGCCGCGATTGCCATTCCGCTCTCGGCGATCCCGACCTTCTGGTTCCTGTTTGAATGGTTCGGCTTCACGCTCAACAGCCTGTCCCTGCTCGCCCTGGGGCTGGTTGCAGGTGTGCTGGTCGATGATGCGATTGTCGAAATCGAGAATATCGTGCGGCATATGCGCATGGGCAAAAGCGCCTATCAGGCCTCTATTGACGCGGCGGACGAAATTGGGCTGGCCGTGGTCGCCACAACCTTCTCGATTGTCGCCGTGTTCCTGCCGGTCGGCCTGATGGGCGGCATCCCGGGCCAGTTCATGAAGAGCTTCGGGCTGACAGTAGTTATATCGGTGCTGCTCAGCCTGGTCGTTGCCCGCACCATCACGCCGATGGTCGCGGCCTATTTCCTCAAGTCGCATGGTCATGCCGAACATGCCGGCGGCCCCTGGATGGCCCGCTATATGGGCGTGCTTGGCTGGACGCTCGATACGTCTGCAGCTCACGCCTACCGGCAAGCCCACAGCATCGGCGGTCAGCGCCTTGGCTGGGGCAAGAGGATCGCGGCGCGGCTGCGCGATCACCGTTTCTGGATGGTCGGCGTTGGGGTGATGGCCTTGATTCTCACAGGTATTTCCCTGACACTCATCCCCAAACAGTTTTTTCCGGTTGCGAACAACGATTTCAGCATGATCAAGCTTGAGATGGTTCCCGGCACCACGCTGGCCCAGACAGTGGTTGTTGCCGACCGGGTAACGGCACTGGCCACCCAGGACCCCGATGTCGCAACTGCATTTTCCAATGTCAGTGAAGGCAGCGGCCGGATTTTCATCAACCTCAAGCGGGACCGCATCAAGACCAGCCAGGAATTCGAACGCGGGCTCACACCCAAATTCCAGCAAGTCGCAGACGCGCGCATTTCGTTTCTCGATATGAATTCTGGCGGCGGCGGTGGCGGTGGGTCGGGTCGGCCGATTTCGATCATGCTGTCGGGCTCGGATTCGCAATTGCTGGCAGCCACCGCGGCGACGCTGGCCGAACAGATGAAGGGTATCGATGGCCTCGTCGCGCCGCGGATAGCCGCCGATATGCGGCGGCCCGAAGTGATCATCAAGCCGCGCATTGATCTGGCCACAAGCCTTGGCGTCACCACTGCCGCGCTCAGCCAGGCGATCCGCATTGCCACGATCGGTGATATTGATCAGAACGCCGCCAAGTTTTCACTCGATGACCGGCAGATCCCGATCCGGGTCCGCATGTCCGAAGATTCGCGGCGCAATATGGCCACCATCAACAACCTGCCGGTGCAGACTGCCTCTGGTGGCTCGGTGCCGCTGTCGAGCGTGGCGGAAATCACTTTTGGCACCGGACCAGTCAGCGTCCAGCGCTACAACCAGAGCCGCCGCGTATTCGTCGGCGCCGATCTGGGCCCCGGCGTGGTTCAGGGCCGGATGATGACCGCGATCATGGAATTGCCGGTGATGAAAAACCTGCCCGCAGGCGTATCCAACGCGCCGTTCGGCCAGGACCGGTGGCAGGCCGAAATGTTCGCAGGTTTCGCTCAGGCACTGGTCGCGGGCATCTTTCTGGTCTTTGCCGTGCTGGTGCTGCTTTACCACCGCTTTGTCTCGCCGCTGGTCAACATGGCATCGCTGTTTCTCGCACCGCTTGGCGGGCTGATGCTGCTCATGCTGGTCGGGCAGACGATTTCGATGCCGGTGATCATTGGTATCCTGATGCTGTTCGGGATCGTCGCGAAAAACTCGATCCTGCTGATCGATTTCGCCATCGAGGAGATGGGCCGGGGCGTTGGCAAGTTCGAGGCGATCATGGAGGCCGGGCACAAGCGCGCGCAGCCGATTGTCATGACCACCGTGGCGATGACTGCCGGTATGGTTCCCACTGCCGTCTCGCTGGGCGGCGACGGTGCCTGGCGCGCGCCGATGGGCACGGTGGTGATCGGCGGGCTGATCATGTCGACACTGCTTACCTTGCTGATCGTTCCTGCCGGCTTCAGCCTTGCAGATGGTATCGAAAAACGGCTGGGGCCAAAGCTGCGCCGCTCGTTGCTGACCTATGAGCCAGAGCATGAGCACGCGGCAGAATATGGTGGGCGGGCCGGGCAGGGCGCATTGCCCGCCGAGTGAGCCGCATGGTGTCCTCCCGAATCGTGTCCCCGCAAAATGCCATTCCTGCCGACCGGGCGCGCCGTATGCGGGTGATCGCTACCGGCCTGTTGCTGGTTATGGCAGCGGCGTTCCTGTTGCTGCGCCGGTTCGGCGGCCCGGATCCCGTCTGGGGTTATGCGCTGGCCTTTACGGAGGCGGCGATGGTCGGCGGTCTGGCAGACTGGTTCGCGGTTACCGCATTGTTTCGCCGCCCGCTTGGCCTGCCGATCCCGCACACCGCAATCATTCCGGAAAACAAGGACCGGATTGCTGAAACCATGGCCGGGTTTCTGCGGGACAATTTCCTGACGCCCATCGTCATCGCGCGGCGCATGCGCGGCTATAATATCGCGGCAGCCACAGGCACATATCTGGCCGAGCCGTCGCAAGGCGGACAATCGCGGCTGCGCGCCGGGGCGGCCAACCTGTTTGGCGATCTGCTTGAATCGCTCGATAAGGAGCAGCTGGGCGGAATGGTCAAATCGGGCCTGCGCAGCCAGCTTGAAAAGCTCGATGTCGCGCCCCTGCTGGGGCAATTGCTTACCGCCGCGATTGCCGATCAGCGCCACCTGCCGGTGATAGAAGGCTTTATCCGCCGGGCCGCGCTGACCATCGAGGACAACGAGGATCTGATCCGCCAGATTATCCATGACCGGGCCAACGGTATCATGCGGTTCACCGGGCTCGACGAACGGCTGGCGAACACCGTGCTTGACGGGCTTTACAAGCTGCTCGCCGAAACGCTGGTCATGCCCGATCATCCGGTGCGCGGGCGGATCATCGAAGGGCTTGATCAGCTGGCGCATGACCTGCTCAACAGCGCCGAAATGCAGGCGCGGGTGCAGCGGCTCAAGCGCGAAGTGTTGGACAATCCGGCGATGGGACACTGGCTCGATGGCCTGTGGGAGCGGCTGCGGGTACAAATGCTGCGCGCCGCGCGCGATCCCGGCCCGCTGCTCTCGGGGCAACTGGGCGAGAGCATCGGCGGGTTTGGCGCGGCGCTAAAAAGCGATTTGCGGCTCCAGATCATCGTCAACCGCTTCGCGCGCCGCACCGCTGTGGGCATGGCATCCCGCTATGGCGACGAGATCGTGCGGCTGGTTTCCGAAACGGTCAAACGCTGGGACGCCCGCACGGTGACCGAGCGCATCGAGGGCGCAGTGGGCCGCGATCTGCAATTCATCCGGATCAACGGGACGCTGGTGGGCGGGCTGGTCGGCGTTGCGCTGCATGGCGCGAGCGAGTGGCTTTAAAGAGGCCTTCGACTTTGCTTGTTCCCCCGCGAAAGCGGGGGCCTCGTGCGGCTGGGCGGAACCTGCGCGCCAAGGCCTGAGTTCCCCGCTTTCGCGAGGAAGCCTTGGGATTCAAATTTTGCCTAATCAAATTTAGAGCAAATTGCGTTTACTATGACCCAAATCCGTTCGTCCTGAGGAGGCCGTGAAGCCCCTTCGGCTGGCCGGTAGGCCGGCCGCTCAGGATAAACTGCCGCATCGCGGCAGGCTGAAAGGCCGTCTCGAAGGACCCGGCGCGGTGCCCGGTGGTTCGAGACGGGCCTTCCCCCGGATCAAGTCCGGGGTCAGTCCCTCCTCACCCCAAACGGTGATTCAGATTAAACGCACGCTGCTCTAGAGCCAGGGATTGCCCGAATGGGCCATGCCCAGAGCGGCATAGGACACATCGTCCTGCCCGCGTTGGGTTTCAACAAATCCCGCCTTTGCCAGAAAATCACCTGCAACCGGCTGTGAGCAGGACCATTCGCGCACGCAGATGCGCTTTGCGATGAGCCATTTGCCATTCTCGCGGACCAGTTCATCGACATAGCGCCCGCCCAGTTGGTTGAGCACGTCCACGCCGTCCTTGGGCGGATACATCAATGTCGCGATGAAATAGGTTTCGACCCCGGCGCGGTCGCCGTCGAGCTTGATCAGCGACTGGCCAAGCTGATGGCTCACCACAGTGGTCGACTGCGATGCCTCGGCCACCGTATCGATGGCAAATTGCCGCCCTTGCATCTTGCGCGGGCCGTGATCATCCCAACTGTCCGCCGCATAGGTGGCAGCCATCTCAACCTCGTCCATCCGGTCGCAGCCGTGGCAATAGTGCGCGAGCAGTTGGCGGATATCGTGGTGGTCGAGCAATTCCTGCAAGCGCGGATGCATGGCGTCTCTCCCTGAGTTCTTCGTCAACGTTACTCGGTATCGTCGTCCAGCTCCTCGCCTGTCAATGTCACCACATGCAGCAGGTTGGTCGATCCGGGCGTGCCGAACGGCACTCCGGCCAGCGCGATCAGTTTGGATCCGGCAGTCCCGAAGCCAAACCGCAGTGCCATGCGTTTGCCCTTGGCGATCATTTCTTCAAAGCTGCCGATGTCGCGCGTCGGCACGGCATAGGCTCCCCACAACAGTCCGATTCGCCGCGCGGTTCGCACTGAAGGTGTGAGTACCAGCATTGGCGCGCTGGGCCGTTCCCGCGCCACCCGCCGCGCAGTCGATCCGGAACCGGTAAATACGACAATCCCGGCAATCGCAACGGTTTCGGCAATTGCTGCGCTGGCCTGTGCCAAGGCATCGGCAGTAGTCGCATCGGGCCGCACCTGGGTGAAATGGACCCGCGCCTTATAGCCAGGATCGGCCTCCACCTGGGTGGCAATGCGGTGCATGATGGTCACTGCCTCAACCGGCCATGCCCCGGCGGCGGTTTCGGCTGAGAGCATTACCGCATCTGCGCCGTCATAGACCGCATTGGCGACGTCCGACACTTCGGCGCGGGTCGGCGCGGGGCTTTCGATCATCGATTCGAGCATCTGCGTCGCCACGATCACCGGCTTGCCCGAGCGACGCGTCACCTCGACAATATGCTTTTGCAGCGGCGGCACTTCTTCCGGGTTCAGCTCAACCCCCAGATCGCCGCGTGCGACCATGATGCCGTCAGCCAGTTCGATGATCTCGTCGAGACGACTGATGGCGGCAGGCTTTTCGATCTTGGCGAGCAGGGCTGCCCCAGAGCCGCCGGGCCCGCCCAGCAGGCGCCGTGCCTCGGCAACGTCTTCGGGGCGCTGGACAAAGCTCAAGGCGATCCAGTCCGCCCCCTGCTGCACCGCGAAGGCCAGATCGCGCCGGTCCTTCTCGGTCATCGCGCCGACCGGGATCAGGGTATCGGGGACATTGACCCCCTTGCGGTCCGAGATCACCCCGCCGACTTCCGCCGAACACAGGATCGCCTCGTCCGAAGCCTGAATCACCCGCAGCCGCAATTTGCCGTCATCGATCAGCAGGCGCTGGCCTTTGTCGAGGATGCCAAAGAGCTCGGGATGCGGCAGGCAGACGCGGGTCTCGTCACCCGGTGCAGGATCGCGGTCGAGCGTGAAGTGGCTGCCGTGCCGGATTACCGCGCGGCCATCCCTGAACTGGCCGACGCGCAGTTTTGGCCCCTGCAAATCACACAGGATGGTAATGGGGCGGCCAAATGCCTTTTCCGCCGCGCGGATTGCGGCGATGGTCTGCGCGTGCGTCTCGTGGTCGCCGTGGCTCATGTTGACGCGGAATGCGTCTGCGCCTGCCTCCAGCAACTTGCCGATCATCTCGGGACTGCGGCTGGCCGGACCTAGTGTTGCCAGAATTTTAACTTTCCGTCCGCGCGGATCGAGCCTCGCCAATGCATAATCCTTTCGGGTAAGGCGCGCTCTATGGCAAATTTGCGCGCAAAACCCAAGGACCAAGCCTGATGAGCTGCACCGATGATTCCGCCCCCTCCGCCGCTGATCCACTTGAAGCGCTGAGCGATGCCCACGCCGCAGCGGCTTTCCGCCGTCTCGTGCGCCATTTGCGCCACCGCCATGATGCGCAGAACATCGACCTGATGGGCTTGGCGGGGTTCTGCCGCAATTGCCTGTCGGACTGGATTGTCGATGCCGGTGCACCGCTCGATAAGGCAGCGGCTCGCGAGGCGATCCACGGTATGCCTGCGGCCGAATGGAAGGCGAAATTCCAGACTGAGGCGACGGCCGAGCAGCTGGCGCGGATGGAGGAAAGTTTGAAACTGAACGGAGGGACGCATTAGCCTACCTCTCTCCCCGCCGGGGAGAGAGTGAGTTAGAGACCTTTCCTACTTTGGTATGCCCCGCTAGTGCCCCGGCAACCGATTCACCCCCATCCGGAGACTACCCTTGGCCGAGACCACCGACGACCGCCTGCGCCTGCTGATCGAACGCGTTGAGCGCCTCGAAGAAGAGAAAAAGGGCATCGCCGACGATATTCGCGATACTTACGCTGAAGCCAAAGCCGTTGGCTACGACGTCAAGATCATGCGCCAGATTGTGCGCCTGCGCAAAATGAACCAGGATGATCGCGCTGAAATGGAAATGCTGCTCGATACTTACAAAGCAGCGTTGGGGCTGGGGTGATCCAAGCCTCCGCGGCGCTTCTGACCGGATAGGACTATGACCATGATCGTCACCACCACGCACACACTCGAAGGCCAGCCGGTCCAACGCTATCTCGGCATCGTCACCGGCGAGGTGATTGCCGGGGCCAATGTCGTAAGGGACTTTTTTGCCTCGGTGACCGATATTTTTGGCGGGCGTTCGGGCAAGTATGAAGAAGTGCTTGCCCGTGCCCGCGAGGAGGCATTGTCGGAAATGCAAGCCAAGGCCAGCGCGCTTGGAGGCAATGCCATACTGGCGGTCGATATCGACTATGAAGTTCTTGGCAAGACCGGTTCGATGCTGATGGTCAGCGTCTCGGGCACCGCAGTCGTGGTGTGATTGCCCGCGCGGCGAGTCTCGGCTAGGGGCTGCCCATCACGCAACCCAAGCTGACGGCGGATCCCCAGAGGACTCAAATGGCAGGCCATTCCAAATACAAGAATATCATGCACCGCAAGGGTGCGCAGGATAAGAAGCGCTCAGCGAGCTTTTCCAAGCTTTCCCGCGAAATCACCGTCGCAGCCAAGATGGGCATGCCCGATGTGGACATGAACCCGCGTCTGCGCGCGGCGGTCAATGCCGCCAAGGCGCAGTCGGTGCCCAAGGACAATATCCAGCGCGCCATCGACAAGGCGAGCCGGAATGACGGCGAGAACTACGAAGAAGTGCGCTATGAGGGCTATGGCCCAGGCGGCGTCGCGCTGATCGTCGAGGCCTTGACTGATAACCGCAACCGCACCGCCACCAATGTCCGCACGGCTTTTGCCAAGAATGGCGGCAATCTGGGCGCATCGGGCGCGGTGAGCCATGGCTTCGACCGGCTGGGGCTGATCGAATATCCGGGCAAGGTGGGCGACGAGGACAAGGTTCTCGAAGCCGCCATTGAGGCCGGTGCTGACGATGTCGAGAGCGACGAGGAAGGCCATGCAATCTGGACCAGCGTTGAGACGCTGCACCCTGTGGCGCGGGCGCTTGAAGCCGTGCTGGGGGATGCCGATGCGGTGAAGCTCGCGTGGAAGCCCGGCCTCAAGGTCGATGTCGGCGAAGGCGATGCTGCCACCTTGTTCAAGCTGATCGACGTGCTTGATGATGATGACGACGTGCAGGCCGTTTGGGGGAACTACGAGGTTTCCGACGCGGTGATGGAGAAGCTGGGCTGATGGCGGTCGCGGCAAGCGGAGCATTGGGATAATGTGGGCCATGGTTGCGAAGGCGCTGCTCTCGGGCGCGCTGATCGTGGCCATTGCCGAGATTGGCAAGCGATTGCCTGCCTTGGGCGCGCTGGTCGCTTCACTCCCGCTTGTTTCATTGCTTGGCATGATCCTGCTGTGGCGCGCACGGCCTGACGC
>JANPPM010000193.1:0-13994 GCA_031428495.1 Novosphingobium sp.
CGTCGGCGAACTTTTCGGCATCGCGGACCATCTGGTCGATGTCCGAGTCCGTAAGACCGCCAGAAGCCTGGATCTTGATCTGCTGTTCCTTGCCGGTGCCCTTGTCCTTGGCCGTAACGTGGACAATGCCGTTGGCGTCGATGTCAAAAATGACCTCGATCTGCGGCACGCCGCGCCGCGCTGGCGGAATGCCGACAAGGTCGAACTGGCCGAGCATTTTGTTGTCCGCTGCCATTTCGCGCTCGCCCTGGAACACGCGGATGGTCACCGCCTGCTGATTGTCTTCGGCGGTCGAATAGACCTGGCTTTTCTTGGTTGGGATCGTCGTGTTGCGGTCGATCATCCGGGTGAACACGCCGCCCAATGTCTCGATCCCCAGCGAAAGCGGCGTAACGTCGAGCAGCAGCACATCCTTTACGTCGCCTTGTAGCACGCCAGCCTGAATCGCCGCGCCCATGGCAACGACTTCATCGGGATTGACGCCGGTGTGCGGCTCCTTCCCAAAGAACTCCTTCACCACTTCGCGCACGCGCGGCATGCGGGTCATGCCGCCCACCAGAATGACCTCATCGATCTGCGCGGCGGTTACCCCGGCATCAGCCAACGCCTTCTTCATCGGCTCCTTGGTGCGCTCGATCAGGCCCGCAACCATCTTTTCAAGGTCAGCGCGGGTGATCGTCTCGACGAGATGCAGCGGCGTGGTCGCGCCGCCTTCCATGCGCGCGGTGATGAACGGCAGGTTGATTTCGGTCGTGGTCGTGCTGGACAGCTCGATCTTGGCCTTTTCGGCAGCCTCTTTCAGACGCTGAAGCGCGAGCTTGTCGGTCTTCAAGTCCATGTTTTCCTTGGCCTTGAACTTGTCCGCCAGCCACTCGACCAGCTTGGAGTCAAAATCCTCGCCGCCCAGGAAGGTGTCGCCGTTAGTCGACTTCACTTCGAACACACCGTCGCCGATTTCCAGCACCGAAACGTCGAAAGTGCCGCCGCCAAGGTCATAGACCGCGATGGTCTTGCCGTCGTTCTTGTCCAGACCATAGGCCAGCGCAGCCGCAGTCGGCTCGTTGATGATGCGCAGCACTTCAAGGCCCGCTATGAGCCCCGCGTCCTTGGTCGCCTGACGCTGAGCGTCGTTGAAATAGGCAGGGACGGTGATCACCGCCTGCGTCACGGTCTCGCCAAGATAGCTTTCAGCTGTCTCCTTCATCTTTTGCAGGATGAAAGCGGAAATCTGCGAAGGCGAATAATCTTCGCCGCCTGCGCGCACCCAGGCATCGCCGTTCTTGCCCTTGACGATGTCATAGGGGACCAGTTCGGTGTCCTTCTTGGTCACCGGGTCATCGAAGCGGCGGCCGATCAGGCGCTTCACCGCGAAAATCGTGTTGTCACCGTTGGTCACGGCCTGACGCTTGGCAGGCTGGCCGATCAGCCGCTCGCCATCCTTGGCAAAGGCGACGATAGACGGCGTGGTGCGCGCGCCTTCTGAATTTTCAATAACCTTGGGCTTGCCGCCATCCATAACGGAAACGCAAGAGTTGGTCGTTCCAAGGTCGATACCGATAACTTTAGCCATTTTACCCCATTCCTCAGGTTTAACATGACACCGCACTGTGCATCCCCCGACTGGCGGCGGGATGGCTCGGCGGCTCCAGAATGAGCGCGATATAGGATCGGTTTTGCTTGGCACAAGAGCAACTGGCGATTAGCGAGGCCGGACAAGTCTATGCGTTCCAATGGAGGACAACGCACGTGAACAAAGCCTATGCAACAGCCGTGATCGCCGCTTTGGCCCTCAGCGCGTGCCAGCAGCCCAAGGAAACGCCGGTTGCAGAAAAGACCCAGCCCGCGCCCGAAGCAAAGCCCGGAATTGCGGTAGCACAAGGCCGCTTGATCCTCCCGGCGGTCACCGGAAATCCCGGCGCGGCTTATCTCCAGATCGATAACCGCGCAGGCGCCAACGTTGTGGTGTCCGCAATTTCCATCGACGGTGCCGAAAAGGCCGAGATGCACCAGACAATCGGCGATGCCATGACCGCGGTTGAACGGGTCGAAATAGCGCCGGGCACCAGCATCACTTTTGAGCCCGGCCAGCTCCACGTGATGGCCTTCAATCTCGCATCGCGGCTGAAAGCAGGCGGCACAACCGAGGCGACGATCACCTTTGCCGATGGCGACAAGGTGACCACGCCGCTGAAGATCGAAGCCATGGGCGCAGGCACCGCGGAGCATGGGGAAAGCCACTGAGCGCCGCATTCGCCTGCCCTGTTGGCGGCGAACGCGGGCTGACACGCGGCGAAGCGGCGCTCGTTGGCACCATATTCGGCCCCGCCATCGACACAGAAAAAGTGCGCCTCAAGCGCAAGTGCTGGTTCCCGCTGCAACCGCGCCATGTGGTTATGGCTCCGTGCGGCCACGTCCACTTTCACCCGCAATCACCCAACTATTGCGATGACTTCGCGGCGGCTGATCTGCCGCTGCAAGGCCTGTTCATCCACGAAATGACGCATGTGTGGCAGGCACAGGTGCGCGGCTGGTGGTATCTGCCACTGTGCCGCCCGTTTTCACGGCGCTACGATTATTGCCTGAAACCGGGCTGGGAGCTGGAACGCTACGGCATCGAACAGCAGGCCGAGATCTTGCGGCATGCGTTTTTGCTGCGGAATGGCGCGGAGGTTGCGGGTGCTCCGAATGTGTCCGTTTATGCCGGGTTATTGCCATTCTAGCAGTTTTGATATACATTCTGCAAATTGTATATCCGCAGGAACATCGCCATGGGATTGATGAAGGTATCGAAGTGGGGCAACAGCCTGGCGGTACGCTTGCCCGCCGAACTGGTGCGGGAACTTGGCCTCAAGGAAGGTGACTATGTCGGCAAGGACCGGCTGGCACTTTACAAGGCCAGACCCAAATTGACCCGCGAGGAAGCTCTCGAAGTCATGCGGAATTCGCGCTGGGAACTGCCTGCCGATTATAAATTTGACCGCGAAGAGGCCAATTCACGCTGATGGCTGTGGGGCCGTTTCTCGACAGCAACATTCTGGTCTACGCCTATTCAAAAGACCCCAGATCGGTCGCCGCACAAGCCATCTGTGCACGGGCGCATACCTTGAGTGTCCAGTCGCTCAACGAATTCGCAAATGTCGCGCGCCGCAAATTGCGCTTTGGCTGGGAAGAAATCACCGCCAATCTGACGGCCATAGTTGATCTGGCCGAGAACATTGTTCCAATGACGTTCGAATTGCACCAGATCGGCGTTGCCTTGGCGGACCGTTATCAGCTGCAAGTCTATGACGGCATGATCCTCGCCGCCGCGCTCGAAGCGGGTTGCGACACGCTTTACAGCGAGGACATGCACAATGGCCTAGTGATTGAGAAAAGGCTGACGATCCGCAACCCCTTCACGTAATTCACTCCGGCTTCTTCGCCACCGCCACCATGGCCGGGCGCAGCAAACGGTCCTTGATCATATAGCCCGCCTGCAATTCCTGCAGCACGGTGCCCGGCTCGGCATCGGCGGAGGGGACTTCAAGCATCGCCTGATGCTGGTTGGGATCGAGCGGAAGGCCCATTGCCGCTATCCGGCTGATGCCATGTGCGGCGAAAACCTTGTCGATCTCACGCGCGGTTGCTTCGATTCCGGCGACCAGACCCTTGAACTTGTCGTCTTCGCGCAGTTCCTGAGGAACCGACTCCAAGGCACGCGAAAGATTGTCAGAAACTGAGAGTATATCTCGTGCAAAACCAGTCGCAGCATAGGCGCGGCTGTCAGCAGCGTCCTTTTCCAGACGGCGGCGCACGTTTTGCGTCTCGGCCTTGGCGTAAAGCACTTCCTGCTTCGCCGCATCCAGATCACCGCGCAGCTGCGCCAGTGCGTCCTCAAGAGATTCGGGAGATCCGTCCGCATCAAGCATATGCTCGGGCACGCCCATCAATTCCTCGGAAACCGCCGGATCGTCCTGCGGCTTGGTATCATCATTCATGTCGAAATTTATCCCGTTAACCTATCAATTTGCCCAGGCTCTGGGCGGTGAAATCCACCATGGGGACTAGCCTGGCATAATTCAACCGCGTCGGCCCGATCACCCCGATCACGCCGACCACCTTGCCTTCCCGGTCGCGGTAGGGCGATGCGATCACCGAAGAGCCGGAAAGCGCGAATAACCGGTTTTCCGAACCGATGAAAATCCGCGTCGAATCTGCCTCTCGCGCCAGATCGAGCAATTCGGCAACTGACTGCTTGTTCTCCAGATCGTCCAGCAGCATCCGCACCCGCTCGATGTCGGTCAGTGCCGCCTCGTCCAGCAGATTGGCCTGCCCCCGCACGATCAACACCGGGCGCTGCGCCGCGTCCTCGCTCCACACCGCAAGGCCCCGCTCGACCAGATCGCGGCTCACCGCATCGAGCGCCGAACGGCCCGAGCCGATCTCAGCGCGCATCGCCAGCGCGGCCTCTGCCAGAGTGCGACCGTGAAGGTGGGCTGTGATGTAATTCGAGGCGGCTTCGAGCGCGCCCGGTGTCAGCCCATCAGGCAAGGCAACCACGCGGTTTTCGACCCCGCCATCCTGATCCACCAGCACCGCCAGCGCGCGGCCGGGTGACAGCGCCACCAGATTGAGCTGGGCCAGCCGGTGTTCGCGGTGCGGGACCATCACCACGCCGGCGCCTGCCGAAAGATCGGAAAGCAGCGTGCTGGTCGCCGCCAGCGCGGCCTCGACCGGCCCCGGTTCGGCCAGCCGCCGTTCGATTGCCGCGCGCTCCTGCGCGGTCGGCTCGGCAACCTGCATGATGCCATCGACAAAAAGACGCAGCCCGGCTTCGGTCGGCAGCCGCCCGGCGCTGGTATGCGGCGCAGCAAGCAATCCGACCGATTCCAGATCATGCAGAACCGAGCGAATCGAAGCGGACGAGAGATTTACGCTGCTCGCGGTAGCCAGCGCTTTCGATCCAAGCGCCTGCCCCGAGGAGAGATAGCCCTCCACCACCAGGCGAAAGATTTCGCGCGCTCGGCTGTTCAGTTCGGTGATCGGCGGGCTGGTCATATTGCGACTCCTACCCGACTGCCTTGGGCTTGTCTAAGGACTGCCCTTCCCTTCAGCGCGGGAACAACTAAAGGACGGCCATTCGACAAGCTCAGGGCGGACGGTCATGGGCACAAATACAAGGATTTCCCATGCGACCTTCCGGACGCGCGCCCGACGAGATGCGCGCTCTCTCATTCGAGACCAATTTCACCATCCACGCCGAAGGCTCGGTGCTGGTCAGCTTCGGCAACACCCGCGTGCTGTGCACCGCGAGCGTCGAGGAGAAGATCCCGCCGTTCCTGCGCGGCAAGGGCGAAGGCTGGGTGACAGCGGAATATTCGATGCTGCCCCGCGCCACCCACACACGTGGATCGCGTGAAGCGGCCAAGGGCAAGCAGTCTGGTCGCACGCAAGAAATTCAGCGGCTTATCGGGCGCAGCTTGCGCTCGGTCACAGACATGAAAAAGCTGGGTGAACGTCAGATCGTGCTCGATTGCGATGTGCTTCAGGCGGATGGCGGCACGCGCACGGCGGCGATTTCGGGCGCATGGGTTGCGCTGAAGCTTGCCACCAACGGTCTGCTGGCATCGGGCGCGATTACCGAAGACCCGCTGACCCGCAAGGTCGCGGCGGTAAGCTGCGGGATATACAAGGGGACCCCTGTGCTCGATCTCGATTATGACGAGGACAGCAACGCCGATGCCGACGCCAATTTCGTCCTGATCGAAGGCGGCCACATTGCCGAGGTTCAGGCCACTGCCGAAGGCGCAACCTATGACGAGGAAGGCCTGCTGCGCCTGCTGCGCCTCGCCCGCATTGGCTGCGACGGGATTTTCGCCGGGCAAGCCAAGGCGATTGGCGGATGAAGCGACTGGGCAGCGAGAGACTGGTGATTGCCACACATAATGCGGGCAAGCTCCGGGAAATCGCTGCCCTGCTCGCACCTTTTGGCTTGCACTGCGTTTCCGCCGGATCGCTGGGCCTGCCTGAACCGGCCGAAACCGGCACGACTTTTGCCGAAAACGCATTGATCAAGGCCCGCGCCGCTGCGCAAGCTTCTGCGCTGCCCGCCCTCGCCGATGATTCCGGGCTTAGCGTCACCGCGCTGGGCGGCAGGCCGGGGGTTTATACCGCCGACTGGTCGGAACGGCAGTGGTTTGAGGGTGAGCCGGGCCGCGACTGGTATATGGCGATGGGCAAGGTGGAGGGGATGCTCTGCGAACTTGGCCCCGATACCGATCGCAGCGCATGGTTTTCCTGTGTGCTCGCCATCGCCTGGCCCGACGGGACCAGCACGGTCTATGAAGGCCGCATTGACGGCGCTTTGACTTGGCCCCCGCGCGGGCAGCTGGGCTTCGGCTACGATCCGGTTTTCGTGCCCAATGGGGCAACGCAAACCTTCGCTGAAATCGACCCCGAAGCCAAACACCGCATCAGCCACCGCGCCGATGCCTTTGCCAAGCTGGTCGCCGCGCAGTTTCCGGCCTAAGACCTGCGCGCATGGCCCGCGCGCTCTATATCCATTGGCCGTTCTGCCTCGCCAAATGCCCTTACTGCGACTTCAACAGCCATGTCCGCGCGTCTGTCGATCACGAGCGCTGGGAGACCGCGCTGCTGGCCGATATGGCGCGCGAAGCTGAACTGGCAGGCGGGGAGAGACTTACCTCAATATTCTTCGGCGGGGGCACGCCATCTCTGATGCCGCCTGCACTGGTTGCCACGCTGCTGACAAAGGCGGAGCACCTGTGGGGCTTTGCCCCGGACATCGAGATCACGCTGGAGGCCAATCCTTCATCGGTGGAGGCCGCAAAATTCGCTGGCCTTGCAAAAGCAGGGATCAACCGAGTTTCGCTAGGCCTGCAATCGCTCGATGACGCGGCGCTGCGCTTTCTTGGGCGGCTTCATAACGCCACCGAGGGGCTGGCCGCACTGGAAGTGGCTCAGAACCATTTTGCGCGGGTCAGCTTCGATCTGATCTATGCCTTGCCCGGGCAAACCATGGCGGACTGGCAGGCGCAACTATCCCGCGCACTGGCTTTCGGCACCGGGCATCTCTCACTCTATCAGCTCACCATTGAGCCGGGCACGCGCTTCGCCACCCTGGTCCGCGAGGGCAAATTCATTCCGCTTGATGAGGATGCGGGCGCAGACCTGTTCGCCCTCACCCGCGAAATGACCGCAGAGGCAGGACTTCCGGCCTACGAGATCAGCAACCACGCCCGCCCCGGCGAGGAAAGCCGCCACAACCTCGCCTATTGGCACTATGACGATTACTGCGGCATCGGCCCCGGCGCGCACGGGCGGCGCGGAGGAATAGCGACCACGCGGCATAAGAAGCCCGAAAACTGGCTGACTGCCGTGTCGGCACAAGGTGACGGAATTGCCGAGCTGCGCAAACTTGCCAAACGAGAGCAAGCCGCCGAGGCCATGCTGATGGGGCTTCGGCTTGAGGAGGGACTTGATCTGGCGGCACTTGCCCGGCGGTTCGGACTGCTGTCCGATGAACTTTGCGATCCGGAAAAATTTGCCTTTTACGAAGGTCAGCGCCTGACATGGCGCAAGGACGGACGCATCGGTGTCACGGGTCAGGGAATGGTTCTGCTCGACGCATTGCTGGGCGAACTGGTGCCAGCGGGCCTCGTTTCAGCGTGACACGCGCGGACATGCTTGAGGCATGGCACAGCCACCTCGCGCAGGGCCGTCGCCGCAGTCTGCATACCGTACGCGCCTATGTCGCCACGGCGGCGCGACTGCTCGGCGAGGATACGGAGCAGAATTGGTCGGCGCTTGCCCGGATGGATGCGACCGCACTGCGCCTCCACCTCGCCCGCCGCCGCGCCGACGGGATTGGCAACGCGTCAGCAGCGCGCGAACTGTCGGCGCTCAAGGCTTTTCTCGGCTTCGCGCGGGCGCAGGCGGGCCTGCCCGACGCCGCACCGCCACGGATGCGCGGCCCCAGGATAAAAAAGGGCCTGCCGCGCCCGGTGACACCGGATGAAGCGGTCAATCTGGCCGCCGCCGTAGAAGGTGATGCCAGAGAACCGTGGATCGGCGCGCGCGACCGCGCGGTGCTGCTGCTGCTCTATGGCGCAGGCCTGCGGATTGCCGAGGCGCTGTCGCTGACCGGGGCAGCGCTTCCACTGGGCGAGGTTCTGACCGTTACTGGCAAGGGCGGCAAACAACGCGTGGTGCCGCTTTTGCCCATCGTACGGGACGGTGTGGCGGACTATCTTGGCAAATGTCCCTGGCCGTCCGCACGAGACGCGCCGCTGTTTCGCGGGGCCAAGGGCGGCGCGCTTTCCCAAGGCATTGTTCAAAAGGCGATGGCGCGTGCGCGGATCGCTTTAGGCCTGCCTGCAACGGCCACCCCCCATGCACTGCGCCACAGCTTTGCCACGCATCTGCTGAGCGCGGGTGCGGACTTGCGGAGCTTGCAGGAGTTGCTGGGCCACGCCAGCCTCGGCTCGACGCAAATTTACACCAAGGTCGACGCGGCGCTGCTGCTCGATGTCTATCGCAACGCCCATCCGCGCGAAATCGGCACCTGATTTCAAAGCTGGAAATCTGCGGCACCATGCAAAGTATTTGGCTATAAGTTTCAAATAGATTGCAAATCCCCCAGCCCTTTCTCCGACCGGTCTTATTGCCTCACTATCGCGATCTTCCGTGATCCCCGAACAGGGCGGGGGTGGGGAATTCCTATGTTCAGCGAAGCGAATGGGCCGCGTCTGGCCGGTTTCATGATGCTCTTGTCCAGTCTGGCAGTATCCGCCGAGCCGGCCGAAGTTCAACACGTGATCGCGCAGGATGCAATCGAGAGTGCTAGATTGCTGGGAACGCTCACCCTCAAGGGCCAACTTTATCATGTCCAGGGCGTGGAAATCGAAGGCGACCGGATCTGGGTTACCTCGGTCAGCCGCTGGCAGGGCAAAGGCTTCATCCATGAATTCGACCGCAGCACCGGCGCTTTTGTGCGGCGACTGGATCTGACCGACGGCGTGCGCTTTCACCCGGGCGGGATTTCAATTCACGGCGGCTCGATCTGGGTTCCCGTGGCCGAGTACAAGCCGGACAGCTCGTCCGTACTGCTGGAGATAGACAAGACCACGCTACAAGTGCGCCGCCGGATCCGCGTCGCAGACCATCTGGGTTGCGTGGCGGCATCGGGCAGCACGCTCATTGCCGGGAACTGGGACAGCCGCCTGCTCTACACCTTCGATCTGTCCGGAGCCGAGCCTGTCCGCACCGTGCGCAATCCGACGCGAACCCGCTATCAGGACATGAAGCTGATCGATGGCCAGCTTGTCGCGGGCGGATTTCTGAGCGGAAAAAGCGGCGCGATCGACTGGATTGATCCGGAAACCATGCAGCCATTGCGGTCCCTGCGCACCGGCGCGACAGTCAGCGATGGCACCTTTGGTCCGGCAAAGGCCTATACCGGCGAAGGCATGACGCTGAAGGGCCGCGATCTCTACCTCGTACCCGAAGATGGCCCGAGCCGCGTGTTTCACTTCCGCTTGGATGAGACAGTCGCTGGGCTTTAGATAGCGCCGAGGATGCCAATCATCATGCACACCCGCACGAACAGGAACAGCTAGCGGCGAACGGCGGTAAACGTGCCTGATCGTCCTGCAGCCGTCACAACTCCGCTCATCCGATTCCCGTTCACTCTGCCGTTGAAAGCAAGCGTGATATTCATGATCGCCACGCGGGTCTTCACGCTCCAGTTGATCTGATCGCCAGCTTCCGCAAAACTTGTCAGGCGCATAGGCCTGCCGCCCGGTGATGTTTGCACACACGCCCCTGTGGCTGGTTCCAGCCGGCAATCAAGGCTGAAATTTCTGCCGCTGATCGCACCATTGACGCGCCAGATACTCGTTTCAGTTGCGTGGCCTGCGCCGGAAACCGCAACAAGAAGCGCCGCCGCACATACATTCCGGAATCGCATGCAATGCCTTTGCTAAAATTTTCTGATCCACAATAGATCACAATGCCCTGTCTGACCACTGGGCATCGACAATTTTAGCGCAGCGCAGATCACATGGCTGAATGTCGAACTTCGATAGCATCCCAGATCAGACCGGCCGTATCGCTGCCGTTAAACCGGTCTATCACGACGATTCCCGTTGGCGAGGTCACATTGATCTCTGTCAGCCATTGGCCGCCGATCACATCGATGCCGACGAACACCAGCCCGCGCGCCTTGAGTTCCGGCCCTATAGCTGCGCAGATTTCCTCTTCACGCGCAGTCAATTCGGTCGCTTCTGCCGAACCGCCTACGGCAAGGTTTGAGCGAAACTCGCCTGCCCCCGGCTTGCGGTTGATCGCGCCTGCAAATTCGCCGTCAACCAGCACGATGCGCTTGTCGCCCAGCGCCACATCGGGAAGGAACGGCTGGACCATGAACGGCTCAATCCACGCGCTGTGAAACATCTCGATCAATGCGCCCAGATTGCTGCCATCCGCCGGAATGCGGAACACCGCCTTGCCGCCGTTGCCGTGCAGCGGTTTGACCACCAGATCGCCGGGATAGCGCGCATGAAACTCGCGCACATCCTCAATCCGGCGCGCGACCAGCGTTGGCGGCATGAAGCGGGCGTAATCGAGGACCATAACCTTTTCGGGCGCATTGCGCACCGATGCCGGGTCATTGACCACCAAAGTCTGCCCGGCCAGCCGTTCAAGCAGGTGCGTCGCGGTAATGTAGCCCAGATCGAACGGCGGATCCTGCCGCATCAGCACAACGTCTATGTCTCGCACCAGGTCAATCTTGGCATATTCGCCCCGGCTGAAATGATCGTCCGGCATTCTTGCGTTAGAATCTGGGCGCTGAACCGTGACCGGCGCGGCCCATGCCGTAAGCCGCCCCTCATCGAGCGCCAAACTTCCCACATCGTAATACCATATCTGGTGCCCGCGCGCCTGCGCGGCAAGCATCAGATAAAAGCTTGAATCACCATTGATGTTGATGCTTTCCAGTGGGTCCATCTGGACAGCGATGCGTAGGGTCATAAACTAATCCTCGGGGAGTGCGTCTCTCGACTTCGCTCGACACGAACGGAGGTTGGTGGTCTTCGCCTTCCCTTGCCGTTCGTCTCGAGCGAAGTCGAGAGACGAGTTCTGCAGACCTCAAGGCATCCAGGCATTGACCAAGTGGCGCGGGAGACGGCGCGGCGCAAGCAACAAGACGTCGATACGCATGTCATCGCCCGGATTCACATAACGCGCAGCGAGCGCCTCTGCCGCAGCCGCTACCCGCCGCAACCGGTATTGATCGACCGCGCGTTCAAGCTCTGCCGCGCTGCTGCGCCACTTTACCTCGGCGAATACCACCATCCGTCCACGCCGGGCTATCAGATCGACCTCGCCGCGGGGCGTCTTCACCCGCTGGGCCATAATTCGCCAACCGCACAGCCGCAGATACCAGGCCGCCAGCCATTCGCCACGTCGTCCCTGCGCCTCGCGGGTCGCCCGGCTGCTCATTTGAGCTCCATTGCCCGCGCATAGAGCACCTTTCGGTCAAGCCCAGTCAGCTTGGCCACTTTGGACGCCGCCTGCGAGCTCTTGCCGCTGACCAGCTCGGCACGCAGCAGTGCGTCGATGTCCCAGTCTTCCGCAGGCTTGTCGCCCGGCTGCGCGACCAGCACGGCAATCTCTCCCTTGGGCGGATGTGTTGCGTAATGCGCTATCAGCTCGTCCGGCGTTCCGGTGCGGCATTCTTCGAACATCTTGGTCAGTTCGCGCGCCACCGCCACTTCGCGGCCGGGCAGCGCCTCGGCAACAGCCGCCAACATTTTGGCAAGTCGTGGGGCGGTTTCATAGAATACCAACGTTGCGCGGATATCCGCCAGTTCGGCCAGCGCTTCGCCACGCGCCTTTTCCTTCACCGGCAGAAACCCCGCGAACAGGAAACGGTCGCTGGGCAGGCCCGACATCGTCAGCGCCACCAGAGCCGCACTCGCCCCCGGCAGGCTGGTAACGGCAACCCCAGCTTCACGCGCAGCCCGCACCAGCCGGTAGCCCGGATCAGAAATCAGCGGTGTCCCTGCATCGCTGACCAAGGCCAGCGGCTGGCCGCGTGCCATCTCCAGCAGGTGATCCCGCGTTTCCACGCTGGCATGGTCGTCATAGCGGATAAGCCGCTGCTTGATCCCCAGATGGTGCAGCAGCTTGCCGGTAACCCGGGTGTCCTCACACGCCACCGCAGCCACGCCCCGCAGCACCTCACAGGCGCGCAACGTAATATCTCCGAGATTGCCAATCGGAGTAGCGACAATGTAAAGACCCGGGGCAAGCGATGCGTTCATGCCCGGTGCATGGACGCTGCGACCGGGAGCGGCAAGTAATGTTCAAATGCAAAATTGACCCGCGCAGGCTGGTTACACTAGCCGCGCTTGCATTGGTTGCTGCCTGTAAGGCCGTGCCGACTGCGCCGCCTGCGCCGCCCCCCCCTCCCCCGCCGCCCAGCGCCAGTACGCTGCCCAGCGATGCCCAGCGCCACCGGGTTGCGCTGCTGGTGCCACTCAGCGGGCCGAATGCTGCGGCTGGTCAGGCAATCGCCAATGCCACGACCATGGCGCTGCTGGATACCAACGCAGCCAACCTGCGAATCACCACTTATGATACGGCATCCGGTGCCGCAGGCGCGGCAGAGCGCGCGGTCAACGATGGCAACAAGCTGATCCTCGGGCCGCTGCTGTCGGACGATATTCCAGCAGTATCCGCCGCTGCACGGCCCGCCCGTATCCCGGTAATCTCTTATTCGAATGACGAAGCCCGCGCCGCGCGCGACACGCTGATCATGGGCAGCCTGCCGAGCCAATCGGTCAGCCGCACGGTCGCTCATGCTCGCGCAGCAGGCGCCAGCCGCTTTGCCGGGCTGATCCCGCTGGGCGAATATGGCCAGCGCGCCTCGGCTGCACTGGTAGCCGCAGTGCGCGAACAGGGTGGCAGTGTGACCGCGATGGAAACCTATGATCGCAGCGCCGGTGCCATGGCGGCAGCGGCACGGCGACTGCGTGCCAAGGGCGGCTATGACGCGGTGCTGATCGCCGATGGCGGACGCATGTCGGTGCAAGCCGGTCCGATGCTCAAAGGCCGCGCTGATCCGGGCACGCGCATCCTGGGCACAGAACTGTGGAGCGGAGAAAGCTCGATTTCGGCCACGCCAGCCCTCGCCGGGGCATGGTATTCAGCAGTTTCGGACGGTCGCTGGCGGCAGTTCACCGACAGTTATCGCAACCGTTTCGGCACCCAGCCCTATCGCATTGCTACTTTGGGCTACGATTCCGTGCTGCTGACCTTGCGCGTCGCGCGCGACTGGCGGCCAGGCACGACCTTTCCCATGGCCCGGCTGTTTGATCGCGACGGGTTTCTGGGCCTTGACGGCGCTTTCCGGTTTCGCCCCAGCGGCGCGATCCAGCGTGCTCTAGAAGTGCGCCAGGTGCGCAGCGGCGGGGTCGATGTGGTGAGCGCGGCTCCGGCGAGGTTTGCGGAATGAGGCTTCGTCCCGGGCTTGATCCGGGACCGCTGGCTCACCTAAACTGCCGTTGCGTCGAATTGCCACCGGTCCCGGATCAGGTACGGGACGACGTGGATTGAAGATAACCCCCCGCCTACGCTTGCCGCCCAGACTCCGCGCCCCCTATAGCCCCCAGCATGGCCACAAAACCCGCAAACGACCTGTTCGACAAACTCCCGTCCAGCAACGGTGATGCCTATGACGGCAGCGCCATCGAGGTGCTCGAAGGGCTGGAGCCCGTCCGCCGCCGCCCGGGCATGTATGTCGGCGGCACCGATGAGCGCGCGTTGCACCACCTCGCCGCCGAAGTGCTCGACAATGCGATGGACGAGGCGGTGGCGGGCCATGCCAACCGCATCGAAGTGACGCTGGAGCCGGGCAACAGGCTGACCGTTACCGACAATGGCCGTGGCATCCCCGTGGACCCGCATCCCAAATTCCCCAAGAAGTCGGC
>JANPPM010000194.1:0-1642 GCA_031428495.1 Novosphingobium sp.
GCATAGCCATCGGGCGTGGTGATCCGCACCGTGTCCTCACGCAGGCGGGGGCCTTTGGCACTTGACGGCTGCGCACAGGCGGCCAGCGCTGCTGCTGCACTCATGGCGGCAAAGTTCCGGCGGGATATGCCGCTACGTTCAAGCGCGGCTTCCTCAGCCGAGGCGGTAATGTCGTCACACATATCGAACTGCTCCTGACTCGCAATCCCCCTTGTCGAGGCTAGCGCAGCGCTGGACTAACCGCTAGCCAATCCTCAAAATCGGGAGAAGCAGATGGCAAGCGATCCAACTGACATTTACGCATGGCAGCGGCTCGATGAACGCACCACGACATCGGGCCGTCTGGTGACAGACGATATTGCCAAACTCTCCACGATCGGCGTGCGGCATGTCATCAATCTTGCGCCGGACGGGCGAGATGGCGCTCTGGCTGGCGAGGCTGAATTGCTGGCAGAGCGCGGCATCGCCTACAGCTATATTCCCGTGCCCTTCGATGCGCCCGGTGAAGACCATTTTAACGCCTTTCGCCGGGCCTATGAAGGCAGCGCAGGGCCAGTCCATGTCCATTGCCTCGCCAACTGGCGCGTCTCGGCCTTTTTTTATCGTCTGAACCGCGACTGCCGCAATATGGACGAAAGCGAGGCGCGCGCCTTGATGGAGCAGCAATGGTCGCCGGAAAGCTGGGACCACGAAATGGCGCAGGTCTGGGCCGATTTCATCGCGGAAAGGCAAGCCTGATGGATTTTACCAGGCAACATGTGGTCATCACCGGCGGTTCGAGCGGCATCGGCCTCGCTACCGCGCAGATTATCGCCGCAGCGGGTGGCAAGGTCACGCTGCTCGCGCGGCGCGCTGATGTGCTGGATGCGGCAATTACGTCGATCGGCCCGGCCGCATTTGCCATGCCCTGCGATGTCGGGATCAAGGGAGAGCTGCTGGCCTCGCTGGATGCCGCTGCCGCGCACCACGGCCCGATTGACGGCCTGTTTCTGAACGCCGCCGCCGAGGGCATGTATGGCCTGACCAGCGACTATACCGACGATGCCTGGGAACTGGTGATGCGGGTCAACGTCACTGCGCCATTCTGGGCGATCCGCCATGTCATGCCCGGCATGATCGCGCGCGGGCGCGGCGCGCTGTTGCTCACGGGCAGCCTGGGCGGCGAACGCGGCATGGCGGGCAATGCCGGATACTGCGTCAGCAAGGCCGCCGTGCTCAATCTCGCGCGAGTGGCGGCGATGGAAGGCGCGCCGCACGGAGTTCGCGCCAATGTCCTGACCCCGGGGTTTATCGACACGCCGATGATGAATGGCGCGCCCGCCGAAGCCGTGACCGCAATGGCCGCGCGCACGCCGCAGCGGCGCATTGGCAGGCCTGAGGAAGCTGGCGCGGCTGCAGCCTTTCTGCTGTCGGATCTGGCCAGTCACGTCACCGCACAGGCGCTCGCGGTCGATGGCGGCCTGCTGGGGACGCTGGAGATCGCCTAACTAGTCACCCAGATAGTTGAGTTCGAGCGAGACGCCGTTGGGATCTGTGACGAAAATCTGGCGCAGATCGCCGAACTGGCGGTCGTTGACCCGGAAGGCGATGCCCAGATCATCGCAGCGTTGCTGCGTATCGGCAAAGCCCGCGCAGGTGAGCG
>JANPPM010000195.1:0-8689 GCA_031428495.1 Novosphingobium sp.
TGTGGAAGGCGGCCAACCACCTCGAGGCACACGATGTCGTCTTTCAGTCGGGCCTTAACGAGGATCTGGCGGCGACCGCGCTGTGGGGCGCGCAGATGCACAAGGCGTTTGGACCGACCAAGGCCGATGGCGTGTTCGGCATCTGGTATGGCAAGGGGCCTGGCGTCGACCGAACCGGTGACGTCTTCCGCACCGCCAATACGCTCGGCACCTCGCCGCTGGGGGGAGTTCTGGCGGTAGCGGGTGATGATCACTCGGCGCAGTCCTCGATGTATCCGCACCAGACCGACGGGATTTTCCAGTCGGTTCTGATGCCGGTGCTTCAGCCGTCCAGCGTTTCGGAAATCCTTTCGCTGGGTCTGGCGGGGCTCGCTCTATCGCGGTTCTCGGGACTCTGGGTGGCGATGAAGACCGTGGCTGAGGTCGTGGAAAGCGCCGCCTCTTTCGTGCTGCCCGCCGCCGATCCCGAGTTCGTTATATCGGAAGGGCAGGCGCCGCAGCACTTGCGCAGCTGGGACCCGTCGATTGCCTGGCCGGTCCAGCGCGCCGAGTTCGAACGGCGCATCCTCGACTACCGTCTGCCCGCGGTGCAGGCCTGGGCCTCGGCCAACCGTCTCGACCGTCCGGTGCTGGGCGGAAAGCGGCCGCGCATTTGCTTCGTCACGGTTGGCAAGGCGCATCAGGACCTGATGCAGGCGCTGGAAGACCTCGGCTTGTCAGAGCCTGATGCCGCCAAGCTGGGCCTGGCGGTCTATAAGGTGGCGATGAGCTGGCCGCTCGACACCGCCAGCCTGATCACCTTTGCCGGCCAGGCCGAGATGATCGTCGTGGTCGAGGAGAAGCAGCCGATCGTCGAGGATCAGCTCAAGGTTGCGCTCTACGGCCGCGGTGCTGCGCCCCGGGTTCGCGGCAAGGATCTGCTGCCGGTCGCGCTGGAGTTTACGCCGCTGATCGTCGCGCGCGTGATCCGCGAGGTGCTCGCCGGTACGGCGGCGGCGGAGGGCCTGGCCGATCGGCTTGGGATTCTCGAAGCCCGTGCAGACAAGGGCAAAGTCGTGCCGTTCCCGGCGCGCAAGCCGTTCTTCTGCTCAGGCTGCCCGCACAACAGTTCGACCAAAACTCCCGAGGGCTCCATCTCGGGTGGCGGGATCGGCTGTCACGTCATGGCGCTGTCGCAGCCGTCATTGAAAACTGCGACCTTCAGTCAAATGGGCGGCGAGGGCGCGCAATGGATGGGCGCTGCGCCGTTCTCCCAAACCGGCCATATCTTCCAAAACATTGGCGACGGCACGTACCAGCATTCGGGCCTGCTCGCGATCCGCGCTGCAGTCGCGGCTGGGACGCCGATCACCTATAAGATCCTCTACAATGATGCCGTCGCGATGACCGGCGGCCAGCCGCACGAAGGCGCGCTGAGTCCGGCAGCTATAACCAGGCAATTGATGGCCGAAGGCGTGGGCCAGGTACGCCTGGTGAGCGACGAGCCGGACCTGTGGCGCGAGGCCGACCTTGCCTCCGGTGTGATCGTCCAGCACCGCGATGAAATGGATTCGATCCAGCGCGAGATGCGCGAGATCGCCGGGGTTACTGCCATCGTCTACGTCCAAACCTGCGCCGCCGAAAAGCGCCGCCGCCGCAAGCGCAAGGCGCTGATCGATCCTCCGAAGCGGTTGTTCATCAATCACCGCGTTTGCGAGGGCTGTGGCGATTGCTCTGTCCAGTCGAATTGCATCGCGGTCGAACCGCGCGAGACTGCATTCGGCCGCAAGCGCCAGATCAATCAGTCGAGCTGCAACAAGGATTTTTCCTGCGTGAAAGGCTTCTGCCCGAGCTTCGTCGAGATAGACGGTCCGGTGTTGCGCAAGCCCGACGCCGATCGCCTGAAGGACTACGAGGCGGTTCGCTTCGCCGCGCTGCCTGAGCCGACAATTCTGGCGCGCGATACGGTCTGCAACGTCTATATCGCCGGGATCGGCGGGCTCGGTGTGCTAACGCTCGGCGCGCTGCTCGGCACGGCGGCCTTTCTGGAAGGCCGGGAAGCAACGGTCCTCGATTTCACGGGCCTCGCGCAGAAGAACGGCGCAGTAGTAAGCCAGGTGCGGATCGCGCCCAATGGTCAGGATATCCACGCCGTGCGGATTGGCGCGGGCGATGTCGATGTGATGCTCGCGACGGACACTGTTGTCGCCAGCGCCGCCGACGGGCTGCTCAAGCTCGCCGAAGGACGCACAGCGATTGTCCTGAATAGCGACGAGACGCCGACCGCCGATGTGGTCACCGACCGCGACGCCACTCTGCCCACCGCCCGGATGATTGAGACACTGCTCGGCCGCGCCGGTCAGGGCTTCCAGTTGCGCGCGACCGCTATCGCTCAGGGTGTCTTCGGCGATGCCGTCGCGGCCAATGTCATGGTGCTGGGTTATGCCTGGCAGCAGGGACTTATCCCGCTGGCGCTCGATGCGCTGCACGGCGCGATCGAAGCGAACGGCGCTGCGGTCGAGATGAACAAGCGGGCGCTTGCCTGGGGCAGGTTCGCCGCGACCGATCTGGCTGAAGCCGAGCGCATGGCTGGCCTCGCAGCGCCAATTGCTGTGCACGAAGCATTCGGCGCCCTTGTCGCGCGGCGCGCGGCGGAGCTTATCCAATATCAGGATGCGGTCTATGCCGAGCGATACGCAGCGTTGGTCGAACGTGCGTCGACCGCTGGCCGTCCATATGGTGAAGAGTTCGCGCGGACCGTGGCGGAGAACGCCTACAAGGTCATGGCTTATAAGGACGAGTACGAGGTTGCTCGCCTCTACGCCGATCCGGCGTTCCGCGCCGATCTGGAGCGTCAGTTCGCCGGCATGGGCAAGGTCTCGGTCTGGCTCGCGCCCCCACTTCTCTCGCGGATCGATCCGCGCACGGGTCGGCCCTCCAAGCGCAAGCTCGGCCCCTGGATTTTCAAGGCGTTTTCGCTACTGGCGAGGATGAAGACCCTGCGTGGGACGTGGGCAGATCCATTCGGCCGCACGGCCGAACGCCGGGCCGAGCGACTGTTGCGCGACGAGTATCTTGGGACTGTCGAGGATTTGTGCACTTCGCTGAACGCTGCAACGATCGCAACCGCCATTCGGATCGCGGCCTTGCCCAGAGATGTTCGCGGGTTCGGGCCGGTAAAGGAAGCCGCGATGGCGCTCGCTGCCGCCCGCCGGATCGAGCTCCTTGCCGAGCTGGAAACACGGCGTAACGACGCCTCGCAAAGTCTTGCGGCATGATGTCGGCCTGACGCTCGGCACATTCTCCCTTCCAATCGGCATAGTCCTCCTTATCGACATGGTCATCCTATCTGATAGGTGTCAGCTATCAGATAGGTTTAGCCCGCCGAACCGAACGCGGGCCTAGGGGAGAGCACATGATGACTTTGCATCGATACAACCGCGTCCTGATCATGGCCGGTGCCGCTGCCGTCGCACTGACCGCCAGCCAAGCTTATGCCGACGAGGCTGCGGCCGATGCTCCCGCCAGCGAAGGCGAAATCATCGTCACCGCCCAGAAGCGCAGCGAACGCCTTCAGGACGTTGCGGCCTCGGTTTCGGTAGTGACTGCCACAGATCTGTCCGAGCAGGGCGCAGTGCGCTTCTCCGACTATGCGTCCCGCGTCCCTGGACTGTCACTGACCTCAGGCCGCACCGGCAGCACCCAGATCACCTTGCGCGGGATCACCACCGGTGCAGCCCAGCCGGGCTCGACCACCGGCTACTACGTCGACGAAGCTCCGGTCGGTTCAGTCAACGCCTACACCGGCGGCAGTAGCATCACCCCTGACCTTGATCCCGCGGCCCTGGCCCAGATCGAAGTTCTCAAGGGCCCGCAAGGCACGCTCTATGGCGCGGGCGCGGTTGGCGGCCTGCTCAAGTTTACCACAGCGGCACCGAACTTCGACGAAGTCACAGGCCGTGTTTCGGCCGGGATCACCTCGATCGCGCATGGTGAAGTCGGCTATTCCGCACGCGGGCTGGTCAGCGTTCCCATCGCGCCGGGCTCGGTGGCGGTTTCGGTGTCCGGCTTCTATCGCCAGGACCCGGGCTACATCGACAACATCAACCTGCGGATCGGCGCCCGGAACATCAATGAAGCGCGCGTCTATGGCGGCCGCATCGAACTCGCTGCCAAGCTCGGACCCGACGTCACTCTGCGGCTCTCGGCGCTGGCGCAGGACACCAACAGCGACGCCACCAACCTTGCCGACGTCGACGCGGTGACGCTGCAGCCGCTCTACGGCGACCTTACTGCCAACCGTTCCGTCCGCGAGCGGGGCAAGGCCGAATTGCGGCTCTACAACGCGACACTGAAGGCCCAGCTCGGCCAGGTCGACCTGACATCGTCGACGACCTACCAGACGATTGGCCTCGCCGAGACCGGCGACTCGACTCTCAGCTTCGGCGCTGCCCTGACGGGCGCTGCGCCGGTGCTGGCGTTCTTCGCCGGTATCGCGGTACCAGCGAACCTTGGCATCCAGCTCAACACCTTCAAACGGACCGAGCGCTGGTCGCAGGAAGCCCGCGCGGGAATTACCGGCCTCGGCGGCATGCTCGACCTGCAAGGAGGGTTCTATTGGACCCGCGAAACAAACCAGAACCGCATCCCCGGGTTCGACTACTTCTCGACCACCACCGGGGCCGCGATCACCACGCTGCCGTCGTTTGCGGTCGCCCGGATCGACTCGACCTACGAAGAGTACTCGGTCTTCGGCAATGCGCGCCTGCACATTACTGACAAGTTCGATATCCTCGGTGGTATCCGCTACGCGCATGACTCCCAGCACTATGACCAGGACTATCGCGGGCTGCTGATTTCGATCGCAACCGGCGCGATCGTTACCGGGGCAACCACCGCCACGCTCGCGGCAATCGGCGACGAGCGTGCCAATGTCGTTACCTGGCTGGTTTCGCCGCGCTACAAGTTCAGCGAGAACCTGATGGTCTACGGCCGCGCCGCCACTGGCTACCGCCCCGGCGGTCCAAACCCGGCACCGCCGACCGGAAACATCCCACTGACGTTCCAGCCGGACCGGTTGACCCAATACGAGTTCGGCATCAAGGCGCAGAGCGCGGACCGTGCGCTCTCGCTCGAGGCGGCAGTGTTCCACACCGACTGGAAGAACGTCCAGATCCAGACCAGCGCGGGCGGGTTCAACTTCATTGTCAACGGCGGTAACGCGCGAAGCCAGGGCGCCGAGGCGACCTTGCGCTACCGGCCCGTGACCGGGTTCCAGCTCGGCGCGAACGTCTCCTATGTTGATGCCAAACTGACCACTGCCGCGCCCGCCGCGTTCGGCGTGGCCGGCGACCGCCTTCCCTACGTTCCGAAGTGGTCCGGGTCCGTCTCGGTCGACTATGAATTCGCGCTCGGCGGCGAGACCCAGGGGAGCATTGGCGGCACCGTCAGCTTCGTGTCGGATAGGATCAGCGACTACTCGGGCAGGTTCCCCAAGCGCCTGCCGAACTATGCGACGATCGACCTGCGCGCCGGGATCGAGCACGGCGGCCTGTCGCTGTCGGTCTTCGCCAAGAACCTCACCGACAAGCGGGCGCTCAACGTGGTCAGCCCCGCCGCCAGCGCGCCGAGTAACACTGCGGGTCAGACCTACTTCGGCTCGTACATTCAGCCGCGGACGATCGGCGCCGAAGCTTCCTTCAAGTTCTGAGGCGCGAGGCGTCCGGTGATCCTGCCGGACGCCTCAAACCTCTGAGGAATTACAGTGATTCAGCAATTCACCGCGGGTCGCATTCCAGTCTCCGACGATTTTATCGCGGATCTGCGGGAAAGCTTTGGCGATCGGGTTCAAACCGGTGAAGCGGTGCGCCGGCAGCATGGAACCAGCGAGGCGCACTTCGCCCCAATGCTGCCAGACGCCGTAGTTTTTGCCCATTCGACCGAGGATGTCGTTGCGGTCGTGCGGAAATGTACAGCGGCCGGCGTGCCAATCGTGCCTTTCGGCGCGGGTACTTCGATCGAAGGCAATGCCTTGCCGGTGCGCGGCGGGGTCAGTCTTGACCTTTCGGGCATGACCCAAATCGTCAGCGTCAACGGCGAGGATTTCGATTGCACCGTGCAGGCAGGCGTGCGCCGCGAGGAACTCAACCTGTACTTGCGCGATACCGGGCTGTTTTTCCCGATAGATCCCGGCGCCAACGCCACACTCGGCGGCATGGCCGCGACGCGGGCGAGCGGCACCAATGCCGTACGCTACGGCACGATGCGCGAGGCGGTGCTGGCCTTGACCGTGGTGACCCCGCAGGGCGAAGTGATCCGCACCAGCCGCCGCGCGCGCAAGTCGGCCGCAGGCTACGATCTGACCCGGCTCTATGTCGGCTCCGAAGGGACGCTGGGGATCATCACCGAGGTTACGCTGCGGCTGCATCCGATTCCTGAGACGATCTCCGCTGCTGTCTGCGGTTTCGAGACGCTGCAGGGCGCAGTCGATACCGTGGTCCAGTCGATCCAGCTCGCCGTGCCGCTGGCGCGGGTCGAGATTCTCGACGACATGCAGATCCGCGCGGTCAACAAGTGGTCGCAGCTCGACCTGCCCGAAGTGACTACGCTTTTCTTCGAATTTCACGGCTCGCCCTCCAGCGTCGCAGAGCAGATCGAAACTGTAAACGAACTCGCGTCGGCCAATGGCGGCGGCAACTTTCAGTGGGCCTCGACCCAGGAAGATCGCTCCAAGCTGTGGAAGGCGCGGCATGAGGCCTATTACGCCGCAGTCAACTTGCGCCCGGGCGCCATCGGCTGGGCGACCGATGTCTGCGTGCCGATCAGCCGACTGCCTGACTGCATCACCCAGACCAAGGCCGACCTGCAGACTGCTTCCATGCCCGCGACGATCCTTGGCCATGTCGGCGACGGCAACTTCCACGTGATTTTCTCAATCGACCCGAACAGCCCAGCCGAGATCGCGGAAGTCGAGGCGCTTAACGCCCGACTGGTCGAGCGCGCGCTTGAGATGGACGGTACCTGCACCGGCGAGCACGGCATCGGCATTGGCAAGCAGGAATGGCTGGTCAAGGAACTCGGCGAAGGGACGGTCGACATTATGCGCATGCTGAAGCGCGCGCTCGACCCACAGGACCTGTTCAACCCCGGCAAGATATTCCAGTTGAGCGGCGATGCTGAGGCGCATTAACCGCCCTTTGCTGACTTTTGGCGTCGGCGTCGTCAATGACGCTGTCGAGGAGGCTATTGTTCAGCAGTGTCTTGGCAACAAGCCTTGAGCTCACGAGCAGCAAGACGGCTTAACCGCGCCATTAACGTGGCCGATCTACGCGCCCAGGCGCGACGCGCGCTGCCGCGCCCCATTTTCGACTACATCGATGGCGGGGCCGAAGACGAAGTTTCGCTGCGGCGGAACGTTTCGGCCTTCGCAGACTATGAGTTTCTGCCCGATGTTCTGGCCGACGTTTCCAGAGTTGAGACAGGCACAGTCGTATTTGGGCAACGCATCACTTGGCCCCTGATGTTGTCGCCGACGGGGCTGACCCGCATGTTCCATGGCGAGGCCGAGCTTGCAGTGGCGCGAGCGGCAGCAAAGCAGGGACTGCTTTACAGTCTATCGACGATGGGAACGACGCGGCTCGAAGAGCTCGCCCAGGCCGTCGCTGGCCCCAAGGTTTTTCAGGTCTATATATTCAAGGATCGCGGCCTGACCGCGGAGTTCGTCGCCAGGTGCAAGGACGCCGGTTATCACGGCCTTACGCTGACGGTGGATACAGCGGTGGCCGGAAGCCGGGAGCGGGACCGCGTTCATGGCCTGTCTCTGCCACCGCGGCTCACGCTAAAGTCGTTTTTTAGCTTCGCGGCGCATCCGTTTTGGTCGTTACCCGCACTGACTGGATCGAAGTTCGACCTCGCCAATGTCAGCCACCGCGTGGACCCGCTGGCCACGGGGCCGATGAGTCTGCTCGATTACGTCAACGGTCAATTCGATCCTGCCATTTCGTGGCGCGACGTGGAGTGGCTGGCCAAGGAATGGGGCGGCCCGCTGGCGATCAAGGGCGTGATGACCGCGGCCGACGCACGGCGCTCTATCGACTGCGGCGCCACCGGAGTGATCGTCTCCAACCATGGGGGACGCCAATTGGACGGAGCAGCGGCGCCGATTGATCAGATCGCGGCGGTGCGCGAGGCAGTCGGCGCGTTCCCGGACGTCATTTGCGACGGGGGGATTCGTCGAGGTTCGGATGTGGCGAAGGCCGTGGCGCTTGGCGCGACCGCCTGCTCGATCGGGCGTCCCTATCTTTACGGGCTGGCGGCCGGGGGCGAAGCAGGGGTGAGCCGCGCGCTGTGCATTCTGCGTGAGGAATTTGACCGTGCGATGGCGCTGTGCGGGGTTAACGATGTTGCCGCGCTCCAGCCGCAGCACGTCCGCAAGCGTCCAATTCGTTCGTAAAACCTGCAATGCTTAAGGGCGATGCGCCGGCAATTTATCTTGCTGGTTGGGGCGCCCAGCGTTTCGCCAGTGCGAACCCAATCGCCGAAATTGCGCTGATTATCAGACCGACCAGGGCTAGGTTGTAGTGACATTTTAATCACTTGAGCCATAGCATGATGCTGGCAAGTTTGACGAAGCCGAGGAAGTTGGCGGCGAGTTTGTCATAGCGGGTGGCGATTCTACGCCACTGCTTGAGTTTGGCGAAGAAGCCCTCGA
>JANPPM010000196.1:0-1735 GCA_031428495.1 Novosphingobium sp.
ATCGGGCGGATGATCGCGGTGATCGAGCACGAGCTGGGGTATGGATTGTATGAAGCGGTTGGACGCCTGAAGCGCGCATTATCAATCGATACCCATGCCAGCCTAAGCTTCGCAGGAGCGGGCCTGACTATCGAGGCCGAAGTCAGCCGAACCGACTTCGAACGCTGGATCGAGCCGGACCTTCAGCGCCTTGGCGAGACGCTCGATACGGTGCTTGCAGATGCAGGCCTGCATACCCACCAGATCGATCATGTGTTCCTGACGGGTGGATCCTCGCTGATCCCGGCGGTGCGCAGGTTGTTCGAACGGCGCTTTGGCGAAAGCCGGATCGCCAGCGGCAACGAGTTGACTTCCATTGCCCACGGCCTCGCCCTGATCGGAAGCGCACCAGACCTGCAAGATTGGGTTGCGCCCGAGGGGTAGCAGGTGCGCGCAGGTATGACAGCCACGCGGTGCGAACTGGGCGAATGGCAGATGCAGCGGGTTTCAGCCGCCCGTCTGAGGCGCAGTCAGCCCATTGGCCTTCATCTCCGCATATGCCGCGTCTCGCGCATCCGGGGCCAGGGATTGGAGGTATTGACTCGCGTCTTTGTAGGTTGAGAACGTCCTGCCATCCGCCGCAATAGGGTCAGTCCGCCCGTTGAAAATACGGCGAAGTAATCGTCGTTGCGGCCTTGTCAGCGAGTGGCTTTCGTCATCCGTCATGTGTAATTCTCGATCCAGAAAAAACCATAAGCAGCAACGCGCATGATGTGCCAACGTTTTGCTATGGGCGCTGGGGATTGACGAACGCGCCTCTGGTGTCATTCCCGCCACACAACATGTCACCGCCTGCAAGGGCGTAAGGAGCGACAACGATGGCGTCATTCACAATGCAGGATTTGACTGAGCACTTTGCCCATTGTGTGCAGGTGCTTGGCGGGGTGACTGCTTCCTCGCGGCGCCTCGGCATAGACGAGCGAGCCATTCGGCGGTTCATCAACGGTGAGCGGCCCCTAAGCACCGGCGTCCTGGACGACACCGCAAAAGCGCTACGCCTCATGATTGCTGAAGCAACTGCGGCGGAAAGACTCATCGCTGAGACTTTTTGCACGCAGCCGGAAGATCCAAACTGAGTCTTTCCAAACGGTTTGCCGGGTGTGTAGTTGGCGAACGCCAAAGCGTTAGCGCTTGTTGACGCTCACAAGTGCTGTATATTGCAGCGATGCTTCAAGTTGCCGGGGGGCATTCGATGAGCCGAACCCGCTGTATGATATGCTTTGGTCTGGCAACATTCGGGGTCATGCCAGCAACCGCTGCCTATGCCGCTGCGGCAAACACTGTCGGCACAGATATACCAATCGTCTCTCTTGAAGTTGGTTCTGGACAGCCCTCGCGCGATGATGGCGGGCAGACCGGTGTGAACCATCGGTCTGAAACTCTGGAAACGCCAAGTTTTGCTCAGGTAACCTTCAGCCGCGCAGCCGATCATGACGGGCGACCGGTTTATTTCTCTCGTTCGGGAAGTGGCGGATCGGTTGGCACAGTTTCGTTTTCATCGCGCCGGTTGCCAGCAAATGCGGTATTCTCGGTTGCGCTGCGCCCCCCCAGGCCTGCGCTGACATCGATTGCCGCAGCGCGCTATTCCGGTGCACTGCCATCGTACATGCCAGTGGCGGCGCGCAGGCTGACGAGTGGTTTCGGCATGCGCCAGCATCCCGTTCTGGGCACGCTGCGCGCGCATAGCGGCGTTGAT
>JANPPM010000197.1:0-5630 GCA_031428495.1 Novosphingobium sp.
ACACACCAACCCCACCTTATTCCCCCCCCCCTTGGGGTGTTTCTTTATCCACCTACTACCCGCGGTGGTGGTCCCCACCCCCCCAAACCACCACCGGTTTCTCTCCCCACCCCCCGACCCGAACGGACGTGGCCAAATCAAATCTTGAGGTTGAAAAATGGCTGACAGCTCAGGCTTTCTCGCAAATGCCCCGGCCGCGCTGATCATCGGTTGCGGAGGGTTGGGCAGCTCGATTGCCCGCACGCTGGGGCGGCGGCATCCGCTGGTCATGGTCGATATCGACACAGCGCGGCTTGGCGAGGTGGTCGAGGGACTGCGCTACGAAGGCTATACCGTGTCGGGGCAGACCTGCGACATCACCGACCCGGTGCAAACCCGAGCGCTGGGCGCGGCAATGGCCAAGGGGGCGGGGGTGCGCGCGTTGGCGCAGGTTGCGGCGGTCGGCAAGAGCATTGGCTCGTGGCGCAAGATGATGGAGATTGATTTCATCGGGGCGCGGCTGGTTGCTGATGCGGTTGGACCCGCCATGGTGCGCGGCGGGGCCGCAGTGCTGATTTCGTCACTGGCAAGCTATCTACCGCCCAACAAGGCGGAAATCGATGCCGCGCTGCGCGCTCCCTTGCACCCGGAATTCTTCGACCGGCTGGCCAATGCCATTGGCTATGAACCCGATGCCGAGGAGGCCTATAATTACGCGAAGCTGGGCATCAACCGGCTGGCCGAGCAGCTTGCGGTTGAGTGGGGGCCGCGCGGGGTGCGCGCGGTGTCGCTGTCACCGGGCATGATCGATTCCCCGATGGCCCGCGCCGAAGGCGCCGACTTGCCGAGCCATGACGGCACCAACAGCCGCAAGACCCGTGCGGACAAGGCGCAGGAAATTCCACTGGGCCGCGAAGGCTCGATGCTGGAGATCACCAATGTGGTTGATTTTCTGCTCTCGGACGCGGCGAGCTTTTTGAACGGGATCGATATTACCGTCGATGGCGGTCACCGCGCGTCGTGGCGCGGGCAGGGCGTTATTTCGCGGTAATTGCGTTACTTGCGCGCCGTACTCGGGCGCAGGCTTGAGCCGGAATAGAGATAGCCGTCATAGATGGCGCGGGCGATTTCGGCGATGCGCCAGTCGCGGTTTGGCTTGCCGCCCTGTCCGGTGACATAAATTGCCAATGCGATGGCGCGACCATCGGGCATCGAGATGATGCCGATGTCGCTTGCCGTGTTGGACAGGGTTCCGGTCTTATGCGCAATCGCCACGCCTTCAGGCATCAATGCCGGAATACGCTTCTTGCCAGTTTCACAGCGGGCCATGGTATCGAGCAGGAACTGGCGGCTGCGCGCGCTGAGCCAGTGGCCCTGATGCAGGCCCGCCAGCATGCGGACCATGGCATTGGGTGTGGCACTGTCGCGGGTGTCAATCGTGGTAGCGGGATTGACCGCACCGTCATCGCGCACCAGCGTGGCAATATCGCGGTCGATCCGCATATTGCTGTTGCCCGTGCGCCGCAGCCAGTCGTTGACAGCCCTTGGACCGCCAACCGCTGCTAGCAGTGCATCAGTTGCCGGATTGCTGCTCTTGGTCAGCGCGAGATTGATCAGTTCTCCGGCAGACAAATAGTTGCCCGGACGAACCGGAGCAACTGGCCCTTCGAACTTGCGTGAAGGAACCGGGATCATCAGCGGATATTGATCTGTGAGCCGCACGCGACCAGCATCGACCATTTCAAGAAAAGTCGCGGCAATCGCCACCTTGCTGGTGCTGGCCATCGGGAAAGGCTGGTCGCCCAGCACGGCGACGCTGCGTCCGGTGCCCAGATCATAAGCGGCCACACCAATGCGCCCCAGCCCATTGCTGGCAAGGCGCGCAACCTGTGCCTGGAAGGGATCGCGCGAGATCGGTTCACGCGGTTCGGCGGCAAAAGTACGGTCGAAAGCGGCGGCAATGTCCGTCGCCTCTTCGGCGCTTGCGGCAGACAGCGGCGCGAACATTGCGGCGGCCAGCGCGAGCGAAGCCACGCCGCGAATAGCCATCCGTCTGATCGATTCCGTTTTCATGGCGTCAAGCTACCGAATTCATACTTATCATTCCCTTAACGCCGGAGCTTAACATCGCGTGGTTTTTCGTCAAACTTCATGGCGATGAAATGGGGCGGGAATGCGGGCAATTGCGTAAATTGGCGAAATCCCGGGACTATCGCCTCGAGAGGCCCGGGATTTCCAACGTTCAGATCGTGTATTGCGTCCCCAGTTCGATCACCCGACCCGGCGGAATGTTGAAATAGTCGGTGGGATCGGCAGCGTTCCGGTGCAGCGCAATGAACAGCACATCCTGCCACATCGGCATGCCGACATCAGACGAAAAGGCATAATTGTTTCGCCCGATGAAGAAGCTTGCCTTCGCTGCTTCGGGGATCAATGCCCCCGCCGCAATCAGCGCCTCGCGCACATCCGGTGTTTCCATAAAGCCATAATTGAGCGTGACCCGCGAGAAGCGCTCGTCGATGGGTTCGATGGTCAGCCGCTCGGCCTCATCACAGTGCGGCCGTTGCAAGGTTCTGACCGTGGTCACATAATTGTGGCGGTGCAGGACATGGTTGTGCTTGATGTTGTGGAGCAGCGCATGCGGGGTCAATTCATTGCGCGCTGTCAGGTAAACCGCAACGCCATCGACCATTGTCGGCGGACGCTTGGCCAGCGAAGTTACCATTTCTGCCAACGGTATCGAGGCATCGGCTTCCAGCATACGGATGTAGCTGCGCCCGCGTATCCACGTCCACATTACCACCAGCACCAGTGCGCCGATGGCGAGCGAGACCCAGCCGCCCTCGGTCACCCGCATCATGTTCGCGCCCAGAAACAGCAGGTCAATGGCCAGGAACGGCGCGATGACTGCCAGGCTGAGCGGCAGGCTCCAGCCCCAGCGCAGCCGGGTGACCGCAAAGGCCAGACAGGTGGTGACCACCATAGTGCCGGTCACCGCGATGCCATAAGCCGTCGCCATGGCCGAGGATGAACCGAACCCGACCACCAGCCAGACCACCCCGGCCAGCAGCATCCAGTTGACCGAGCCGATGTAGATCTGACCTTTGTGCCCGGCAGACGTCTGTTTGATGTTCAGGCGCGGCAGAAGGCCAAGCTGGATTGCCTGCTGGGTGAGCGAATAGGCCCCGGTGATCACCGCTTGGCTGGCAATGATCGTCGCTGCCGTGGCGAGGAGCACCATCGGCAGCCGCACATCGACCGGGATCATCTGGAAAAACCAGTCCTGATTGGCAAAGGTCGTGCCGGTTAGCTGCGCCTGTTCGAGTGTCTTGAGCGCGAAGGCCCCTTGCCCCAGATAGTTGAGCGAGAGCGCGGGGAAGACCAGCACCAGCCAGCCCAGCTGGATCGGCATCTTGCCGAAATGGCCCATGTCTGCGGTCAGCGCTTCTGCGCCGGTAACCGTGAGGAACACTGCGCCCAGCACAAACAGGCCGAGGACGCCGTTGGTCAGCAGGAAGTTCACCGCATGCCACGGCAGGAACGCGGCGAGTATCGCGGGCGCATCGGCGATATGCATCGCGCCGATGGCACCGATTGCCAGAAACCAGACCACGCAGATCGGGCCGAACAGCTTTGACATCGCGCCGGTCCCGCGCCTCTGGACGGCGAACAGGGCCATCAGGATAATCAGGCTGATGAAGATGATGGTTTGCTGCGAAATGCCCGATCCCACGCCCGGCAGCGTTTTCAGACCCTCAACTGCGGAGAGCACCGATAGCGCTGGAGTGAGCATGGCGTCGCCAAAGAACAGCGCCGCACCGACCGCGCCAAGCACCAGCAGCAAGCGGCTGGTCCCGGCATTGCCGCGCCGGGTCAGCGCCAGCAGCGCCAGCACGCCGCCTTCGCCATCGTTATCGGCGCGCATCAGGAAGGCGATGTATTTGATCGTTACGATCAGGATCAGCGCCCACAGCGCCAGGCTAAGCACGCCGACAATGTCCTCGCGGATCAGGCCGTCGGAGCCCGCCTGGCCCAGCGCTTCTCGGAAGGCATAAAGGGGGCTGGTGCCGATGTCGCCAAAGACGACGCCGATTGCCCCGATGGTGAGGAAAGCCAGAGATTTTTTGGAAAGGCCCCGATGGGGCAACGTATTTGCTTCGGCGGGTTCTTCCGCGCCGTTTTGATTGGACTGCATGTGTGGCACCCCTTGACCGGCTGGATGCCGGGTGGCGGGCTGCTACGCTCATTAACGAGCCATTCAATCGCAATCACCGCACCTACAGTTGCGTTTTTATCACGTGACTGGATCGCGTCTTGATCGCGAATCTTGTCAATAAAAAAAGGGCCGGAGGATTGCTCCCCCGGCCCATTTTTTGTCAGCGTGGGTGGTCTGAACTTAGAAGTCCATTCCGCCCATGCCGCCCATGCCGCCGCCGGGCATGCCGCCCATGGCAGGCTTGTCGTCAGGACGGTCGCTGATCGCAGCTTCCGTCGTGATCAGCAGGCCAGCCACAGATGCCGCGTCCTGCAGTGCGGTGCGCACAACCTTGGTCGGGTCGATCACGCCAGCAGCGGTCAGGTTTTCGTAAACGTCGGTTGCGGCGTTGAAGCCCCGCAGTTCGTCGTTTTCGCGCAGCAGGTTGCCAGCAACCACCGCGCCGTCATGGCCGGCATTTTCGGCGATCTGGCGCAGCGGGGTCTGGACCGCGCGGCGCACGATGTCGATGCCCTTGGTCTGATCGTCGTTTGCGCCCTTCATGCCGTCCAGCGATTTGGTGGCATAGAGGAGAGCCGTACCGCCGCCGGGAACGATGCCTTCTTCAACCGCAGCGCGGGTCGCGTGGAGAGCGTCGTCGACGCGATCCTTGCGCTCCTTGACTTCGACTTCCGAAGCGCCGCCGACCTTGATCACGGCAACGCCGCCAGCGAGCTTCGCCAGACGTTCCTGCAGCTTTTCCTTGTCGTAGTCGCTGGAGGTCGTCTCGATCTGGCTGCGGATCTGCTCGACCCGTGCCTTGATCTCGTCAGCGGAACCCGAACCGTCGATGATCGTGGTGTTGTCCTTGTCGATGGTGACGCGCTTGGCTTCACCGAGCATGCCAACCGTGACGGACTCGAGCTTGATGCCGAGGTCTTCGGAGATCATTTCACCAGCGGTCAGCGTGGCGATGTCGCCCAGCATAGCCTTGCGGCGATCACCGAAGCCCGGTGCCTTGACGGCAGCAACCTTAAGGCCGCCGCGCAGCTTGTTGACCACCAGAGTAGCCAGCGCTTCGCCTTCGATGTCCTCGGCGATGATGAGCAGTGGACGGCCCGACTGCACCACGGCCTCGAGGATCGGCAGCATCGCTTGCAGCGACGACAGCTTCTTCTCGTGGATCAGGATGTAGGGGTTTTCCAGCTCGACGGTCATCTTGTCGGGGTTGGTGACGAAGTAGGGGCTCAGGTAACCGCGGTCGAACTGCATGCCTTCGACGACATCGAGTTCAAATTCGAGGCCCTTGGCTTCTTCGACGGTGATCACGCCTTCCTTGCCGACCTTTTCCATGGCTTCAGCGATCTTCTCGCCGACTTCGGTATCACCGTTCGCCGAGATGATGCCGACCTGGGCGATTTCGGCCGTGCCGGATACCGGCTTCGAACGCTTCACG
>JANPPM010000198.1:0-5865 GCA_031428495.1 Novosphingobium sp.
TGTATGAATGGATCAATCGCGGAACCGATCAGCCATTGCGACCGACGACGATCGAAATGCTGCTGCGGACGCTTTCGTCAGACAGTCACTCGCCCAGCGTTGATCGATTGCATCAATCCGCAGGGCTGCGTCTGGCCTTTCGCACAGCCGATGAACGTGATCGCTTTGCCGCTGCCTTTGCCGGTGCCCGTATTGAGGAAGGCCTCAAGAAACACAATGTCCTGACAGCGATCTTCGACCGCAAGGAAGACGCCGAGAGCGTCGTGCCTGAGCTGATCGAGGCGGGTATCCCTAAGAGCGCAATCTCGCTGTTGTGGCAGACCGGGCGATATGTCGATGTCAACGGAAGTGAGCGTGAGGGGCACAGCAAGCTTAGCATTGCTGCCGCAGTTGCCGGGGGTGGCGTTGCAGGTGCCTTGCTCGGTGTCGCAGTTGTTGCAATCCCGGGCTTAGGAGTCGTCGCAGCAGCAGGCGCGCTGGCATCGTCGGCCGTTTCTTCCGTAGCCGCCGTCAGCGCCGCCATCGGTGCGACTGGCGGAGCTATCGCCCGAATGCTGACCGACCTTGATGTTGATGGCAATGACGCCAACTATTTCGCGAGGCAGATTCAGCGGGGCAAGGCCTTCGTCGCAATCGATCTGCGGATCGCCACCGGCCAGCGAGCCCTCGCCCTTCAGGTGATCACCCATCACAATGGAAAGACTGCACGCGCTGGTTAAGCGCTTGCAATGCGAGAGTACTGCAGCAGTGTTTCGGTCTTTGCGCAAATCGTTTGCGGATCATGCAGTGGTGCAATCATTAAGCTTCTGGAAAGACTCATAGTAAAGGTGTAAATGTAGCGACTCTGTTTGTGGGGCATCGCAAATGACGGAATCAGGACATCTTCGCGTTTTTAGCGAATTCGGAATCGGCGGCTTGCCAGTCCTGTTGACTCTGGCGCTTGGCGTAGGGGGAAGCATTTCTGGCGCTGGATCTGACAATGGCGCGGCAAAGCGTCTGGATGACGTCACCCAGCTTCCTGCGGACCCTGCATTGGCAACGGTTGAAGTTACTGCGCTACCGGACATAGCCTTTTCGTCTGCAGCAAGCGCGGCTGAACCAAGGCTCGATCTGAAACTGGAAAGTCCCGGTCCTGCTGCGGCAATCGACGCGACCTCGACACATGCTAGCGAAGCCACACCGCCGCCCCGCGCCATTGACGCAATGCCTGACGTGAACCCGCAAACCGCTGCACTCGAAACTGCATTTGACCTCTGGACAAGCGCAGAGCGAGCAGAGGCTGCAACAGAGAGCCGAGAAGTTCTGAAAAGTGCCAGCGCGGTTCAGGAAGCGGCAGGCGCTGGAATTGCTGCCGTTGCTCTGGCTGCGATTGCGGAGCCAGTCGAAATTGCTGTTACAACCCCAGAAGCTCCGTTGGACATAGAGCTTGCTGCCAATGGTGCTGAATCGAAAGTTGCCGTTGCAGCGGTTGCTGCGGTTGCGCTCCAGGGCGCAGTCGAACTGAAAAATGAAACTCCGAACCAGCCGTCAAAATCGGACAATGCGCTCACATTAGCGTCCGCTGGCACACCGCTTGCTTTAGCTTCAATTGCGCAGGAACCCGTAGCGCAGACGCCAATTGCAGTGCCCCAACCGGTACCAAAACTGGCCGTTGCGGACTGGGATTATTTCCTTCCCGCGCAGGCTTCCGATACATACAGGCAGGGGTTTGTCGCATCGCAGGCCAGTCCGCCACTCCGGTTTGCCGAACGGCCAGCCTCGACGGTTGCTGGAACCAGACAGCCTTCTGGCAATAACGCCTTGGCTCAAGCCGCGAACAGCAATCGCAGTGTCCGGCAGGCGTCAAGGCTGGCCCCGCAACGCGGCGGCCGAAATCAGGCTGGGGCTGGATCTGTCTCTCACGCTCAGGGCAGCGCCAAGTACCGCTTGATCGGCACTGAAATTGAATTTCAACTGCCGGTCATGGCCAACGGCGTTCCCGTCGGAAATCTGACGCTGCATGTTGCGCCCAACCAAAAGCTGTCTCTTCGGCTCAAAGAACTGGTGAATCTTTTCCAGGATAGGATCGACCCGCAACTGCTGTCCTCCATGGTCGATTCGCCGAACATCGAGGCCTTTGTTTCCTTCGACCGGCTGAGAGAAGCAGGCATAGATATTCGTTATGACGCCGCGCGCGACAGGTTGGACCTGTCGGCAGGGTAGTTTTGACCGTAGGGCATAGTAGCTCTGGATTTACGGCGGCATTTGCCCTTCGGGCTTGTTCCTGGCGCGGCTGATCCAGCCTAAGAAGCTGATAAGACAGAAAACATAACCGATTTATATAGCGTTCACAGGCAGAGCTTCGGCACGCTGTGACTTCGGCTGCCGCATCTTGCCTCAGGTATCCAATTATTCGAATAAACAAAGAAGGTTAATTGACTTGAAACCTTCGTTAAGCAGTGGTTACCTCCCCACATAAGCAAGGTGGTGCCGCAAGTGAGTCGCGGCTGTTTTGGGAGCGTAAGCTCCAGCCGCCAGCAACGGTCGCAGGTCAGCCTTGAACGTATCGCCGCCGGGTGATCCTCTTCGTTTGGCCTGCAATCTGGCTGCTCGGTGTGCCCTTCCAAGGCGCACCCTGCGGACAGACAAATGTAGGGATTTGGCCATGGATGATATGGGCGCACGGAATTCGGGATTTGAGCCTGAGTCGATCAATATCGGATCGGAAATTGCAGCTGCCGCTGAGGCGGCGACCAGGCTCGGGGCTGTCCCGCTATTGGCCAATGCCGACAATATGGTTGTCCTGCCCGCCGGAGCGACGCTTGATGATATTCGCGTCGATGGTCGCGATCTGGTCATCCGCCTTGATGATGGGCGTGTTTTTGTCATCCCCGACGGCGCGGTCTTCGTTCCCCAGATCGTCGTTGATGGGGTTGCCGTGCCGCCGCTCAACTTGGCGGCCCTGCTTATCGGCGATCAGCCGCAGCCTGCGGCCGGCGCGGTCAGCAGTTCGGGCGGCAATTTCGCAGATCCTGCCGGGCCGATCCAGTCGGCCTTTGATCTCGGCAATCTCTTGCCCTACACGGAACTCGCTTTTCCTGATCAGCCTGACGAGGAGGTAATTCCCCCGCGGCTCAACAACCTGCCGACGACCATCATTATCACGCCCAACAATCCGGCGGGCGCGGTTTCGGCGACGGCGACCGTCAACGAAAAGGGCCTTCCAATTCACGGCTCGCTGCCCGCAGGCTCGGGCGAGATCGCCGACGGTATTGCGAACAACAACAGCGATACGACTGAGACCACCACCGGGACGATCGACATCACCTCGCTCGATGGGGTCCGCTCGGTCTCGCTCAATGGCGTGCTCGTCACTGCGGTTGGCCAGACGATTGTGGGCGCTTCGGGCACTTTGACGATCACCAGCATTGATCTGGTCAATCAGACAATCGGCTACAGCTACACGCTGACCAACAGCACCTTGGGTGACAATACCACCGACATCTTCGCAGTTAGTGTGGTCGATAACGATGGCGATGTTGCTTCTGCAACCTTGACCGTCAATATCATCGACGATGTTCCCACCGCGCGCCCTGATTCCAATTCTGTTGCGGAAGGCGCAACCGTCACCGGCGAAGTTCTGCCCAACGACACGCCCGGAGCAGACGGCTATGTCACGAGTGGCGGCGTGGTCGGCGTTCGCGCTGCGGGCAGTGACACGACCACAGCGGTCACCACTGGTGTCGGCACTACGATCAATGGCCTCTATGGCACACTGACGCTCAATGCGAATGGCACCTATAGCTATAAATCGACCGCCAACGCGATCACTGCCACCCAGCAGGATGTCTTCGTTTATACGATTCGCGACGGCGATAGCGATCAATCGACGACGACGCTGACGATCAATCTGGCGAACGTCACGCTCGCCGCTGATAATCAGGCGAAGACGGTTAACGAAGCCGCGCTCGATACGGCAATTACCAACCCCGATCTCGGCGCAGGCTCAGTAATCGGTTCCAATCCCACATCACCCGCTGAAACCGTGACCGGCCAGCTCGCTGTGGCCGGTGCCAGCAGCTATACAGCACAGAGCGTCACCACGGCCTATGGTCTGTTCAGGCTCAATGCCGATGGCAGTTATACTTATACGCTGACCAATCAATTCGACACCACGCCAGACGTCAACAATGGCGCGCATACGCAAAATGCCGTCGAGACATTCACCTACTCAGCGCTTGATTCCAATGGCAATACGGTTAGCGGCACGATCACGATCAATGTCATCGACGATGTGCCGACGGCACGTAATGATACCGATGCCATCACCAATGGCGGCACTACCACTACCGGCAATGTTATTACCGGCGTCGACACTACCAGCGGAGCGGCGGGCGTGGACACGCTTGGCGCGGACGGCGCAGCTGTCAGTGGCGTTCGGGCGGGCACTGTCGCCGGCGCTTTCGCCAGTCCCGGAGCTACTGTTGCTGGCCAGTTCGGCACGCTCGTGCTGGGCACTAATGGCAATTACACCTACACCCGCACTGACAACCGCGGCGGCGGCATCGATGTCTTTACCTATCAGGTCACCGACGGCGATGGCGACACCACCACTGCAACGCTGACAATCACCATCACGGATCTGATTCCGACGGCTGGTTCGGTCAGCGTCACACTCGACGACGACACGAAGGCGAATGGTAATCCGGGCGGCACCGGCGACGATACGCCGGACACTTCGAACACATCGGGCACACTGCCCGCTTCGGGCGGTGACGGTGCACTCACGCTGGCGTTTTCGGGTGCAGGCGCTCCGGCCGGCTTCACCTACGATACCTCGGTCGCCAACACGCTGCTGATCAAGCAGGGCGGCACGACCGTGGTCACCGTCACCCTCAATCCAGCGACCGGCGCCTATACAGTAACGCAGAACGCACCGATCCTCCACGATACGCTTAACGGCATTGCCGGTGACAACACAGAGAACAACCAGACTTTTTCCATTACCTACACGGTCACCGATGCTGATGGCGACGCAGTCAATGGCACGATCGCGATCAGTGTCGATGATGATACGCCTGATGCCCGCGATGATACTGATACAGTGACGTCTGGTACCGTCACCACTGATGGCAATGTGATCAGCGGCGTCGGCACCACCAGCTCTCCCGGCGGTATTGACGGCGCGGGTGCGGATGGTGGCGGGGCTATCACCGGACTGGTGAGCGTTAATATGCCGCTCAATAGCGACAACGATGCCGCAGGCGGATTCTCTGTGGTCGGCCAATATGGCACGCTGGTGATGCAGACCGGCGGCGGCTATGTTTACACCCGCAACGCGGGCACCCCGGGCGGCGTGGTGGACAGCTTCACCTACACCTTGACCGACGCAGATGGCGATACCGACACTGCGGTTCTGGCAATCACCATCGTGAATTCCAATCCGGCTGGTGGCACGGCGTCTGTGACGCTGGATGATGATGATGTGAACGCGAATGGCATTGCTGGCGGCACGGGCGATCTTGCGGCGGTATTGCCTGCGGGCCCCTTGCCTGATCCCTCGCAGGGTGATGCGCCGCTGACCTACAGCTTTGCGGCACCGGGTGCGGCGCCTACCGGGTTCAGCTATGACACGGCAACGGCGGGTCAGGTGAAGATCTTCCAGGGTGCGACCCTGGTGGTGACGGTGACGTTCAATGCGACGACCGGGGTGTACTCGGTGGTGCAGAATGCGCCGATCCTGCACGCAGCCGAGACGGGCGGCGCACTTGACGACACTGAGAACAACCAGGTGTTCAGCCTCGCCTATACGGTCAAGGACGCCGACCTGCAGACCGCCAACGGCACACTGACGATCACGGTCAATGACGATACGCCGACGGCGAC